>JAVHLM010000027.1 GCA_031082125.1 Candidatus Eremiobacterota bacterium
ATTCTTTGCCTGCGGCAGGGAGGATTATCAGCAGAAGCTTTCTTCCGCCCATCAGGTACTGTCCACCTGGTGAGCGAGGACGGTCTTCGCGAGAAGCTTTGATGCCGCGCTTCCTTTTGAACAGTAATAGGTTTCTGTGCCGCCTGTTCCGGGATTATCCGAGGCATTCTGGTGGAGCGAGACAAAGACATCAGCTTTGCTCTCATTGGCCGCTTTGACACGGGCGCCGAGCTCTGTGGGACCCGAGACGGCATCCGTCAGGGAGGTATTGGTTTCCCTTGTCATGATGACCCTGGCGCCTTTGCTTTCGAGGTGCTGCTTCAGGTTCAGCTTCTCAAGGAATCTCGTCCGATAGGTGCTCACCGTCCTTACCGGGAGGTGCATGGCATCGGCCACTTCCTTCAAGGAGATTCAACTTGCAGCCTGGTAAATGATCGGGCGATAGCGGGGCGGCGGAATGGGCTTGTTATTCTCTCTCGCGGCGGTCAGCCAATTTTCCCTGGCGATGCGCAATTGCGCGAGTGCTTCTTCCGGAGTGGCCCCAAAAGCCGAACAATGAGAGAGATCAGGAATGTCTGCAATGTAGCCCCCATCTTCATCACTGTAAAAAATATTGATATGATAATCGCTCATATATTCACTCCTTCAAGGTAAGATTATAACGCTCCGCCAGGCTCAGGAACTGTCGGATCTGATAAGGTTTCGCTTCATTATCCACTTCTTGAAGGTTGATCTGCTCCGGGAGATCGGGATGAGAAAACACATGGTGACTTCCCGATACCCTTGACAGGGTGAAGCCAAAACCTTCAATGAGGCTCGAAAAGTCGGAAAAACGGACATTATTGAGAGAGCCCCGGACCAGACGATGTAAAAGGGCGCGCCTGTTTATACAACTACCTCCCTCGCTACCTTCTTTATCTATATCTATCATATCACAGATAATGACAACGGGCAATGAACCCTGGAGCATCTCTTCCCGGCGACAGGCAGAGATCTGCCAATATCCCGGCTCTGAGGTCGTGATAGAGGGTGGGTAGGTCTTCCAGGCAGGCGAGGTTATGCCCCTGTCACTACACCACAAGCTCCTCTTTTATGGCATAACAAGTTATCTCGGCCACTTCCTTCACCGTTTTGCCCGACGCGATGAGCTGAAGCACCTGGTGCTCCCTGTCAGAAAGCTTCCTGTAAAGCTTTTGTGGGAGGAATCATCAAGCTCGAAGGCGAGTTACAGGCTTTGATCACGGTGAGGGCTTCTTCTCGAAGAGCTCAATATACCGGCCGTACCCCTCTTTTTCCAGATCCTTCCTGGGGATGAACCTCAAAGCGGCGGAGTTCATGCAGTACCGCTGCCCCGTGGGGAGAGGCCCGTCGTCAAAGACGTGGCCCAGGTGGGAATCGGCCTTCCTGCTGCGCACTTCCGTCCTCTCAAGAAAAGAGCCCCTCTCCACTTTTTCCACGAGAGCGCCGCGGTCCAGGGGCTTCGTGAAGCTCGGCCATCCTGTCCCCGAGTCATACTTGTCGGTGGAGCTGAAAAGCGGCTCGCCTGAGATGAGGTCCACATATATCCCTTCCTCGTGGTTGTTCCAGTGTTCATTGTGGAAGGGCTGCTCGGTGCCGTTCTCCCTTGTCACGCGGTACTGCAGGGGAGTGAGCTTCTGCCTGAGGGCTTCATCTCCCGGAACCGGGGACTCCATCTTCTCTCCGGAAGGAGAAAGACCGGGGATCGGGCAGGACTTTCCTTTCCAGTGCTCCCTGATGAACTGCTCTCTTCCCGACGCTTCGCGGTAGAGCTTGTAGCGGAGGGGCTGCCTGCTGGTGTACTGCTGGTGGTATTCTTCTGCGGGGTAGAAGGGTGCCGCCTTCAGCAGCTCCGTCGCGACAGGCCTGCTGAAAATCCCTGATTTTTCAAGACCTTTCTTTGACTCTTCGGCACGCGTGCGCTGCTCCTCGCTGGCATAGAATATGGCTGTTCGGTACTGCGGCCCCCTGTCGGCGAACTGCCCCCCTCCGTCAGTGGGATCGATATGGCGCCAGAACTCATTGAGGAGCTCACCGTAGGAGATCCTCGAGGGATCATAGGTGATCTCCACCGCTTCGAAGTGGCCCGTCCTTCCCGATGAGACCTCCTCATAGGTGGGATTGGCGCCTGTCCCCCCTGTATAGCCGGAGACGACGCGCTCTACGCCGGGAAGGTCCTTGAATGCCGCTTCCATGCACCAGAAGCAGCCTCCTGCGAAAATGGCCTTGCTGCTGTTCATGGTCTTCACGTCCTTTGCTTTTGCATGATGCGATGGCGACCTTGAGAGAATGAGGAAAGCGGCGATGAATGCCAGAAGAAGAGCCGCTGCAGGAAGAATCAGCCTTTTCACCATGAGAATCACCTTCACTCATTCCCGGTGCTTACCCTGTTCTGGATGCTTGCGAGGGGAGAGAGATTCAAAGGGACGCCTGGCTTCTGCAGATCAGGCCGGTTCATTGCGGGAGCCACATGATAACCCAGGCGGGAGCCCCGCCGGGGGAAGCCCTCATTTACCGTGGTGGCACGTATGAAGAGCGTGTTCCCTCCTGCTGCACCCCCACAGAGGACTGCTGCCCTGTTTTCGAGGCATTATCCCCCTCAGGCCCTTTCGCCTTTTTCTTTTCGTCGGCCATTTCCCGGGCCTCCTCTGATAAGCCGGAGTTATCGATTGCAGGAGCCCATGTGGACCTCTGTTCCGGCGGAGCGGCATCACTCTGAGGCTGGTGGGCCGGTTTATTGCTGACTGCCCCCCCCATGGAAGGCTTCTGCGATAGATTCGTTTCACCGCCGGGCTTGTAAGTCTCCGTATTCTGCGGCCTGCCGTGAGATTTCTGTTCCATTCCCTTGAATGAAGAGATTTCCATAAATACACCTCTTTCTCTTGATTTCCGCAAGGCTGCGAAGGTGTCCCGTTTTTACCGGGACAGGACTCCCCGGTGAATGCCTCTTTCCCCCATAATCTGACGTTTCCCGCGGCATGCGGGTCCCCTGCCGGGCCTTCAACCATGATGACCTTCATCCAATGATCTAATTATCACTATTATATCCCAAGACCGCTGTCCATTTCAAGACACCCGCATTCACTCATCCCGTAGATGGGTGCACTTCCAAAAAGATACAGATGCACAATAAGGACTTTCCCCTCAGTGAGGAGGGGCATTATCCATTATTGCATGAAAACGGGAGTGCTCCCACCGGCTCCATACCTGTATCCTGGCGCAGGGCTCGGTGCCCCGCGGCACAGAAGGACACGGGGCTCCATGCTATACTCAGCATGGAGGTGCTCACCATGGCGGCTGTCGATCCCCTCTCCGGTTTTCACGGCGTAAGGCTCTCACCCGATGCGGTGATCGCGAAGTATCAGTGTCTTGACCTTCCCATGAGCCTGCTCTTCGGGAAAACAAGAAAGACGATGCCCTTGAAGCCTTCGGACGTCCTCTCCCTGGCGGAGGCCTACAGGGAAAAGAAGGAGTACCTCCTTGCCGAGGAGCTGCTCCGGGGTCTGGTGGACGGCAGGGAGCGAAGCAGCGCCCTCTTCTCTCTCGGCCTCTGCTGTCACGGCAGGGAGCGCCATGGTGAAGCGGCCCGCTGGTATGGCGAATACCTTGCGCAGTCACCCGGCGACAGTTTCCTGAAAGCGCTCGCCCAGGGGAACCTCGCCGATGCGTGCTGCGCCCTGGGCCTTTATGAGGAGGCCGAGCCGCTGTTCAGGGAGTCCCTCGCCGCATTGAAGGCAATGTTCAGCCAGGCCTACCCGAGCTGCCCTTATTACCACATGCTCAGAAACTATGCCGGGCTGCTTGAAAAAACGGGCCGGAAAGAGGAGGCGGCGCAGGTGCAGAGCGAAGCCGACGCCGAGGAGGAGCTCTTCTGGAATATCTGGGTCCGCTGCACTTAGCAACGGCACTATCCCGCACCCGGCATTGAGACTTACAGAGGAAGAAAACCACGAGGGAAGAAAAAGAAAAGGCGGGAGGTGCAGTGAAGAATGGAGATCGGCGATACCCCCTCCTTTGACAAGGTCACGAAAAGTGAGCAGTGCCTTTACCTGTCGCTTCTTAATCTTGGCCCGGATGCCGCGTGGACCCTGGACCTGCTGGAGGAAGCGATGGCCCTGAGCCCCGATCCCGACAGGGAGCTTGAGACTCTCTTCAATGAGGGCTGGCGCCATGAGCTTGTCGCCGGAACGGCGATGCTCCTCTGCGGCGCCACATCAGCCTCCCTCGAGTCCCTCTGGACCGCTTTTGACAGGGGAAGCTGGGTCTCGCCCCAGCTTTCAGTGATCGCTTCCGTGAGGGATCCCGGTTTCATAGACAAGGCGAGGCGCCGTCTGCTGACGCGGTGTCCCATTGAAAGGGGCGACAGGCATTCAATGGCACCGCTGGAAGCCTATGTGGTCCATGGGCCAGAAGGTGACAGGGAGCGATCACCCAAGAATTTCGGTGCCCTCTTTGAGCGTCTCTGGCAGCTTCCGGAAGAGCGTGAGTGGCTTCTGTCACGCTTTACCTGCGCCGACGTGCTCCGGGAGCTTTTCAAGAACAGAGATGGCGAGACCTATGCAAGGGAATGGGCACAGACAATGTCCACGCTGAGACCCCTAGTGAGCCCTCCCCGGGAAGAGGATATTCAGGAGCTTATGACACCGTGGATTACTCCCGAGGCCATAAGGGAGAGCAGAATACCTGAAGAGGTCTTCAGGTGCCTCCTGGAATACTATGACGCTCACCGGGTGGCTCTCAAGTGGCTTCTGAAAGGGAGGGAGAAGATAAAGCTCGAGCTGCAGCGCGATCTGAGCCTCCGCATCGGGAAGGAGCTCATCCCTGAGCCTTATGGCCTGAAGCTTTTTTCCCATCTCGCCGATTACCCGCCCAGGAGAGCGGCGAAGTTCAGGCAGGAAGGCCCCTCGCTCGCCATAGAGAGGCACGAGAGGATCACCCTGACAGGAGACCGCCTCCCTGGAGTCGATGCCGACCTTATCGCCTACGGCGCCAAGGATACAGGCGAAATGGGAGGCGGCGCCGCAAACGCCATCCTGGTGGCTGCCGGGGAAGAGGTACTGGATGCCCTGCGTGAAGGCCTGGCAAAAAGCGGCCGGGAGGTGGGCACCGCCGTCGTGACTGATTCTTTCAAGATCGCCGATAACTGCGGCCCCCAGTGGATCTCACACATAGTTTCAATCAAAAAGCACACTCCCCGGGGAGCCTGGTGCCCCGAGCCCGAGCGCCTGGCCGGCGGCGTGAGGAAGACAATGGAAGAGGCTGAGCGGCTCAATCTTTTCCGCGTGGCATTCGCCTCCCTCGGGACAGGGGAGGGGAGAGTGCCGCCGAAGACGGCCGCCCGGCTGATGATCGATACCGTGAGGCAGTATTTCTCTGAACACCCCGAAAACCTCTTGCAGGTGATGTTCTGCCTGCCCACAACGCGGGATTATGAAGCCTTCGAAAAACACCTGCACCAGGCCCGCCGGCACTGATTCCAGGCATTTATCACAAAAGTTGAATTCTTTCTGTTTACTGGCCTATGGTCCTGAGAAAATCTGCCAATCGCACAATTGGAATTCCCTCAAAGTCCTTTTTGAGCTGATTCAAACGCTTCGGCTGCTCTACCCGAAGGTCGCAAGAAGGCAGAGATATAGATATGCGCCCTGTGGAGCACCGAAGCAGGGGAGATAACGATCCCCCTGAATCCCCGGGGAATCTGCAGCATCATAATTCAGGTATGGGAAAAGATTTGACTAGAAAGGGGATATGACCATGACACTCAAGGATTACCTGAGCACCAAGAGAGGAATCGGTGTGCTTGCTACTGTGGATAAGGATGGAAAACCCGACCTTGCCTACTATGCCCAGCCATTCTATATGGGCGACGAGACAATCGCCTTCATCATGGCCGACCGTCTCACGCATAAAAATACGGGGGAGAACCCCCATGCCGCTTACCTTTTCTACGAAAGAGACGCTCATTTCAAGGGCCGGAGGTTCTTCCTCACGAAGCTCAAGGAAGAAACTGATAAAGACAAGATGTATGAGCTCATGAAAGAGAGAGACAGCAAGATGGCCGAGGAGTATAAAGAGGCCGCGAAATTCCTTGTCTATTTCCACGTGGACAAGGTCCTGGACATATTCGGCGACTGCAAGGACCAGGAGTGCTTCTAGGAGGGCATCCTTCCGCCACTCCCTTCTTCTTCCGGTCATTATCAGAGAATTGAAGAAGGCGCTTGACGAAGCGGCATGTCAAATACTGCGCCGGATCTTCCACGCAATAGTCGACAGGTGGCCCGAAAGAAAGGGGACCTCTTCATAAAGGGGCTCACGAAGCTTTTGTTTCATCACTTCATATGGATGAGGTTGAAAGAACTGAGCATCCTCTTCTTCGTTACCGGCTTGGGGGTGTGGTGCTTCTTTACGGGGCGGCAGCGGCTGGATAAATAATGATTTTATTGTTCTCCTTTGCCCACTTCAATGAGCTGGCGAGGATGCTGAAGCCGTCATAGCTCAATTCGATCTTTCCCTTCAGAACAAAGGAAGAATTCCCGTTGCCGCAGGGTTTCCCCTCATTGACTATTCTTACCTGCGCGGGAAAATCCGGGGGGAGGACAATCGTGCATCGTCTTTTCTCCGGCTCATAAAGCGTGGGGATATCCCTTATCCGCATCCGGAAGGTTCCGCCTTTTTCGAGAAGCTGGATGCCTGATTTTATAAGGAAAATTCCCTCCCTCAGCCTCACCAGGTCTGTTGAAATAAACATCTCGCTCAATCCTGAAGGTGCTGCTGAAAGGTCCACGACGACTCTCGCGCCGGGTTTTTTCAGGAATTCCTCATAGGTGCCTTCCCGCTCTTTCCACACCCGTGAGCAGAAGGTCTCTTGTTTTTCAAGGATATCCTGAAAATCGTATCTCTGCTTTATGGAGGCTGTGTCATAGGTCGCGGCGCCGTAATCGAGCTTCTTTCCCACAGATTTTGCCAGGAGCTCATCAAGCCAGACTCCATCTTTCCATATCTCCTCCTTCCACTGGAGCGCAAGCCTGTCCAGGGCCAATCCCTCGGCCAGCCCGAGCTGATAGGAGGGGAGAGAGAGGTTCCCCCTGTCCCCTTCAGAGACAAAACGAAGGGACTGGAGAAGATAATTTCTCACTTCGGGACACCGGTATCCATGAAATTCCCTCGATTCCCTGATGGCGGGTCTATACCCGTTGCCGGTCTTCTCCGTAATTCGATATCCGACATACGTGGCCAATCCCTCCGTATACTCAGCTTTATTTTCCATCTCCATGTCCCCGGGAGTGAGTCTGGATCGCCTCTCCGACCGTATCAGAAGGAACTCTTCGATGCGCTTCCTGAAGCGGGAGGGTGTGGAAAGCGCTTCATAGAGCAGCTTCCCCTCAAGATCCTTCATAGCATTGTTCCAGGGGGAGAACTCAGGATAATTGTTGCACACGGGATAAAACATCTTCCGGATGTTCCTGGTCATCTGCCAGCCGTGAAATGCTTCGTGGATGAAGATGGGAATCATGAAATCAATCGTCACTTCTGTCTTTAGCTTCTGTATCTCCCGGAGCTTCTGATAAAATATCGGATAAAGCTGATACGCAGGAACGGCCAGGATTTGTGTGCCTTCCAGGGGCATACTCATTGCGGCTAAGCCCGGAATGAGCGGTCTGTCGGTGAGGTAGAGCGGCTCTGTCCATCCAGGGAGGGTGAGAGGCGCAAACTCCTTCGGAGGCGAGGGATGACCGATCAGGAGCTCGGAGCTTCTGCCATGCAGCAGGATGGGAACGTGAGAAAAGTCGAAGCCCGGCCATATCTCCGGCGTCATACTTCCCAGGTTCCTGGCCTCCCTGACGATTTCCAGGTCCATTGGTGAGAAATCACTGAGTATCCCCCTGCCGGGGACCTGCTCAGCTCCGAATGCCTGGCAGGCGGATATGGTCAGGGCTGTCGCAACCACAATGGCCAGAAGCACCCATAGCCTGATGGCTTCTCTCATAGCACCTCACCAGCTCTCTCTTCTTAAATTAAGAGGAATCTGCATTTCGGCTGCCCCCGGCCTCCGCAACGTCCGTTTTAAATTTACCTTCAGGCGGCACCATCCGTTTTCCTGATTTCAGACTGATGGAATGGGTGGGACAAACTCCGATACAGGTCGCGCAGGAAAAACAGTCCGGTATTGTTCGTTCACGCTTCAGAATTGCCTCCATGACAGAAGACGGGCACGCTTTCGCGCATGCTTCGCAGGCGATACAGGTGTCGTAGTCGACGTGTATCTTGAATATGCTTATCTTCTCAACAAGCCAGCCCACAAGACCAAAGGGGCAGAAGAGATGACACCATGGCCGGTATATGAAGAGCCCGGCGATAAGTATCGCTCCGATAAATATCCAGCCATGGAAAGCGACAACAGAGGGTTTATAAATTTTAAAAGGATCGACAGCGCCTATAATATCAAAACCCCACGCGAAGGCGCCAATGGCAAGTGCGCAAAATGTGGCGATACGAATTGTGTTAGTCACCACAAAAGGAAGTTTTATTTGAAAAAATAGGCCTGTCCTGTCGTTGTCTTTCCGGTTTAAACGAAAAACAGCATCCTGAAGAGTGCCGAACTGGCATCCCCAGGAGCAGATGAATTTATTGGCGAGAAAAACCGTAACAAGGAAGAGTGAAAGGGCAATCAAGCGGGGAGGAAAAATAACCCCCTTCGTCCCCAAAAGAACAACGGCATCCTTCACGGTACCCATGGGGCTTGGGTCTGAGCCAAGAATGACTCCGAAAACCGCGACAGCGACAAAGTAGAAAATTCTCCGAATCTTCGGTGTAATTAAACCCTTGCGCATAAACACAAAAACCATTGTTAAAAAACCGAACCAGAGAGCAAACTTGATGGGTATAAGCACCCAGTTCTTTGATTCAAATTCTTCGTGTAAAGCACCTTCTCTTGTTATCTTTGAAAGTACCTCTTCTTTCGGTATACCTGTCGCCCCAATGGTTTTTTGAAGATCCTCTTTCACGGTAATACCGAAGACCTCCTTGAGGACCTCTTTCGACAACCCGTTAACCTTGCCGAATTCTTCAATGGTCATGCTTTCCATTATGGAGAGTGGTTTCTGCTCTTTCATCTCTTCCGTTTTCCCGCCCATGAGCCGCGCAGATAAAGAAGAAAGAAAGACCACCGCAAAGACGATTACCAGAAAGAAAACTGCCGCTTTTACTCCATCAGGTTTTTCAATCATCATAATTCCACCTCCAGGGGGAGGGCAGGCAATGCCCGTAATACAGTATTCTATTAACCTCTTCAGGCTTCCCCCGGTTTACTGCCTGTTTTCCCCAGCAGCGCCGCCACTTCTCCCGAAGCCCCGACTCATCGTAGATATTGAGAGGGGCCTGCCTGTCTCTCATGAAATCGTATCCTGCAATTATCAAGAACCGCCGATCTGCTATGATGGCGATGATCTATTTCGGGACGTATATCACCCTGTCCAGAGCGGCAAAGTGCTCGTCAGAAGTAATGAGAGTGCAGTTTTTTTCAATGGTCGTGGCGTACACAATGGCGTCTGCCATGGGAAGAGAATGTCTTACGCTGAAATCTGCGGCGAGCAGCGCCAGGTTGCTGTCCAGAGGCACGGTGCGGGTTTTCATTAACTGGCTTATGGCAATCAATGCATTCTCCTCGCCTTTTTCCTTTTTGACTTTCTTGTATACTTCATAAAGAATAATCGTTGGCGTATAGATCGTGGAGAGATCATCAAGATACTCCTCGTACTCATCTGCATGAGGCCCGGCAATAAAGTATTCAATCCATCCGGTGGAATCAATTACCCTCATATTCGTTCTGCCTCTTCCCGGAGATTGTGGCTATCCATGCCCCTGAGAAAGCCTCGCAGCTCTTTTAGCGGTCTTTCAGGCACCAAGGTAATTACTTTTCCTTTCACAAAAATCTGAAATTTCTCTCCTTTTTTAATATTAAGAGCCTTTCTTATCTCTTTGGGGATTAAAATCTGATATTTGGGCGAAATTACTATATCCATTATATTGTTGTGCTCCTTTTGATAATATTATATCAGAATTATATATAATGTCAACGATATTGCTATCGATAAGCATTGTGGAGGATAGAAGCTTAGATCCCGGCGCCCCCCGGCCTCCGCGGATAGTATACAGGAAATTTCGGGAAGAGGTGCGTCAGTAAACCGGAAAGTCGTCGATAAAGGAGATTATTTTCATCGAGCCTCCGCAGGCACGGCACAAAAGCGGGTCTGCGCCTGAGGGTTCTGCCGCAGCTCATGGGATGGCGAGGGTCCCGGCAGCCTGCAGGGCTTGAATACCAGCCCTGAGAGTCTGGACATTTCATGCATTTCCTTTTATAATAAAATGGCACTATCCTGTGCAGGAAAGGCAGGTCTCCATGAAGGGAACTACGGTTATTCCAGGCTTCTCCGTTCAGCTTTCAGTGCTTCTGCTCTGCCTCTATACAGCGAGCCTCCTCGCGGGAGGCTGCGCAGGAGGCGGAGGCGCTGCGGGCGGGGGCTTTTCCGGCGGAAGCCCGGGGAAAGCGAAGGTTGTCATCACCCTCCCCTTCCCTCGGAATGGCGCCGAGGGCATCGTGAAGCTCTCGGGAGGCATCGCAGGGGGGAAGGACGAGCTTCTCCTCCGCGAGATCCCCGCCGGCACCGCTTACTTTGCCATCTACCTCTATGAGCGCGGCACCACCGATAACGCCGTGCCGCCGGTGCGCGTCGACAGGCCCGCCGCGGGGGACTCGGCGACGGCCACGATAGAAAATGTGCCCATTGGCTGGAAGACCATAAGGATTCTCGCAAGCAACGCGGCAGATGAGGCATTGGCCGAGTCCACCTTCGACGTGAACGTGGTGGCCGGCGACAATCCCGAGGTGACGATGGTCCTCACCCCTACCATGTCGCCTCTTCCCTCACCCTCGCCGATGCCCACGCCGACGCTCTCTCCTTCTCCGGTCCCTTCGGAATCACCCCAGCCTTCACCCCAGCCCTCCGTTTCTCCGACCGCGCCGCCGGGGCCGGGCCCGGGCCCGTCACCATCGCCTTCCCCCACCTATCAATGGAAACAGGTCAACCCCGCCTCGAGGGGAAATACCCTGAACGCCATTTGGTGCAGTGATTCATCAACCGGCTTCGCGGCGGGCGAAAACGGCGTCGTGCTGAAGCTCTCCGGGGGCATCTGGTCGGACAATACCCCGTCGCCCGGTCTCGGCACTATCAACGGCATATGGGGCTACAGCACCGGTCCCTCCTCCCAGCACCTGGTGCTGGTGGGAAACGGAGGCAAAATCACCTACTCGAGCGATCAGCAGAGCTGGCTCTCCGTCAACGAGGGCACCTCAGATCTCAATGACGTATGGGGCGCCGATTCAGAGAATGTATTCGTGGCGGGAAACAGTGGCACATTTCTGCAAGGGGACGGCGCCGCCTCCTGGTCCCCGGTCGGCGCATTTTCCGTTGATCTTCATGGAGTAGCCGGCACTTCATCGAGTAATTACTACGTGGCAGGTGCAAGCGGCGCATCGGGCGCCACCATCGCCCACTATACAGGGTCATGGGCCACAGGGCAGATAGGAAGTGTCGGCGATATTCTTTATGATGTGTGGGCAGCCAGCGGGACCCAAGCCTGGGCCTGCGGGACTCTCAATTCAAGCGGCCCGAAAAATATCGCCTATACCAGCGACGGTGGAACTACGTGGGATACCGTCTTTGGGTCGGGGATCGGAACGCCAAAAAGCATCTTTGGAAGCAGCGCCATTAATATCTACGCAGGCTTTATAGGGTCGACCGGCTCTGTCTGCCATGATACCGGGGGCAATACATGGAGCGACTCAAGCCTTTTTGATAAAGGCATCCTTGACGTCTGGACAGACGGAACCACCAGCTATGCCGTAGGTGAAGACGGCATAATAGTGAAAAAGGGAGCGGGCTCCTGGGATTCCATGGGGGGAGGGGCAATAGCCCCCCTCTACGGCGTGTGCGGCTACGGCTCCGATGTGATTGCCGTGGGCACCAATGCGAAGCTCTCAAAAAGCACCTTCTGGGGCCAGATGTCTTCATCAGGCAGCACGTTCTGGGGCAAAGGGGTATGGGGAGGCCCCGGCAGCCTCGCCTATGCGGCAGGAACTGACGGGAGCGGCAGCTGCGTGGTGCAGAAATACGATGGAAGCTCCTGGGCAGATGATTATTCCCTTGCAGGAGGAGCGGGGTCAAGTTTTTACGCGGTATGGGCAAGAAGCGCGTCGGAGATCTTTGCGGCGGGAAGAACCCAGACAAGCGGGGGAGTAATTGCGAAAGGGGATGGCACCGGGTGGACTTACGCCGATGTGGGGACCACGAACACGGTCTTTTACGGGATATGGGGCGATCCGTCAACGGGCCCGGTCTATGCCGTGGGCACTCCCGACGGGTCAAACGGGGTCATCTATAAATACAACGGCTCCGTATGGAACCTGGACTGGACTACGGATGCCACCCTGCGGGGCATCTGGGGCACGAGCGGCAGCGATATCTACGCCGTGGGAGGAAACAAGGTCATCCATTTCGGCACCGCGTGGACCGAGACCACCGTCTCCGGGGCGAACTTCCTGGGTATCTGGGGCACCTCCTCATCCAACATCTTTGCCCTTTCGGCCGACGGAACAGTCTATCACTTCAACGGGAGCTCCTGGTCGGGCACTTCTCTCGGGGGTATCCTTTATTACGGGATAGGAGGCTCCTCCTCGGGCACCGTCTATGTGGTGGGAGCGGGGGGCGTGATCATGCAGTACGGCCCCTGATGAAGGTTCCTGCCGCCCGGCGCCTTTTTTCCGCCTCCCCGTGACCCCCACTAAAGACAGCCAGCGGCCGCCGTCGGCTTCCAGGTTGGGGACCTCGGAAGGGAACAATAGCGTACCGGCTTCATCACAGGCGTTTTCATACTGAATCCAGTCTTTGACCGCGTCTTTGAGATGGTCGGCTTTTACCTCCTCGATACAGCTCATTCTGCTCCAGTGCCTTTGCCACCAGGCGGGAGTGTGGAAGCACCAGCACTCGTCTACCCAGAAGGGCGCCCCGGTGGCTTTTACCCTCATAAAGTGCTCCGGCGGCTCACCGGTTATCTCTTTCTTCAGCCCCGGTGCTACGATGCCGATCTCCCCGCCCGGTTTCAGGAATTTGATGAAGTAGGGCAGGTACATCTCATCCGTGCCGTAGTACTGGTAAGAATCCAGGCTGACGATGGCATCGAAGAAGTCCCCGGCGTAAGGGAGTTCATGCGCTTCCGCGTGGATGGGGAACACCTGTTTTTCCATACCCGTTTCCTTGACGCGTTGCCAATTCTCCGTAGCCGTGACCCAGAGATCGTTGGCCCAGACTTGCACCCCGAATTCCCTGGCTAAAAAGATCGAGCTTAAGGCCTTGCCGCAACCCATATCCAGCACACGCATGCCGGGCTTGAGCTCCATCCGTCCGGTCAGCCATTCCGTCAGCCAGAGAACGTTGGGCCCCATCCAGCCCTTCAGTACCCACGCCGGGTCGTATCTGGCGGAGCGGGGATATTTTTCGTTCTTAAGGAGCTCTTTCATTCTCTTTTGAGATATTTTGTTGATCGTATTTTTGCGTAATAATTCGCTTCTTTCTTTTTCGGTTATAGCAGTCATGATTATTCTCCTTTCAAAGTTCATTTTTCCAGTTGACTATCTGATGGGAAGGGCGGCCGCTCACCCGGGGAGAGGAGTTACCTTGCCTTCAGCTCCTTTGCGTCTTTCCCACCGTATTTCTGCAGAAGTTTGATTATTTCATCATATTTTCCGGCGTCAAAATCATGGAGATGACTGACATAACGTCGAGTGGCGATGTCAAGAACAGTCTTGGCGGTGGCGGCGCCGAGAAAGGTATAAACAGTGTTCACCTCCGCTCCCTTCTGCAGCAGGAGCTCAATGACATCCTTATGGCCTTCCTCAACGGCAAATCGAAGCGGGGTCATCGTCTCATTTCTTATATCGACGCTCTCTTTCATGTCTGCGCCCTTTTCCAGAAGCAGCCGAACCACATCGGCATGACCTTCCCTGGAAGCATAATGGAGAGGCTTCATGCCTGTAGAAGAGTCTTTGGCGTTGATATCTGCGCCGCTCATAATCAGCAGTTCTGAAACTTCCCCGGTGCCGTGCAGGGCTGATATTATAAGGGGTGTGGAGCCCGCACTATCCCGGGCTTCTATATCGGCCCCCTGTTTAATGAGGCTTTTCGCGATTTTCACGTTGCCCCTCAGGGCGGCATAATGAAGGGGAAGCCAGCCGTCAAGCGTGGGAAACTGTTTGGCGCCTTTTTCGAGCAGGTAGTCTGCAAGTGCGTTTCTGCGGTAATAGATCGCATGACTGAGGGGGCTCATTGCAAAGATGTCAGATATGTCCATACGGGCTCCCCTGTCGGCAAGACATTGCGCAATTTCCCTTGAGGGGGCATAATACAGAGGTGTGCGCCACAATTCATCAATTGAGTTCACGTCCTTTCCATTCTTCAGCAATTCTTTCACATTCTTGATGGTGCCGCTTTTCACCGCCAGGTGAAGGGGCGTGGTTTTTTTCTCCAGATTATCGAACAGTATCGCGATACCCGCAAGCGCTGCTTCACTGGGGTTGAGACTTTTCAGCTTCACTCCATGCTCTTTGTAAGTCGGCAGATCAAGGGCAGCGCCCAGTTGAATGTAAGGCCGATAGTAACTGAAGACACGATCACTTGAGATAATGTGGTTAAGAATGGTCTTGCCCTTTTTATTCATGATGAGGGGATCGGCACCCCGCATGATCAGAAATCTGGGAAAAGGCTCGAGAAAGCTGGTAATGTGCAGAAGAGTGTCGCCATTGTTGTTCCTTGCGTTAATGTCAGCCTTGTGAGCAATCATCCATTCTATAATGGGGCCGGCGGAGCTCACCTCATAGTTTTTGTAATAAGAGTGAAGCGGGGTATTCCCTTCTGAATCCCTCGCGTTGATATTCGCCCCGCTCGCAATGAGGATCTTCATGATATCTATTGTCTTCAAGCCAAAGTGAGACCTGTGCAGCGGGGTTCTGCCATTACTGTTACCGGCATTGACATCGGCGCCCTTTGAGATAAGGAGCTTGATGGTGCTCTCAATATATGAATATTCATATCCACTCTCAATCACATCGAGCAGCGGTGTAGTTCCGCGCTCCCCTTTTTCATTTATCCTTGCCCCTTTCGAAATCAAGAATTCCGCTATCTTTTCCCGGCCATTCATCAGAGCATGTTGAAGAGGCGTGCGCTGCAATCGGTCCTTGCAATTGACCAGCCGGGGGTCAGCCATGACAAGCTCTTTCACCCTGTCCAGATTTGAGTCATTGATGGCCCGCCGGAGCTGATCAAAATCTTCCGGGCTCACGTCACCGGTTTTACCTCCGGCATTCTGTGCCGCCAATGGAAGCGCGGCAGCCAGGATAAAGACAAGCAGGAAAAGAAGAGTGATTGTTTTCATTGAAGCCACCTCTCTTGCAGCTATTGTGCCACCAATCTGGTGCAGATCGGCATATGAGCGTGCAGGGCGATTGCCAGAAACAGCACTTTCTTGAGAGTTGCTGCGTGTTATGCGTGGAGAGGTGCTTCATTGATTACCGCTTTTTTTGGCAAAAAGAAAAGTTCGCGCCTTCACGATGAATTCCTTCAAGGTGCAGCCCCGGAAAAGAGGGATTTTCCGGGATTGCAGGAGCCGTGGCTCGCCCTCCTCCATCTCCATTCCACCGGAGGCCCCTTCAAGTGGCTGAAGAATACGTGAAAAAGGGCCCGGGGCCCCCCGCGTTGAAGCTTTTCAGGGACAAGGACAGAAAAGGAGGAGAGACCATGAAAAAGAGAGCCCTTATCATTATCTTTGCAGCAGCGCTGCTCCTCGCGGCGGTGATGCCGGCGGCAGCCGGCGAGATCACCATACGCAGGGGGGGAAGCCTCTGGGCCACCGTGGAATCGGGGGGCACCATCCGCATCAACGGCTCCATCGTCGGTGAGATTGAGTCCGGCGGCACCGTGAGGAAGAACGGCTCCATCGTCGGTGAGATTGAGTCCGGCGGCACCATCAGGAAGAACGGCAGCATCTACGGGGAAATCGAGTCAAGCGGCACGCTCCGCGTCAACGGCTCAATCGTCGGTGAGATCGAGTCCGGCGGCACCATCAGGAAGAACGGCTCCATCTGGGGCTCGGCAACTCCCTGCGATCTTTTCAGGGTGACGGCGGTCCTGATCTTTTTCTCCGGCGACTTCTGAAGAGAGAGGGCTCCAGGGGGCAGAGCCGGCTCCATTTCTGCAAGCGAGGACTGCTGCTATGGCGAATTATGGTAAATATCTGACAGCATTTTTCGGGGTTCTGGTGGCGGGATCCCTCCTGTTCTTTTTTTGCGGCTGCGGGGGAAGGAGCGACATGAAGAAGCTCTGCGCGGCGCTGCAGAACAGGGACGCCTCATCGGCCGAAAAGCTCGTGAAAAGAAATCCCCGCCTGCTGGGGGCCGAGGTTGACACGCTCGGCGACACCCCCCTTCAAAGAGCGGTGTGGGCGGAGCACCCCGGGACCGTCAGGCTCCTTCTCTCAAAGGGCGCGCAGGTCAACAGCAGGGACAGGAGCGGCCAGCCCCCTCTCTACTATGCGAAAAAATACAGGCCGGGGAATATCGTGGAGCTTCTGGAGCGCCACGGGGCGAAAGAGTGAGGGCGCCCTTCCCCGCGTCAATGATGAAGCTGGTTCCCGAAGGGGTGACAGGTCGGTCATCCTCCCGCACTGCGGCTTCTGAATGGGGGCGGGTCCTTGCAGGAGCCCCGTCTGCCAGCTATCCTCAATCTGAGTAGAGATCTTACCGCACGGACCATCAATCATCATATCATAGAACCGGGAAAGAAACTCGTAGTGGGATATGCACTGAGTCCAAGGGCAGCCGTAACGACTGCCCTCTTGGGGTGCCGGCAGAACTCTGAAGGACCTGCTATTTCAGGTTCTTCTCAAGCCATTGGGCCACATCCTGCGAAGTAGCGAGTGAGCCGTCCTGTATCTTCTGTTCCAGCGCATATCCGTATGCAGTCAATGCAAGATCCTGGTGGCTGTTCCCTCTGCGTGGATTATCTGCAGGCCAGGGCTCGTGCGTATAGGGAAGATCGGTGAGAATCTTGGCCACTGAGTCCTTCACGCCCTTCCTGTCACCGGCCTTTGCACTCTCGATGGCCGATTCGAAGCTGCCCACGTCGGCATGGCTGGCCTGCCACGTCTGCACGACGTTGTTCCATGACCCGCCTTCATGGTCGCCGGACTTCTCATGGCCTATGGCTGCTCTCTGATATCCATAATAAGCAGGCCCGCTCGTGGACGCGCAGTCAACGGCAGTGAGGAAATGTCCCACCTGGTTGTTGGAGAGCTCAGGGTTCTTCAGGAGCTTCCCGTCCTGAAAATCAGGATTGAATCCGCTGTCATCGAACTTCTGCGCGAAATGCAGGCTGCTGCTGCCGTTTCTCGTTGAATCCAGCACATGCTGCATGCGTTCCTTGGCAGTCTTTCCTGGAAGTGAGGGATCCTTGAACATGGAGATGAGCTTGTCCAGGGATGTTTCCTTTTTGCTCTCCTTAGGTGGTGAAACGGGCTCTGCCGCATGCGCAGGAGCGGGCTTGCCGGCAGTGCCGTCTGCGGCAGCCGGGCCTGCGTTGCTGCTTTCCCCCGCTGATTTCGTGTCCTTGTCATTCAGGCTCTTCAGCTTGTCATTGAACCAGGCGAGTGCTTCATCACTGCCCTTTTCATCTGTCCTGCCGGAGTCCTGAGGAGCCGCACCCTTCCCGGAGTCGGCATTCTTCCCGGCATTCGGAGAAGGCTTCTTTTCGTCAGCCTTTCCCGTGAGGTCTTCTCTCGACTCTGTCGAGATGGTTGCCCTGTCCTCGGGGTTCGTGACCCTGTTCTGTATGCTCTCAGAGGCACCGTCATCTCTTCCCTCCGTCCCGGACGGGTCCATGCCCGGTGCGGATGGTGACGGAGTCGCTGATGCCTGGCCTGAGTCACTGGCCGACGGCTGAGGAGCAGAACTCTGTACGCTGTCGATGCTGCCTATGCTGAAATCATCTGACATGCTTTCCCCCCTGAAGCTGCATGAAAATACCGTATTTATATTATATACCGACATCTGAGATATTTGACTAGTACGAAAGAGGGACAGACCCCGATTTTTTTTGCCAGGGTCTTACTCCCCGCACTACCCCCGCCAACAGGGAAATAGTGGAGAAGTTCATGTCAGCCGGTGCCGGCTCCGGTTGCTGCAGAGACAGCCCCTTCACGCTGATTCCGGAGCTTCCGGGAAGAGTCCCGCCCTTCATAGTATACCACTAATACCACGGAGCAATCAAACTTCCTGAGCAGCCCCACGCTTAAGACCCCTCGTCATACCCGATGGCAGTGAAGTTGGCATAGAAGTCCTCCATGGAGATCTCGAAGATGCCGTCGTTGCTGCCGTCCTGCGCCTGTCCCCCCGCGTTCGTGGGCTCTCCGCCGAAGCCCCAGGGGTTCCTGAACCTGATCCTGTTGGTATCGGCATTGTGCCCGGTGATTGCGTAGGCGTGATTTCCCGCAATTCCCCTGAGGGAGGGATTTCTCACTGTTGCCGCGGTGATGACCCTCCCGTTCTGCAGGGCCTCCTGCAGCTTGTTCCTGGTGGTGCCGTACCTGGTGCACCAGAGCCAGTCCACGTCAACGCCGTGGCCTGTCACCGCTCCAAGCCCCGTCCTTATGAGCCCGCCACCGTCGGCGGCCTCGGCGGGGATGGTGCTCGTCGAGAACCATGCGCCGTTGTTGATGGTCTGGCCGTAAGCTTTTTCGATGATGGCGAGCCACAGCCCGTCAGCCCCCGCGCAGGCGTAAATGGCTATCTCGGCGTCGGTGGGCGTGCTCACCGTGGCGGGATCCCGCCCCGGCAGGCGCACGGTGTAAGTCCCGTTCCCGTTGTCGGTGATCATGTTCCTCACCGCCTGGGGGTTGTTCCGGCACAGCCCATAGAGGGGCGCGATGAAGTAGCAGTCACCCAGGTACCCCTGCTGGATCGCCTCGGGATTGGGAGCGCCGTTGGCGAAGACCTGCCTGGACTGCCCGGCGATCTGGGCCCTCATTGAGCTGAAGCGCCCGTTGATGCTCGATGTGGTATCGTCATTCGGGCTGTTCTGGTTCCTGTGCTCATACACACTGAGGTCGTTGAGGCTCACTCCGCCTTCAACGAATGTCCCGTCGGGGTAGAGGCTCCTGATCTTGTCATAGAGCGTATAGAGCGTGGAGAGGGCAGCAGCATTGTCGCCCCTGTTCGATGAGCTGACAATTGCATTCTGAAGCTCCTCCCTGGAGAGGGAGCCGTCATGGTTTGTATCCCACTGAGCGAAATTGCTCCTTGCTGTCTGAGAGAAGGTCGTTGGCGGGGCACCGGTGGGCGGTGGCGGAGTCGCCGAGGCTCCCTGGGGAGCAAGGAGCCCTGCCCTTGGCATGGTGGTGAGCCTTTCGATATGGGAAAGCACAGAGTTGTTAAAGCTGTTCGCCTGGAATGCCGCCACGGGATCAAAGGCGGCGCCCTGAAGGCCCGCTGACGGCCTGGGTGCCTCGCCGCGGGAGCCCTGCGGCGGTGAGTGAAGAGGAGCTTGAGTGAAATTTCCCGGGACCTGGGTGACGGTGCTCTCTGTCATCGCTGCCTCCTATGTAATCACTTTTTATTGTTTACATAATTTACTGTTAATTTAAGTATAAGGGATCATGGGGAGGAAAGCAATTAACGAAATATTGCCGGAATGTTAAGAAATTGTTAAAACCGGGGAAGGCCTCCTGCTGGAAAGAGCCTTTTGCGGGCACCTGGTCATCACATGGATCATGGTTTCCCCGGTATTTTCGTCACACCGGTCACCCCTGGGCGCTTCTCGGCAAAGCTCTCCGGCTGTCCCACAGGCTGGAGATTCATGGGGTGGGAAAAGTGCATGGGAAATCAGGCGCCGGTGAGAAATTTCGGACACCGTGTGCAGGGCTCACCAGGAACTCTCCGGGCTTTTCAGGAGATGGCATAGCAGTCCGTTCCAGAGATGATGATATCGGAGCCCTGAGCAACGGACGCTGGAGCAGCTCCTGTAATAACTGGCACGGGAAGAGGACTCGGGCTGGGTGAGGGGCTTGGACCGGGACCGGGGGGCTCTAGGCTCTGCGCCGGCGATAGTGATGGCTGCGGCGGTTACAATACCGCTGGTGCTTATCCGGGGAAAGGTGAGAGTGACAGGAGACCCTTTTCATAGACCAGGAAAGGGGTGCCTTCCGAAGGGGAGCCGAAGGTGAAGGTGAGCTCGTAAGGCGCCCTGCCTTTCACGGTGAGGGTCCGCAGGCCATGGAGGAGGTGGAGATGGCAGGCCTCGCAGAGCACAATGAGGTTCCAGGGGTCATCGGTGCCCCCCTGGGAGCGCCTGATGATATGGTGCACATGCAGCTTGCGCCTGCAGCGGCAGCCGGGGGTCTGGCAGCGGAACCGGTCGCGCTTCAGGATTTTATGGTGATGTGATGCTCTGTGGAAATGCCCTTCGGTGGTCAGGTAATCAGCAAGCAGGGCGGCAAGGAATCTCTCTTCAGGGCCACCCAAGGCATCATCTGTGGCACCGGCGCCTTCCGCCTGAGCGATATGACTGAGAAAAGCCCGTGCCGCCACGTTCCAGACCTGATCAAGCTCCCGGGGGAGAAAGAACTTTATCATCATGGAGCTCCCTGCCGCCGGCGAGGGATCTCCCGCCGTGAGGATGTCCACCAGGAAGGTCTCCTCGGGATTCTCGCCCCGGGGAATGGTGCAGATCTGCCGGGCCTTTTGCCCCGCACACAGCCTGGAATTTCTTTCAATTTCATGGGAAGCCTCAGAGGCCATCATCTCATCGACATCGCTGAAATACTTCCAGGGCGCATCGAAGCGCCTGTCGCGGCCTGCAATGAGCTTCTCGTCGTCTGACGCGAGAGGCCACGAAGAGCAAAGAGAGGGGCCCTTATACCACGAGCCATCACGTATGCAGTCCTGCACCTCCGGAGAAAGGCCCCGGAACCTCTCGTCGGTGAGATAGCGGAGGCCGGGAAGCAAAGTATAATTGTGGGAGACCAGGCAGTCATATTCAAGGATCCTGGCAACTCGCCCCGCCTCTTCCCTGAGGTCCGCCGTGGGCACGCTCGCGGCATAGGCAATCCACTGCGATTCATTCCTGGAGTCCACCAGAGGGAGGATGAGGCGCGCCTGCTCCCTGGTGATGACGCCCTTCCTGAAGGCTTCTTCGGTGAGGGAGTGGCGGCGGAATCCCTCGGCGAGCCTTATGATCTGGCGGGTCTGCGCCATCGAGAAGCCGCAGCGCTCCCCGGCATAGTCCTCGATGAACTCATAGCCGAGAAGGCGGTGGAGCTGCCTCTCATCCATCGCCCGAAGGAGCATCCCCGCTGCCACGTCGAGCCTCTGGCGGATAGAGGCGGCCCTCCGGAGGCGGCCCGCAACCGCCCTGGCGGAGACCCCGGCGTCTCTTCCCGGCCGGCACTCTTCCAGCCACGACGGGAAATGGATGCTCCAGGGCTGCTCCCAGGGCGAGCTGAAGGAAAGGCCTCCGAAGGCATGCCCGACAACCTCATCGGGATCGCTCACACGCCGGTTTCTCATCCGCCTTTTCAGGAGGGGGACCCGGGAGAATATGGGGCGGCTCCCCTCGCTATCGATGGCAGGAAGCTCTGGAGTGACCTCCCCGGAAGTCAGGTAATTGGCGAGAAGCGCCTCGACAAATCCGGCGACAGGCCCGTCATAGTGCTCTTTGTCCCTGAAGAGGGAGAGGGCGAAGTCCCAGGTGAGGGCAAGTGAGGGCGCCACGCTGAAATACATCATTGTGCCCTCGTCTCCGGCTTCGGGAGCACCTGCGGAAACGGGAGCCGATCCGGCCTTCCCTTCGGCGAGGGCCTTCTTCACTTCCCCCTCGAGGCCGCACAGGGAGCGCACCTCTGCAACGGCGAGCCACCGGGACTCATTCTCAGGCGTCGCGACCCTCGAGAGATGCCTGAGGGCGCTCTTTGCGATTCTGCCCTCAAGATAGGCCTCCCGCGTGAGGGGGAGCGCCCTGAGAAGCTCGAAGTTGTGCATCAGCTCCGACGCGGTGCGCCCCGAGAACGAGAGATGCTCCGTGGCGAAGGTCCCCATGGAGCGGTATCCTAACTGATCAACCCCTTTCGCTTTAAGAGTGACGAGAAGGCCGCCGAGCAGAAGATCCAGTGCGAGGCGGCCGCGGACTGCCTCACAGAGGGTGAAATCGATCCGTGATGCCCGCTCGTCCCTGTCGATGGAGCCGAAGGTGATGTCCTCGGTGAGCCTTTCTGCTTCGGGAATGAGGCCCTCCCTGGTGATTTTAACAAGGTGCCCGGGCCTGCAGGGGGTCCCCTCGGGAAGCTCATGAGGCTCGGGGAGAAGGAGCATGTCCTCGTGGTCATTAAGGCAGCAAGGATCCGCGAGGTGAAGAAGCTCTTCTTCATCGGGCAGGAAAACTGAGTGAATGGTGTGGGTCTCAAACGTATCCATGTAATAATGATACCATAGTGAGAGGGAAAAAGCAAAAGGACAACCCCCAGAAAAGCCCATATTGAAGGGGTTATTTGGCCATTGCAGGATGCCCCGCCAGAGGCCCTTAAAGGGTGAAAAGGTCAAAAATGACCCTGAAGGCCATAAAAGACCGGCCAGCTAAAGATTGGGCCGGTTTCCATGTGCTTCATGCCGGATCTGCCGCCGGGCGGAATGTTTTTTTGCGGGGGAAAGATATTATGGCTCCTGACCTGTCGATTCCCTGTAAAGCCGGTTCGGAAAGGCCGGGAGCCACCTGGCTTTCTCGTCTCATTCCGGTGAAGGAAATCGGCGCTCAGCGGAAAACATCCATAAGGGGTGCCCATGGGCAGTTTTTCCATGGGGCATGGCCAAAATGCTTTCGCACAATAAGGAGGAACCTACCATGGGACTGGAAGAGAAACGCGTTATCAAAAAGCTGCAGGAAGAGGTGCTGCCGAGATACCATGACGAGCTTGCCGCCCTGGCAGGCCGGGAGATACCGGTCACCGTAGCATGGGAGAGCTTCAGCGAAGACCTCAGGGCGATGAAGTTCTTTGAGAACCAGGGGCTGAAGTATATGGTGAGTGCCGTGAAGGCCGTCTGCAAGGATGATATCGGCAGGGAAGCGGTAAACAAAGGCCTGAAAGAGATAAAGTTCGTCAACCTTGATGATCCCGCCGGGTGCGGGGTGACCTTTGCCGGCGGCGTGGTCCTGGTGAAGGGAAGCTGGGCAAAAGCGGGCTACCCACAGGAGGGAGACATCCGTAAGGCCATAGAGAACGGCCTCTGAAACGCAGTCACCTGCGGCGGTTTCCCTGCCGACCCGCGTGCCGCCATATCTTAAATCTGACCGCAGACTTTACCTTATGCTATCCCAATGCGCTTTCGAAACGGTGGCAGAGCTATTTCAGACTGCTTAGGTTCACCAGAGGGCCTGGATAGAGAAGATCATTCTGATGACTCCAAGAGCGCAGGCTATCCACGATTTGCCGATCCCCGTGGGGCCGGTCAGGATGACATTCCTACCTGCTTTGACCCACCTGCAGCTCACAAGATCTCTCATCACCTCCCGGTCAAGGCCGCGGTGAGTCTGGTATCTCTGGAAATGGTGATCGGTTCTCCCTGGAATACGCGGCCCTCCTCGCCCATGGAGCCATCCGCCATGATGCCAATCTGGAGGGTGCGGTCCCCCTGCACCTGGCGGCAAATGCCGATTAGAGGCTCAGGATCTCTTTCAGGCTCCATATCACCGAGTGGAAATCTTCAGGGGTGATACTTCCCAGCTTTCGCCTTACCATGTCCTGCTTCATGGTACGGATAACGGCAGTGACGACCGTGGGATAGAGGAGACCCGCTTTTTTCCATTCATTGAGTGCCGTGTCGCCTGTGAGAATCCGTCCGGTATTGCCAGTGACTGCAGCCATGATAAGCTCCCTGCGCCCCAGATGATAGCTTTCGGTGCTAAGCACCAGTGCGGGCCTCTGCTTGGTTTCTTCTTTCTCTGCAGACGCGAAGCTTACCAGTATGATGTCACCTGGCTTATAGGCGATGTTATTTTCAATCTTATCATTCTTTTCCGGCTTTTCCAAGACTCACTTTTTGAGCTTATCAAAAGGAGATTGTCATAGCAGGAGCTCTCCATAACAGCATTGTCTAATGTATATATAAATGTTATAATATAATAACAGGAATAAAAATTATGAGAGTAAGAGAACTTCTCAGAAAAATCAAAGCACAGGGGTGGTTCCTGCTTGAGCACGGAACGGAGCACGATCATTGGACCCATGAGCTCATTGACGGGTATGTTCCCATAATCCGCCGCTATTCAGAAGAAGTGTCAGCGGGAATCGAGCACAGGGTGAAAAAGCTGATGAGAGAAATTGAAAAGAAAAAAAGGGGGAAATAATATGATGAGGTATCCTGCCAGATACCAGAAAGAATCTGATACCATGTATTTTATTGAGTTCATTGATTTCCCTCATGCCATCACGCAGGGCAAGAATCTGGACGAGCTCAGGAGCAGGTCTCAGGATGTGCTCTCGATGGCAATAAAGCATAACCTGAACAGGGACATTGCCATCCCGGAACCATCTCAGGTAGAAGGAGATGATGTTATCTGGGTAGAGCCCTACCCTGAAATCCGCCAGCGCATGGGCCACAAGAAAGGATGCGGGTGCCCGGTGTGCAGAAATGCAAGAGGGGAGAGGAAGCGCACCAAAAAGAATATCTTTCTGAGGCTCAATGAAGAACTGGCTCACCTCATAGAGAAAGAGGCGAAGGAGAAAGGCGTCAAGCGGATAGTAGTAATAGAGACGGCGCTGAAGCAGTACTTCAACAAGGCATCATAAATTACCGGCCCCGGCCATTGGTGCAATCGAGCTGAATCGCAGGTGCCTGAGCACCGCTTCCTGGAATTTTTTTCTCTCTGGCCCCTCCTGCCTCTCTTCGCCAGGAACTATTCGGACATTTCCGGAATTTACCTGAATAAGTACCGTGCCGGCTTGTGCACCACTCAAAAGGAGGCTTCCATGAAACACAGGCGTTATCTCTCCGCGCTCTCAGCTCTCTTCCTCGTCTTGCTCGCCGCAGCTTTCATGCTCTCAGGCTGCTCGTCTTCCGGCTCAGGGAGCGCCCAGGCTGCAGGCTGCGGGGACGGCGGTATTCTCGCGAAAGCCTCACGCGAGGAAAAAGGGGGGTGGGTCTTCATCCACATCGAAGGCGCACCCGGTGATCGCGGCTACCAGTACGGCCATCTCTGCGCTCCCGAGATAGATGATTTCATCACGGTGCTGAAAGTGTATCTCCAGAACACTACCGGCAAGGACTGGGACTTTTACCGGAACGCGGCAGCAACAATCATGGCTCCCCGCATAGAGAAGGAGTACATGGACGAGCTTGCAGGCATTGCGGCGGGGCTGCAGGCGAGGGGGATGTCCTATGATGTGACGGACATGATAGCATCGAACGCCAATATGGAGCTCTCGGAATATTACCTTCCCTCGATTTCAACGACGACAGAAAAGATCCACCGGGGACGGATTCCGAAGATGCGATGCTCAGCGTTTATCGCCACCGGTTCCTGCACGAAGGACGGTAACGTGGTCATGGGGCACAATTCCTGGGATGACTATATAATCGGCCAGAGAGGGAAAATCATTCTTGATATAAAGCCTTCGTCGGGATACAGCATCATCATGCAGGCCTGGCCCGGCTTCATCGACAGCGGCACCGACTTCTACGTGAACTCAGCCGGCATTGTCATCACGGAGACCACCATCGGCAATTACTCCGGCTTTGACACGCAGGGCGTGCCCGAGTTTGTCCGGGCAAGAAAGGCTGCGCAGTACTCAGCCTCCCTCGATGACTTCGTGCGGATCATGAGAGAGAATAACAACGGCGCCTATGCCAACAGCTGGCTCATCGGCGACGTCAACACCAGGGAGATAGGAAAGCTCGAGCTGGGGCTCGTGAACTCTTCGTTCTACCGCTCCAGGCAGGGCTATTACGACGGGGAAAACTATGTCGATGACTCCAAGATGATCAGGGATGAGTGCAGCCCCACCTGCTGGGACACCAGCCAGAACTGGCCCATGGCGCTTGCCAACACCAACTGTGTCACCGCGAGGCGCCTGCGATGGAATGCCCTCATGACCCAGTACAAGGGCACCGTTGATGTGGAGCTGGGCAAGCAGTTCGAAGCCGATCAGTATGAACAAGCCCTAGGCAGGATCAACCCCGGCGGGCTGGTGCTGATGGCCCGGATGGAGATCACCAATGTGCCGGAGATGCCGGGCTTCGAGGCACCCCGTCCTTTCGGCGCCAATGACGCCAAGGTAGTCGATGCGACGCTCGCGAAATCGATGAGCTTCTGGGCCAGAATAGGCCACCCCGACGGCTCGACCTTCACCTGGGACCAGTTCCTCATCGACAACCCGCAGTTCGCCTGGGAGGCTCCCTATCTCAAGCCCCTGGAGGACAATCCCTGGACGCTCTTCAGCGCCTCGGGCCGGTGAAGACCTCCGCCGCGGGAAGGTGAAGAGCCTGCCGCAGACAGCCGGGATTGAATCAATAAGAGCGCTCTTGATGATTCTGGAATGGGCGAAAAATTCTTGCCATGGGGGTTCTTTTTTGCTCATATGGGTGGGAGGCAGAAAGGCAGACTGCTATCCTTAAAAGCCGCGGTCTCTTCGGACCCGCTTTGAGAAGTGGCTCCACGTGCTGAGGTTCGGGGAGCACTATACCTTTGACTCCGGGAAGGTTCCCGGAGTGCTGAAGAACGAGGAGGAGATCCCGATGGCATGAGCCTCTGACCATTGCCGGGAAGACGTTCTGACTGAATCTGCAGAACTGCAGGAAGTGCCCTGCGGCACAGAAACACACGGGGCTTCATGCTATAGTCAGGATGGAGGTGCTCACCATGGCGGCTGTCGATCCCCTCTCCGGTTTTCACGGCGTAAGGCTCTCACCCGATGCGGTGATCGCGAAGTATCAGTGTCTTGACCTTCCCATGAGCCTGCTCTTCGGGAAAACAAGAAAGACGATGCCCTTGAAGCCTTCGGACGTCCTCTCCCTGGCGGAGGCCTACAGGGAAAAGAAGGAGTACCTCCTTGCCGAGGAGCTGCTCCGGGGTCTGGTGGACGGCAGGGAGCGAAGCAGCGCCCTCTTCTCTCTCGGCCTCTGCTGTCACGGCAGGGAGCGCCATGGTGAAGCGGCCCGCTGGTATGGCGAATACCTTGCGCAGTCACCTGCGGCGGTTTCCTGAAAGCACTCGCCCAGGGGAACCTCGCCGATGCGTGCCGCGCCCTGGGCCTTTATGAGGAGGCCGGGCTGCTCTGTCCACCCGCCCGCCCGGTCAGCTCATTGATGATAAGGGCTGCTGTCGAAGATGGGTAAGATATCGCCCCAGGGGGCCCTTTCCGTTCTGATCGATTTTCGAGAACAGCACGCCGTATTCGTGGGAGCCCTCCCGTTCCCCCCGCCAGACTGTTTTTACAAAAAACAGTCCCATCTCTCCTCCGAATCTCAGCACTATGCTGACCCACGATTCCAGTGCGAGCGCTCCCTCAGTCCTGATCCTCAGGCCGCCCGGGCTGGCGTCAACGACCTGGGCATTGAAAGAGCTCAAGCCGTCGGGATGGCAGATTGCCCTCTGGCCGTCAGGGTATCTCCGGGACCGTCTTTTTTCGCGGGTATGGATGGGTATGCTTCTCTTCGGTCTTCCCCTGACAAGCCACCCTCCCCGGAGCTCAAGCTTCCCCTCTTCATTGCCTTCGGGACCCGGCCCGGCGCCGTTGCCGCCCCTCTTCTCACTCCTCAGCCAGTCAAGCGTCATCAGTGCCGATATCATATGGAGAGCCTCATTTCGGTGAAGTTTTCCCTTTGCCATCATTATATCACCAGGGCATTACAGAACTCTTACACAGGAATTCCATGGGGAATCGGAAAGCAGTAAACCAGAGAGAGGCGTAAAATTACGGAAGAACTTTTTGCTCAAATTCATAAAGGGGCTCATGAAGCTTTTGTTTCAGCACTTTATATGGACGAGGTTGAAAGAACTGAGCATCCTCTTCTTCGTTACCAGCTTGAGGGTGTGGTGACGATTATATCGTGGAAGTCATTGAAGTGACTGAGCAAGCGAGAAAAGTTGCCGCTGCGTATGTGAGCGCCGGAGCGTTTATCGGTGGTAATCGATAGTACCGCCGAGTTTACCGCAAATGATCTGGAAATCGGGATCTGATTCGCGATTGCAATCGATAGTCATGGGACAGGAATTGAGATGATATCTTTGAATCACTGGCAAAGGAAGTCACCGCGGCGAGAATCTTTGACGATGAGGCCGCGCCGGTGGCGGAAGCGTTCAGGAATATGATTCAGCGCTGATATTTTATTTATGCTTACAGGTGCAGCACGCTCTGATGCGCGATGTCTTCAAAGCGCACCTGGACAGCTCTCCCTATTTTGTCCTCATGACGCGGAAGCCCACATCGGTATAGTAAAAAAAAGGCTCAAGGGAATTCCTGTACCCTGAAGCGCAGGCATTTGCAGGGAGGTCGTAGCAGCCGCCGCGCAGGCAGCGGTATTGTCCGGTGACGGGGCCCTTGGGGTTGCGTGTCGGCGAGCCGCCGGTGAAGCCGTCGCTCGGGAATGCCCCATCGCCGTACCAGTCGCTAATCCACTCGTATATGCTTCCGCTCATATCATAGAGTCCAATCCCGTTGGGCTTTTTTGTGCCGGCGGGGTGCACGAGGTCGGGAAGCTTTGAATTCGACCAGAACCAGAGAAAGGTCCAGCCCGGGTCACTGGCATCGCTGTCGCTCAGTGCATCGCCCCAGTAATAGGAAGTCGTTGAAACCGCGCCGTTCTTGTCCTTGATCCGGCACGCATATTCCCACTCCGTTTCGGTGGCGAGGCGGTAGCCCTTCCTTTCGGGATGGTAACTCGCCCCCCCCTGGCCCCACCGGCCGCTCCCGTCATCGGTAAAAGGGCCGTAGCAGAGATCGGCGTCGGTCATCCCATGCTGTTTCGTGAGCCAGTTGCAATAAGCGACGGCGCCGTACCAGGTCACAATGTTAACGGGCCAGGTGCCCTTCTCGGGACTTATGATGGTGAAGTGCGGCGTTTCATAATTGTACTGGATGCCGCTCCATGAGCTGGTGTCAGAGGGATACCACCAGTATTGTCCTCCCTCGTATCCGTTTTCCATTCCCTGGGCCGTCATGTCATTGAGGAACTGGCAGTATTCATTATTGGTCACCTCGTACTGCCCCATGGAGAAGGCGCTGACCGTCACCCCGTTAATCGAGGTGCCCTGCGCCGCGATGGTCGCACCGGGAATTTCCAGGGCGCCGACGACAAGCTTCCTCGTCCCCTCTTTTCCCCCGTATGAGGCCTTTACTTCCAGGGCCTCCATGGAGTTTCTGGTTTTAAGCGATGATCCGTCATAGTACCCCGCCTTGAAGAGGCCCTTCTTCCCGGAATCCATGAAGCCCACGGTGGCCGCTTCGCCGGAGCCCCACTTTTTCACCGACCACGTGGCATCACCTGTGATATCCTTCTGCTGCCCGCTGGAATCGGTGATGAAGGCGGTGAACTGCTCCTCGTCGGGATCGCCGTCCTGCCCGATTGCAGCAGGCGCCTTCCTCTGCCCCATACAGGTCCTGGCTGAAGTGATTTCCACGCCTCCGCCGCCATAGACATCCGTCGGCGAGGGAGAAGGTGAAGGCACGGGGGGGGTGGGCTGAGGTGCAGGATTGGGAGTGGGATTGCCTGGCACGGTGCAGGCAACTCCCCCTGATGCCGATGAGGCGCCCCAGGCATTCACCACGAGCACCTGGAGCGACTCTCTGGAGGAGCTGTTTTTTATCGGCGCGCCCTGGGGAACCTGGCAGACTATCGATGAATCGGACCATATGCCGTAGCTGGAAGCCTTCACGACAGTGCTCCCGTCGCTGAAGGCCACGTAGCCGGAGGCCCCGCCGCTCTGCTGCGAGGCTCCGAATCCGCTGCCCTTCACTTCGCACCAGTCGCCCACTCTGAGGGGAGAGCCCCCATTGTCCAGGTTGCTCACCGCCGTGACCTGTGGATTGGCAGCGCCACCTCCTCCGCCATAGCCTCCGATCTGTGCATTATCACTGCCGCTGCAGCCTGCACAGTACCAGGACAGGATGAGCAGAAGCGCCAGACCGTAAAAACTGAAGGGATGTTTCATGGCATTGTCCTTTCATCGCAGTGCGCTTTACAGGTGAGCCCCTCCGGGAGCTCCAGGCGATTATTTTGATTTCATAACTTCCGGGCTCATGGGGAGTTATTTATGCTGCAGAAAAATCCTGCATGCTACGGATCCGCTCCCTGGCAAGCCGTCACAGGCATGAGGAGGAGGATAGGAAGCTTGGTTTCGGCTGCCCCCGGCCTCCGCAGATAGTATACAAGAAATTATGGGGAAGCGCTTTTTCAGCGGTGCTCCACTTCATGGCGGGCTGTAACGCTGAAGGGATGAAAAGGATCGAGCTTCCTGAGCTTTAAAAAGCACTTCTCCGCTTCGTCATGCTTGTTCTCTTTTCTCAGGATTTCCCCTTTGAGATACCACATGTCAGACAGGCCGGGTCGCTTTCTTATCTGGGTATTGATTCTCTCAATGGTCACTGTCGAAGGGCTCTCAATGAAGTCAATATAGAATCTTGAGGCGATTCCATAAAAAGACAGAGGGTCCGTTGCCGCCGAGACACGGAAATGGTCCGCTGCCCGCGTGTGCAGGCCTGCGAAGAGGCACATCCGGCCGCTTTGGAAGTGGACTCGCAGGTTCTTGCTGTCAGCCTGGAGATACTCATTGCAGAGATCGGCCGCCTCGGCATACTTGCCTTCAAGGGAAAGGATAAGGGCCTTGAAATAAAGATGCTCTCTGTCGGGAGGGCTCAGCCTCCTGGAAGCGCTCAAATGTCTTTCTGAAGCCGTGCCGTCACCTCTCTGCGCTTCGAGCAGCGCCAGACAGTTGTGAATGCTGCAGTCCTCCTTATTTTCCCTGAGAGCTCTTCTGTAGTGCTTCCTCGCCGCTTTGAGCCTGCAGGCATTGTGATGAGCCACTCCGCTGTTCACCAGCGCACTTGACCGGTAATATTCATCCATTTCCGCCAGCCTGAAAGACCTGATGGCTTTGGCAGTGAGCTCTGTCTCAATGTACATTTTCCCTATCTCAAAGCTGGTGTAGCCTGAAGACCCGTATCCGATGGACATCCTGAGAAGCTCCTCGAGGTTCCTCTTCTTCCCTGATTCAATGAGATATTTTCCAAGAAGGCAGACATGGTCCGCCCTGGGATGGATCTTTATCAGATCAGCGACAAGCTTCCATGATTCCTTCTCCTTTCCCGTGAGGCGGCAGAGGTGCGAGAGCCTGAGGATGACCCACTCATAGAGCGGATCGAGGCTCAGTGCCTCCCTGTAAGCCTCGGCTGCCTTTTCCCATGCGCCTTCCTCTTCGAGGGCCCTGCCTTCCTCCACCTTCTGCCGGGCTTCCCGGCTCGTTATCATGAAAGCCTTCTGCCAGGGTGAGACCGCCAGCGCATCGAAGGCCACATCGGCATCGAGCAGACTATTGTTCATGACGGAAAAGCAGTCAAGAAAATCCTCTTTTCCATCTGAATGCTTCAGCAAAGCGGCCCCTTTGGAGAGCAGCAGCCTTATGAGAGACCTTTGAGCAGCCAAGACCGCAAGGTGAAGAGGACTGTAGCCATATCCATCATTGGCGTCAATGCATGCTCCGTGGTTGATAAGCAGTTCAGCGACGGGTAATGAGCCCCTTGATGCCGCATTGCATAATGGAGTGGTGCCTCGCTTTGTTTTCATATCAATCGCGGCACCGCGGCTGATGAGTACAGCAGCTGCCTTCGGGCAGTTTTCTGATGCCGCGATGTGAAGAGCAGAATGCCCTTTGCTTATGGTGGCATTCAGGTCAGCCCCTTTCTCGACAAGCACTTCCACCGCTTCCGCATTGTCGGCCAGCACTGCCCACATGAGGGCCGTCTCTCCCTCTTCATTGGCCTGATTGATGTCAATCCCCCCGGCCAGCGCCAGATTGATAAGCTCGAGGGATCCTGAACTGGCGGCAAAGTGGAGGGCTGTTGCTCCTTGAGGGCCTCTCGCTTTGAGGGAGGCTCCCTTCAAGAGAAGGAGATTCGCCACCTCCACAGAGCCATCACTCAGGGCGACAAGCAGCACACTTTTTCCCCGCTCATTCGTTCCGCTCACGTCTGCACCGTTACGGAGAGCCGATTCGGCGAGGGCAAGATCGTTGTTTTCTGCAGCCTTGAAAAGGCTGAGCTGCGGGTCTTTCAGAGACATAAAGGATCCCTCCCGGGCTGGAGAGGCTGAATATCATTTCTTTGGGTCTCCCAGGATTATATCATTGCAGTGTGCTGCGGTCAATTCCAAGGGAGAAGAGGGTGCCATTGAAGACCTGAAGCGTTTCTTCAGGACCATGGAGTTCGTCAGGAAAGTCACTTTCGAGGAGAAGGAGAGGAGAAAATGGCAGAAGGCCGCCGGGAGCATAGTTCCACGGGGTGATGACAGTGCCGAAGATACCTGATCTCAGCGCGGCAGCACCTCGGACATACTCCTTTCTGATTGATGGTGCCAGTTTTCATGCCTTCATACCGGAGGTCTTTCAGGGTCCGCGTCACCGTTAAGAGCCAAGGCTCTGAAAGCCACATTCCACGAAATGGCGGTCAAAGGCAAAGACATGTCCTATCTCTTTTTCTCATAAGGGCAAAACTGGTGCAGTCAACGAGACTGAGACTTCTCCTGCCGGCGGCGATGAGGCTTTCCGTGCCGATACGGTGCAGCACCGCATCAACCCATTCCACGTGAAGCAGGGGAGCGATACTGTCAAGGAATGCTCTGACAGCCTCCACACCAACCCTGTTCTGGAGCAGCGATATTGTCTCGACGATCACATAATTGCTGCTTACGAGAGGCTCTCCCGATTCAAGAAGCCCCTCCCATATCTTCCGGGCTGCGCCGTGATTGATATCGTTGCCCAGAAGCACTGCAAGGAACGCTGAGGTGTCAACATAAGTCATGGGTGATGCTCCTCGAAGAGGTAGGAATCGTGGCGTAAAGAGAGATCTTTCTGCTCCGACGTGAAACGGCCTGCAACCGCAAGGGCTTTTTCAATCCTTACCGCGCGGCTTGCATCCTGAACTGACTCAATGAGGAGATTGACCGCCTCGCGGATGAGCGAAGCGGTGGATTCATTTCTTGCGGCAGCCATTTTCTTGAGAGCCAGGGCCTGTTCCTCGGTGAGTTGAATCTGCGTGCGGATCATGAGATTGCCTCCATGAGGTAATGCTCTGATGTAATGATAACACATTTTTTCTCTTCCTGCAAAAGCTGTCCGGGCAGGTAACCCGCACCACGCTAATCTCACTATTCTTGGCAGGAGTTTCCATGGAACCACCATCCCCATCGCAGCAACAAGCCGCTTCTTCGAGGAGAGGAAGCGAGATCCCGGCCCCCCCCGTCAGTGGATCCACCTGAAGCTCCTGTTGATGGGGAGCTTTATACCGCCAATGATGACAAGGCTTTCGTCCTGATCGACGGTGACGCCCTGGGTGACGCCCTCTTTTCCCGCATTCTCTGCAATGGTATTCTCTTTCAGTGTCTCGACGCTTCCCCTGTCGAAGGGAGCGAGGTGAATGAGGCTCCCGGGCCCGCCGTCGAAGAGGAGGTCCATGCTTCCATCACGGTGAGCATCTGCCTTCAGCAGATCCATGGGGTCCCTGAAGGTCCTGGACCAGAGGGGCGAGCCGTCGGTGTCGAAGGCCTGGAGGCAGCAGGCACCGGGGGAGCCTCCATGGGTACGGCCTTCCAGGAAATTTGAGAAGACAAGGACATGGCCTCTCGAGTCCATGAATACTTTTTCTCTTCCCGCCCCGCTCTCCGTGGAGGGCAGCGGTGCCCTCCACTTTTCAGAGCCGTCGTCATTGAAGGCAATAAGGGCTCTCTCGGCGGGTGGGGCACTGCCGGGAGTTTTTGCGGCACCAAGCCTCAGGGCCACTGAGCAGATGGTGCCTCCAGGACCCTGGACGCTTTCCCTCACGATAGTATAGTCTTTCGCGGCCAGCTCTATTGGCTTTGTCGCTCCAGGCTTCAGCAGGTATGTGGCAGGCATCCCCGCCTTCAGGGGTGTGGCAGTGACTACGACAGAGCCGTCAGTCAGCACGTGGTGGTCATCAAGCCGCTTCGGCGAGTCGCCTCTCCCGCTGTAGTCGTCGCCCGTGACGCCGGGAACCCGGGGGAGGAGCCTTTTCCTGGTCCTGCCTGAGCCGTCATGCATGGTATATGAAGGCCTGCTGGTATAGAGATCGCAGTCATAGCATGTGCCAAGCTCGTCAAAGCAAAGCTGGTGGCCCGGGCCTGACGAGGTAATCTTCGTGACCTCTCCACCTTTCACGATGGAGGCCTCGCTGCTGTTGTGCACGATGAGGGCTTCCCCCCTGCTGTTCACCTGTACAGACTCGATGAAGGGTGAGAGGCCGTGCTCATTGAGGTTGACGCTCCACTGCTGCGTTCCATCGGGGGTATAGGAGGTGACGAGGGTGGGATCACTGTAGCCCTTTCTTCCAAGGAGCAGAAAGGTGCCGTCAGGAGCCCCGTAGAGCTTGCAGGCTGTCGTGGAGATCACACTCTTTTGCTGCATGGAAGGATCAAAGAGCACGAGATCCCTGGGGGAATCCATATGGGGGCCCCTCTTGACGAGGGCCGCCGTCGTGCCCCCGGCATTCCTGGCGATGCAGTCATGCTGATAATACCCGCCGTCCGGATCGGGGAGTCCCAGCGGCTTGACTATGGCGTCGGTGACTGACTTTTCCAGCGTTGCCGTGGCGTTTTTGTCCAGGATGAGCTGCCTGAGGCCCTCCTGGCGCGCCGTATCGCCCTCAGGAGACGGTGATTCCTCGAAGCGCTCCGCTGCATCTTCAGGCCCGCTGTCATTGACAGGCAAAGGGGGAGGAAGGTGCGGTCTTTCCTGGTGAAATCTCTGGGGCTCAATCTTCATCTCCCACCTCCCGGCATGCCGCATGTTCCTCATCTTTCAATCGGCAGCAGTATAAATTGTATCGCACCAGGGGCGGTATGTCAACAGATCCGGAGAAGGTTCCTGATCGGCATGATCAAGAGCGTCTGCAGATGCAGTATTGCAGATTCTCCGGACAGGCAGTGACGCGGCTCTTGAACTTGCCGTGCAGAGTATACTCTGCCTTGGGTATTGCCACAATCAGAAGTGTCTGCTCAGGCTTCAGGGGTCGCTTTGCCAGGCTCTATTTCTATGGCCGCCCGGCATGCCTGTCATCGCGCCGGATTACCTGTCACCTCCCCAGGTACGCGTCTTGCCGATCCAACGTGGGAAAGGCCGCCCGATAGTGCTATCATGAGAAAAAAAGAAGAAGCATCGTGCGGAGGAGAAATACTCGGAAAGGCAGTGAGCCTGTGACTGTTATTCCCTCAGCTCCCCCGGCGAATCTTTTTGATGCTTCCCTCGAGCCTCTCCCCCCCGCGGAAGAGCCCCGGATCGAGGTTCCTCCCTATTCACCCGACTCTTTCACCCTGGCAGGCGCCTGCGGCTCTGAATGGTGCCCCGGTCCCCCCGTCCCTCCCTCGCAGCTTGCGCGGGAAGGCTGGCATGCGATGGCCGGAGCTTCGAGCGCCTATGAGCAGTGCTCCATAGGCCGCTCCTACACGGAGAGGATATATTACGCCGCCATGAGCCCCGCAGAGAAAGCGCTTGCAGGGACTGCCCTCAGCGCCTCGTACGCTCTTGAAAACCCTCTGTCAACCGTTGATCTCTTTTACCTCTCCTTTGGCGCCATCTCGGCGGGCCTTCAGGGCCCCGCGGCGGCGGTTCTCGCGAGAACGGGCCGCGACGCCCTCATGAAAGCCCGTGGGCCCCGCGATCAATGCCACATGGGGCTCGCCTTCTGCGATGCCGTCAAGAAGAACACCGCGGACAGCGCAGGCGCTGCACTGATCAATACGGCTTTTGAAGCCTACGGCTCCCTGGAGCATGCCGGCTCCGCGGCGTCTCTGCTTGAGCGCGCTCTTTCAGCCTTCACCCCGTGGGGCATCGGAGGCCCCGTGGAGGCCGTGCTGGGGAAAACGGGGTGCGAGGCGATGGGCGGCGCAAAGCACAACAGGGACCGCTGCAAAATTGGCTATGTCTTTACCCGCTCAATAAGGGACACGACGGTCCATGAAGGGGAGAAGGCCGCCGCGCAGGCGGCGCTTGACGCTTACGGTCTGGCGCCCGACGCCTCCTCTGCCGCAGAGGCGCTCCAGCAGTACCTGCAGAAGTTCGCGGGCCTTCCTCCTTTTCCCTCAGGAGCCCTTCTCTCAGGACTGCAGGAGTGACCATGGAACCACCATCCCCATCGCAGGAACAAGCCGCTTCTCCGGGCGAGGGAAGCGTTTCCGATATCCCCGGCGGAGCTGCGCCTCCCTTGAATGCCCCATGCGCGGAAGATCTCTCGGATTATGCAGTGAGGCTCTTTCAGGAGTACCTCAGGATTGACACGACCAACCCGCCGGGCAGTGAGTTCCGTGCCGCCCTTTTTTTCAAGAAGGTCTTCGACAGGGAAGGCATGGAAAACCAGGTCTTTGAATATGCCCCCGGCAGAGCCAACTTTTATGCCTGCCTGAAGGGAGACGGCACAAGGCGCCCTTTTATCCTGTTCAACCACAGCGACGTGGTCCCCTCAGATGAGGCCTGTTGGAGCACCGGACCCTTTTCCGGGGAGATAAGGGATGGCTTCATATTTGGCCGTGGCGCCGTAGATATGAAATCAATGGCGATAGTGCAGCTTATGGCGATGCTCAGGCTCAAGCGCCAGGGATTCCCCTTGAAGGGAGATATCATATTTCTTTCCGTTGCCGATGAAGAGGGCTTCATCTCCAGGAACCGGGGACTCCATCTTCTCTCCGGAAGGAGAAAGACCGGGGATCGGGCAGGACTTTCCTTTCCAGTGCTCCCTGATGAACTGCTCTCTTCCCGACGCTTCGCGGTAGAGCTTGTAGCGGAGGGGCTGCCTGCTGGTGTACTGCTGGTGGTATTCTTCTGCGGGGAAGAAGGGTGCCGCCTTCAGCAGCTCCGTCGCGACAGGCCTGCTGAAAATTCCTGATTTTTCAAGGCTTTTCAGGTATGCCTTCAGTTTTACAGGGCTGTTGGAAAACTTTTTTCTTCCCAGTGTTTCGCCGCTTTCCTCGTGCATCGCCACCGCGACGATTGTCTCCTTGTGGATGTCCAAACCGACGTAGAGTGTGGTATAATCTCTCATGGGACTGACCTCCTTTGCATTCACTGCGGTTTCTGACATGGAGGGCATTCTCGCATAGTATGAAAATGAAGGGGTGCCTGCACCGGGAAAGAGCCTGATGGCAGAATTGCTTTCCAGGATCGTGAGGCTTGAGGAATTTCCAGAAAGCGGCCTCATAGTACCTGAGTTTGGCAATGAGCATGTCCGTGAGATCATTCACCTCCCTTTCCGCATCGTATACAGGTGCGATAAAAAGAGAGTGCGTATTATCCGCCTGTGGCGAAGCGAAAGAATTATGAAACTCCCGTAATCGATGTCTCCCCTTAAGCTTGCTGAAAACTCTTTTACCGTCTCGAAGGCGCATTGGCAGAGCCTGGGGTAGAGCCTGTGGTCAATTTTGTGCTCAAAAAAGCATCACTATCGCACCAATTAAAAGGAGCATACCGCTTAATTGGGCGATAGTACAAAGTAGATGCGCAGCATCCTGGGAATGGTAAAGGTGCTGGTTCTTATCGGCACCTGAGTGTCAATGATTTCTTCTGTAAGGGATTCTCCACGCTCGAGGGCTCGCCGCTGGCTGCACGTCGGGCAGAAGCACCTGCATTTGCAGGAGTATGGCTGGAGATACTCATCGCCGCAGTCCAGATATGCTTGAATCATTTCCCACGGGCGTGCTGACGATTGTATCTTCACTGCCGGGCTGTCACCATTTTTACGTGATCATTGAATAACATGCGCTCAGCAGGTATAATGAGAGCAGAGGGATGGATATGAGCGACACATTCCGGTTATTCTTTGACACATCTGTGTTTGGCGGCTATCATGATCAGGAATTTGCCGAGGAAACCCGTCAACTGTTCCACTATGCAAGAACAGGCAGAATTACGATAGTCATCAGCGATGCAATAATCAGGGAACTTGAGAGGGCTCCGGTAGATGTAAAGCAATTACTTCATGATTTCAAAGACTTCATCGAAGTCGTGGCTATCGATGCCCGTATGTATGCCCTTGCAGAAAAATATGTCGCAGGCGGTATCATCCCGTTGAAGTGGTCTGACGATGCGCTCCATGTTGCGACGGCGACAATAGTGGAAACTGATGCAATTGTGTCGTGGAATTTCAAACATCTTGTGAGATTTGACAGGATTCGTGCATTCAACCAGGTAAACTTCGCCGGTGGTTATGGCATGGTGACCATCATTTCACCAAAGGAGGCTGAACTGAGCGATGATTAAGGAGTTCGATTGCGTGGAGATGAAACACAGGATCCAGGAGCAGATATATGAGGAAACCCGGCACATGACCGTGCAGCAGAAGCTTCATTACTTCCGGGAGGGTGCATTGAACAGCGAGTTTGGCTATCTGTTGAAACGGGAAGACATGCCCGGCGAAAAGAACTCCGGGAAAAGAAGAGCGCTATGAACTGGCTGCCCGGCCTACAGTATTCACAAACATTGCCCGCGCCTGTGCTGTCATAGAGCCCTTCACACCCACATGCCGTCCGTGGAGGAAAAAGCTCCCGGCGCACTGGTGTGGAAAAACCGGCATGTCCCCGAGGTTGCCAGCCGAGGCGGCTTTCCTGGCCACCTTCTTGCCGTGCTATTCCTTTGCACCATTGACTTTAAGGATTTTGATTATCTCATTGTCGCCTTTCTTGATCGCTTCCCGGAGCGGGGTGATTCCATCTTTTGACTTCGCGTCAACATCAGCTCCTTTTGAGATGAGGAGCTCTACTATTTCCTTCCTGCCTTCCTTACATGCTGAATGCAGGGGAGTGCAGCCACGACTATCCCTTGCATTCACCACGGCTCCCTTGAGGATGAGAAGCTCCACTGTGCTCTTGTGACCTTTCAGGCTCGCCATTATGAGTGGTGTTTCGCAGCGATTGCTCCTGGCATTGATATTCGCACCCTTTAAGATGAGGAACTCCGCTGTTTCTTTGTGTCCATTTAAGCTTGCTCCGTGAAGGGGGGAGAAGCCAAGGGCCTCTTTGTCATTCACCTTTGCTCCCTTCAGAATGAGATATTCCACGATTTCCTTGTGCCCATTAAAACTCGCCCATTGGAGAGGAGTCATTCCATCACCGGCTCTTGCATTCACCTGAGCCCCCTTGAGGACGAGAAGTTCCACCGTACTTTTGTGACCTCCTGCACTTGCCTGATGGAGCGGGGTGCCTCCCTCATCCGTTTTTTCATCCAGTAGAGCGCCATGTTTGATGAGGACCTCGGCTGTCTCGCTGTGCCCTTCAATGCAAGCATAGTAGAGTGGAGTGAAACCCTTCTTGCTCTTAATATTTACATCAGCGTCCATGGCAAGGAGGAGCTCAACGACCTCCTTATAACCGCCCAGGCTTGCCCTTGAGAGAGGAGTCACCCCTTCATTGTTACCTTCATTAATGTCTGCACCTTTTGAGAGAAGTATCCTCACATGCTGTATGCGGCCTGCAGTACTGGCATAGATTAGGGGCGTATTGCCATTGTTATCTTTCGCATTTACCGAGGCACCCTGAGAGATAAGGTATTCAACGACATCACCATGGAAATATTCGCTTGCATGGGCAAGCGGGGTAGCGCCATTCTTGTCCTTCGCTTCGAGAAGAGAGGGATTCCCTTTGAGAATGCTCCTCACCGCTTTAAGGTTGCCATGAAAAATAGCCCGATTGAGGTCTTCCAGAGTCTGCCTGTGCGCACAAGAAGTGACGCCGAGTAAGACCATCAGAACAGAAAGGAGACGGAGCCGTGAGGTGTATTTCAAAGGCTTGGTCTCTCTTGAGCTTTTCATAATTGAGAGATTGACCCCCTTCGAGGAGAGGAACTCAGATCCCGGCGCCCCCCTGCCTCCGAAGATAGTATACAGTAAATTTCCGGAAAAGTCCAAATAGTTCCTGGTGAAGAGCTGTGTAGGAGGCCGAAAATCTACGAAATTCAAGGAAGCGGGTCGTCAGTGCGAGGAAAAAGGCGGGAGCGAAACACCCCTGTCCTGTGCGCGCAGAGCCAGAGCCTATCAGCCCCTTTTGTCTTCAGTTGTGTCCCAAGAACAGATTGTGAGGAAATACTGCTGAACTGTTACATTCTCTCCCTATCTGTGAGCATCCTGTGAGCCTCCTGTGAGCTTCCCGTGATGGTACCCCGCTATACTGTAGACATCAAGAGAACGAGGAGATATTCCAATGACACACCAGGCAGCAGTCTTCAATCCCGCATGTTTCATGATGAACACGACAGCCATGGAGGCGCTCAGGGTGATGCACCAGGCGCTCCCGGCGGGTGGCGCTCCTTTCACTCACCGGGCTGACGGCTATGATGGATCTGCAACTGCTCCGCCGGCAGGAGATGCGCAGGGTGCCGGGAGCATCTCACTGGACAGGGCGGCATCTTTGCTGGCCCCGGTAGTATCGGCTGTCACCCCGGCCTGGGAGTTCCAGACCGGGGATATGGTTGTATCCTCCCCCCGTGTGGGCCCTGACGGCACGGTTTATGTGGGAAGCCGTGATAAGAAGGTCTATGCCATCAATCCAGATGGCACAGAACGCTGGGAGTTTGAGACCGATGGCTGGGTGGGCTCCTCACCCTCCACAGGCCCTGACGGCACGGTCTACGCGGGAAGCGGTGATGCGAAGGTCTATGCGCTCCGCGACCCTTTTCAAATGGCTTTGGCCCTGGCGAATGCCGGGGATCAAGATGAGGCGCCCGCGGGTAAAGACGAAGTGACTGCCGAAGAGGGGTGGCTCATCATCGGTGACGTCCGTCTGCCGGTGAAGACATAGTCTGTCTTTTCACCCCGGTTTTTTTCTCTAAAAGATGAATTATTAGGAAGCGAGATCCCGGCGCCCCCGGCGTTGAAGCTTTTCAGGGACAAGGACAGAAAAGGAGGAGAGACCATGAAAAAGAGAGCCCTTCTCTCAGGACTGCAGGAGCACTGAGATACCAGGGGAGCCTCCTGCTTCTCCCTTCCCGAGACCTTTTTCAGGCCTTCCTGTGAAAGCGCTCCGTGGCATCCATGGAGTTTCTTCGGGGTAAAACACCCTCGGCATGCTCCTTGTAAGGGGAAGGATACTGCCCTGAAAGATTGAATTATCCTGAATCTCACTATTCTTGGCAGGAGTGACCATGGAACCACCATCCCCATCGCAGGAACAAGCCGCTTCTCCGGGCGAGGGAAGCGTTTCCGATATCCCCGGCGGAGCTGCGCCTCCCTTGAATGCCCCATGCGCGGAAGATCTCTCGGATTATGCAGTGAGGCTCTTTCAGGAGTACCTCAGGATTGACACGACCAACCCGCCGGGCAGTGAGTTCCGTGCCGCCCTTTTTTTCAAGAAGGTCTTCGACAGGGAAGGCATGGAAAACCAGGTCTTTGAATATGCCCCCGGCAGAGCCAACTTTTATGCCTGCCTGAAGGGAGACGGCACAAGGCGCCCTTTTATCCTGTTCAACCACAGCGACGTGGTCCCCTCAGATGAGGCCTGTTGGAGCACCGGACCCTTTTCCGGGGAGATAAGGGATGGCTTCATATTTGGCCGTGGCGCCGTAGATATGAAATCAATGGCGATAGTGCAGCTTATGGCGATGCTCAGGCTCAAGCGCCAGGGATTCCCCTTGAAGAGAGATATCATATTTCTTTCCGTTGCCGATGAAGAGGGCTTCAGCGAAGGTTCTGCCTGGATGGCGAAAAACAAGGGCGGCCTCCTCTCCGGCGCGGAGTTTCTTCTTGATGAGGTAGGATACATTCATTCCAGGGAAATGGAAGGAAGCAGCGAGGAAGAAGTGCTCTACTACGAGATCGCCACTACCGAAAAATCCCCGCTCTGGCTCAAGCTTACCGCTCGCGGGACACCGGGGCACGCTTCCACACCCGACCGTGACGGCGCACCCCACAGGCTTGTCAGGGCCCTCGGCAGGGTGCTTGACTACCGGCCGCCTGCGGTCATCCTCCCGCCCATGAGCAGGTTCTTCAGGGATATGATGAGAGCCGACGCAGACGAGCTCGTGAAGGACCCTGAGAAAGCCGCAGAGGTCTTCAATGACCCCATCTATCATGCCATGACCCACAACACGATAACCCTGACAGAGCTGGAAGGGAGCAAAGCCATCAACGTCATACCCGGTGAGGCTTCTGCAAGCCTTGACTGCCGGCTTCTCCCGGGAGAGGACCGCACCCGCTTCGTGGAGAAGGTGAAAGAGCTTGCCGGTGACGAGCACATTGACGTGACAGTCCTTTTTTCCTACGAGGCAAATGCTTCAAGCCCTGATTCTGCGCTTGTCCGGGCCGTGGAGCGGTCGGCAAAGAAGCTTGATCCTGCAGTCATCGTCACCACCACGGTATCTCCTTATTGCGATGACAGCCACTTCTTCAGGGAGCTGGGGATAGAATGTTATGGCTTTGCGCCAATCCAGTTCACCAGCGAGGAGATGGCAAGTGCCCATGGCAACGACGAGCGCATGAAAGTGTGCAAAATCGCCCCGGCGACAGCTCTCATGGTCGATATCATTGAAGAGCTCAACCGGTGAGGAGAGCCGGGGAGAGCCTGCCGGAGCTCATCGACGGTTGTGAAGCTCCCCAGGACCCACTTGTTGAAATCGTTGAAGCTGAGAACATTCCGGTCACGGTCCGTCACCCCGGGAAACTCGGTGAAGCCAGGCAGAAAGAGAGCCTCGAGGGATCAAAGGTCCTTGAATGCCGCTTCCATGCACCAGAAGCACCCTGCTGCGAAAAAATACAGGCCGCGTGTTCCCTCCCTTCCTATTGATTAAGCTGCCGCCCGATGGTGAAGATCAGCGAGTGAGGATCGCCGCTGTTCTTTATATCACCGGAGAGCTCCCAGAACATGATGCCTCCCAGTCCCCTGCTTTTTATCAGGCTTATTTTTCCTGAGAGCGATTCGGTATCCTCGTAAGTGACGAACATTCCGCCGCCGGCCCTGCCGCTCAGGTTCTTCCCGTAAAGCCATGGAGCATTCGCCGCGCTGTCCCAGTAACGGGTATAGTCTGAAGAAGCCTCCAGGAGCTGGTGAATTCTCCAGTAATCAAGCATGCCCGCCTCCCAGTTTCCCGGCGTGTTCGTCGCGGGCAGGGAAGGTCCCGGCTGGAAGAGGCCGTTACCGGCCGCTGCCACACCCTCCCATGCGCGCCCGTAGAAAGGCACGCCCAGGCCGAGCTTTTCCGCCGGTACACCACCTGAAAGGTAAGCGCTCACCGTCCACGTGGTGTTGAGCTCGTGGCGCCCGGCCGAGGGATCTTGAGGGTTCATCGAGAGGGGGCTGTGGTGGTTGGTCACGTTTTCCCATCCCCCGTGGAAATCATAGGTCATGACGTTGATGAAGTCAACGGCGCGGGCAAGCCCGGGGAGGTCGAGATTCGCAATATTGGCCGACCCTGCCGGAGCGGCGAAGGAGAGGAGGTAGTGCCTCCCGTCAAGGGCGCCCCGGGCGTCAAGCTGCGCCCTCAGCTCCTCCATCAGGAGGATGAAGGAGGCTCTGTCGGAAGCGGCGGGGTATTCCCAGTCAATGTCGATGCCGTCAAAGTCATGGCGCTTCATGAGGCTCACGCACGACGAGGCGAAGGCTTTCCTCGACGAGTCGGCCCGGGCCACGGGGGGGAAGAGATAGCTGAGGGTCCAGCCGCCGACCGACATCATGGTCTTCACGTGGGGATGGATTTTCTTGAGCTGGCGGAGCCTTCCCAGGTTTCCAGCCTCTCCTTGTGCCGATTCATCCCATGTCTGGTCTGGAAACCCTTTGTCCTGGGCCCCGGTGAAGACTTTCTGAGTGTCGGCCCATGGATCGAAGAGCTGGACGGTGCTGCCTGCGGGGTCAATGGTGAAGAAGGCGTAATTGATATGGGTGACGCTGTCGGCGGGGATATCGGTCACCTGGTAGTTCCGGTCGTAGATTCCCCATGACACGAAGTAGGCAACGGCGCGTTTCCCTCCCGCGGAAGGGGGTGCCGTGGGAGAAGGCGATGGCGCAGGTGACGGCGCAGGTGACGGCGTGGCTGTCGGAGAAGGAACAGGCGATGGAGTGGCTGTCGGAGATGGCACAGGTGCAGGCGAAGGAGCGGGCGTTGGTGAGGGCTGCACTGCTCCACCATTTATGGTCACGTGGGATGGAGGGAGCGATACATTGCCGGGGCTCCCGCAGAATCCAAAGGAGAGGCTTGCGCCGGGGGCGATGCTCCTGTTGTAGGAGAGGGCTGCAATCCTGTAATGAGCTCCCGTGCGGGAGACCACGGCGGCATCCCAGATGCTGCCGATGCTCCTGTCAAAGTCGAATTCGCAGGACCAGTCGGCAAGGGCGGAGCTCCCGTGGTTGGTGATGGTGACGCTCCCCGTGAAGCCGCTCCCCCAGTCGCTGGTCGTTTCATACCTGAATGAGGCCTGAGCCGGAGGGGAAGAAGAGGACGTGGGAGTCGGCGACGGCGCAGGCGTCACGGTAGGCGTCGCGGTAGGCGTCGCGGTGGTTGTAGCGGTAGGTGTCGCGGTAGGTGCCGGCGAAGGCACCTCGCCGGTGAGCCTGCAGTTTTCAGGCTTTGAAGTCACCCTCCCCGGTGAGCCGTTGAATCCGAAGCTCACGCTCTTCCCCGCATCTATCCAGGAGTTCCATGACTCGCCCTTCAGCACGTAGCTCGAGCCGCTCCTGCTCACGATGCCTGCGCACCATATGCTGTCAATGGAGCGGTCAAAGGTGCACGCGAGCCTCCAGTTGCTGATCCTGGTTTTCCCGAGGTTTTTTATGGTCACTTCTCCGGTGAAGCCGCTTCCCCAGTCGCTCGTCACCTTGAATATCACCGAATAATCCGTTGAGGGGATTTCGCTCATGACGGCTTGTGCCCCCCGCATGGAGAGCTCAGGCGTCGCTGCCGTGCTTTTTCCCTGAGAGGCTCCCGCCTGCGGGCTCCCCTGGCTCCAGTCTCCCGGGCCGCCGCTTCCGCATCCCCACGTGAGACAGAGCACTGCAGAGAGCGCCACGGCCAGGAGCAGCGCCGCGGAAGCAGAAAAGGAAGAGCTATGCCTTGTCATTCTATCGCCTTCTTTCTTAAAACATGGGAAGAAGAGAAACCGTGCACTCTCATTATAGCCGTTATATCGCCCTGCCGCACCATTCCTGCGGCCTATCGCCCTCATCGCGGGGGGACTATCTTCCGGTAGTTCAAACGCGCACCTCACCGGATCTTCACATGGGTAATCTTATGAGCTGGCATGACCCAGGGCTTTACTCTAGACCCCTGTGCCGATATCCCTCCCTTTTCCCCCGCCCTCCGCAGGTCCTGTCGTAAAAAAACTCCCTGAATAACAGGATTCTAGGTTACGTTAAAATAACTTCATGAAGAGAGGGTTTTGCAGTAATGCCATCCTCTGATTTTCTCAAGGAGGGCCTCATATGAACCACCACTCCCAAGGCAAGGCAATAGTGATACTCTTCGCGGCGCTCATCCTTCTCTTCACCACTGCAGGGTGCGGCACCTCGACTTCAGGCGACTCGGCGTTCTTCTGGGGAAACGGCTCCACCACGGCCGCGACCTCCACGGTGAGCGGAAAAATAGTCAGTCCCTTCACCCTGCAGCCCTTGCAGGGAGTGAGCTGCACCCTCGAGGCCGTCTCGGGGAGCTCATACTCCGCCTCTACCGCCCTTACCGATTCCCAGGGAGCCTATTCCTTCTCCGGCGTGCCTTCCGGAAGCTACCGCCTCACCACGAAGAAGGAGGGCAATATCACCGATGCCATGTATTTCACCGTGACTCAGGACATGGTCATCAACGTCATCAGCATGAAAAATGACGAATGGATGGCCGTGATGGGCACCGATCATCCCTATGACGCCACCATGGCCTACGTGAGCGCCGTCATCGATTCCACCGGGGGGGGAACGCTTCCCATACCGTCTTCCGCAGCCTCGAAAGAGGCCGGCAGGGATAAAGTGCTTGTGGATCTCTTCTCCGCCGGCAAGGCGAAAGGCTCGGGGTACCAGTCCCGCAGCTACATGGACGCTCAGGGCAAAGCTGACTGGAATGCCACCTCCACTTCCACGAGAGGGACGGCGCTCTTTTACAAGGTCAAGCCGGCCGATACCTACACCATGACCGCCGTGAAGGCGGGAAAGACCATCAAGAGCGTCACCGTCACCACCCCCGCCCAGGGGCAGGTCACCAATTACCTGATGACTCAGCAGGACGGCGGCTCGGGCCTCCCCATCACCATAAGTAACCAGTCCGGCACTACGGCATATGTCTTCTTTACAGGAACTTCCGTATCGGTTGATCCCCCGGCCACAGACTGCGCCCACAGTGTATCCATCGCATCCAATTCTTCACAGGTATTCAACCTCGCTTCAATAAGTGCCGGGCGCATCTATGTATCCTATGGCCAGGCCCTTTCCACCGATTCTCCGGACGGGGCAAATTCAGGCGATCCCGATTATAATACGCGCTTTGACAAGGTGGAGATCACCTATACTCCCACCAGCGTGGCGGGGAATTTTACCGGCACTGCCGATCTCACGGCCGTTGACTTTTTTGCCATACCTTTCGTGCTCCAGACCTCGATACAGGGAACGACAATCACGCAGCTCTCCCTCGCACAGGGTCAGACGGCCACCACCCTCAATGCCGCTCTCGCGAACCTCGCACCGTCAGCCGTCGTCACGAATCCCGCGACCAGCACTACAGTAAGGATCCTCTCTCCTTCCAAGTGCCCTGCGCCATACCAGACATTCGACAGCCTCCTTAACTCCATGAACGCCTCGACGTCCTTCACTATTTCCGGCACCTACTACGGAACGCAATCCAGTAACTACAGCTTCACAGGGAGTGTCCAGGGCAGTGGCAAGAGCGGAACCATCGCTCTTCAGGATGCCAATTCCAATAACCTGACGATTGCCATGAGCAGCCTCATGTATGACCAGACTGACCTGATCAATCACAACGGGATATACACCTGCAACGGCTCGTTCACGGCGAACGGCGCCACGGAGCAGGTCTCCGCCAACGATGTGTTTGCGGCGGTGTACAGGGATCTGGTGACCGGCTTCAACCTGGGCTTTGTGACCGCAGGAAGCAACCAGAGCTCGGGCTGGTGGTCCCAGGCTCCCTTTCAGTCAGGCACCACTTACAATCAATACGCCCAGGTCATCAGCACTTACTATCCCGGGGCATACGGCTTTCCCTTCAGCGACAGATACAAATCAGTGCTTGCAAGCCTGGGAAGCTCCAACAACTGCGGAGTTGACGGGATGACCATCACGATCCTCGGCGATACCGCCTCTCCTCCCTCTTTCAGTTACAGCGGCACCGTCGATCCCCAGAGCGGATCCGGACCGACATTCACCATAAGCATCACTACCGCGCAGAGTATCCTCAATATCCCCTACACATTCGACCAGCAGGCGTACCAGGGAGGGCTCACCTATACATTTCCGTCCACGCAGGTGAGCTACGGCCCTCAGGCGCCGAATTCCGCTGAAGTAACCAGCATACCTACAACGAACGGGCTCAATATCTATAACCTCGTGTTCAGCCAGATGTACTCGTACCAGGTGCTTGTCTATGTGGCGAACAACCAGATTCAATGGGCCACTATCGCGGGAGGCGGGAACTCCACCTGGAGCCCGGGGAGCGGGGGAGGCGGAGTCCTCTTTATCGGAGGCGTGCTCGATTAGCTCCCCTGCTCTCACTCCAGGGTGGTTGCATTGCCCGGATGCGGGAGGCCCTGGCCCTGAGTTCCTGAACATGCGGCTTTGCACGATCATCACGAACACAGGGAGGTCTCCATATACCGCAAATTCGCTCTTGGCATCATGGTGATGACCTTGCTGATCACCCTGGCAGGCTGCGGGTCGGGTGACGGATCGTCTTCATCCTTCACCAGCTAAGGACCCATCGCAGGCAGGCCGGCAAAAGGGACCGGCCGCAAAATGACCATCAGCGGCCTCTCCCGCCGCGGGGGAAGATGATGGTGAGGCCGTGAGGAGCCGTGCCCCTGATGACAAGGTGGCCTTCGTGGAGGCACCGCAGGTGGTGGGCCCTGCAGAGGGTGATGAGATTGCTCTCGATGGTGGGGCCGCCGTGGGAGCGGTATCTGATATGATGGCCGTGGAGGTTGCGCCGGCAACGGCAGCCGGGAGCCTGGCACTGGTAGCGGTCCCTGGCAAGTACGCGGCTGTGGAGATTTCTTTTTTCGGGGTGGTCCCAGGCGGCGAGGAAAGTGTCGAGGAGGGCCTCGATGAAGAGGGCGAGGTCCTGCCCGCCATCAGTGGCTTCTTCCGTCCTGCCGGCTTCCCAGAGCCTCACGGCGTGGTTCCAGAGAGGGATGAGATCCCTTTTCAGGAAGAAGCGGATGAGGGCACCCCTGTCTGGAGGGTTTGATCCAAAGGTCCCCTCTTTTGAGGGCTCTCCCGAGAGGATTGACAGGATCTCGGGGAGCTCGGGGTGCTCCCCGCCCCCGGTGACCTGCCAGATGACGGCGGGATTCTCCCCCCATGTAGACAATGAGCCTCCTTCCAAAGTTTTCTGCTGTGCACATTTTTGGACTGCGGTGTCCAAACCCATATCCCCATTGGGTTCCGTGCCATTTGATGCAGGAGCGTGGACCCTCTTGACGGACCTCCCCGTGACGGCCACCTCGAAGGCCTCGGGATGGATGTCCCACTTTTTATGGACCGCCCTCTTCGCGAAGCAGAGGAACGCCTCGACGGCCTGGATGAGAGTGGCCACCGGCACCTCCTGGGCGTAGGAGAGCCACGCCCCCTTGACGCGGGTCCCCTCGTTAAAGACCTTCGAGAGATGCCTCGCCTGCTCGGGGGTGAGCTTTCCCCCCTGCACAAGGTCGAGCATGTCGGGATACTCCAGATAACTCCTTTCCATTTTGATGAGGGAATAGGCGGTGCTGCGGGACATCCCCAGGCGCTCCCTGGTGTAATGCCCCAGGCTCAGGAAGAGCATATCTTTATAGAGGCCGAAATTGTTGAGGGTGCGAAGGAGCCTCCCCTGGTAGAAGGAGAGGGAGTGGCGCAGCGTCGCCATCTTCCGAAGCCGTGCGACCGTCTCGAAGGGATCGGCGGGAGGGCGCACCAGGGTGCCGTCAGGGGTGACGGCGGTATCGGCATCAGACCTGTGGCTCCCTGGAAACTGAAACTCCGGGGGAAGCTCCACCGTGACGGGCTTCCAGGGGAGGAACTCCCAGAGGTGCGACACCTCTTCGAGATCCCTGTGGACCTGGCGGGCAAGCTCTTTGTCCCGCTCGCCGAAGGGTGCCTCGTCATCGAGGGAGCCGATTAGCCCCGCCAGGGCGCCAAGGAGAAGAGCCTTCTCCTCGAAGGCGGGATCAGCGCCGGTCTCCCTTGTGCCGGAAGCATCAGAGTCGTCACGAGAGGGTGCCCCGAGCCCCTCGAGCGGCGCCGAAGCGACAAACTCGCCGAGAAGGCCCTCCACGAACGACTCTGAAGGGAGTTCCGCCTCCTCCATCCTGTGGAAGACTTCAAGAGCCCTGTCCCATTTTGCCGCAACAGCAAAAGGAACCCGCACGCCCACCGCGAGGCTTCTCTCCTCTTCGTCATCATTCCCGGCGACGAATGCGTTGATGCCGCTCCCCCCGGCGCCGCCTTCAACATCCCCCGAACCACCCCTTGTGCCGGCCTCCCCGGCACCTGATTTAAAACACTTCACCTCCTCTTCAAGTTCTCTCACGGTGCACTGCATGGCCCTGGAAAGCCACTCCGCCTCGGTCTCGGGCGCCACGACCTGGAAAAGATACCGCAGCGCGCTTTTGCGCAGAAGCCCCTGTTCAAGAGCCTCCCTGATGAGAGGGAACTTCTGAAGGGCCTTCGCGTTCCGCATCATCTCATAGCCGCTCCTGGAGGAGATACCCAGCTCTTCCCGCACAAAGTCGGAAACCCGCATATAGCCGAGCTTCTCGAGCTTCCCGTCAAGGGAGAGAAGGGCTTCCCCGATGAGGAGATCGAGTTTTGTGCCGGCGGAAGAGAGGCACCAGAGGTTCCAGTCCAGGACCTCGCCTGTGAGATCGCGGAATATGTGGCGGCAGTTCGAGCGCGAGAGCACCTCGTCGGCGCCGTACGTGACCAGCGGGAGGCCCGGGGCAGCTTTGAAAACCTGCCCGCCCTCCATGGCGGCCTCGTAGCCGGGATACTCGCGGATCGCGCCGGTATTCACAATTATCCTCCTTTCGTCGGTATAGATAAGAAGAAACTTATGTATCTCTTATCTCAATTATATCTCATTGTGTAGTAAAAGTCAAAAGAAGTAACTGCCTGAAAGCTTGTGGCTATTGGGATTGAAGGTCGTCGCCAGGTGGCCGCCAGAGGGCCCGCGAGGCTCTTTGTGCGTTTTTTCCGCCAGGCGGCCCTTAATGGCTCACCAGCGCAGAGAAACGGCCTCCTGCGGCAGGGCGGGGAGGCGCGGAAGGGAAAGGGGGAACGAAATTATCTCTATGACGACGGCTCTGATCATAACTGTGGCCGTATCGCGCGGCTGAACGCCGACGGCACCTTCGACACTGACTTCAATCCCGGGAGGAGCGCGTATTCTGAAGATGAGCATACCCAGGGGGCCTGTCCTCCCCTTGAAGGATCGGGGACAGGCCGATCCTTCAAGGGGAGCATCATTATACCTGCGCACCAAAGACCCCTGGCCGATTACTATTTCCTCGATGTTGTTCTCGGCGCAACTGGAGATATAAGGATCGGGGCTGATGGGCTCTGGTTCTGCGCATACAGCATCAGGGCTTTCAGCCTGATATCCCGCCCTTTTCTTCGCACTGACACACCGCTTCCCGGAGTTTTTCTTTGCCCCCCATTCACCTCGATAGTTACAATGGATAGGCACTGACCTGCCCATCCATTGTAACTATCATTCACCTCTTTCGTGGGGAAATTTTCTAGACTTTTCCGGAAATTTCTTGTATACTATCTTCGGAGGCCGGCGCACCGTAACGGGAGGTCAGCGTGAGTGACCACAGGAAGCATCTCTGGGTCAGGGGGGGTACCGCCCTGGCGACTCTCGGCATGTTTTATTTCGCAATGTTTTACCTGCTTATATTTATCTCGGCATCTCTGATGAACTCGCTCCCTTCAGATTCGCATTTTCCGGCGGTGGTGGCGGTGGCATTTCCTGCAACGGCCATACTTGCCTTCCTCTTCATCTTCGTCAACGATTACTGGAAGATCGAGCCGGCAAGAGCAAGGCGGTTTTTCGCCTCGCTTTTTCCGGCAAGGACAATTCCCTCCGCGGACATTGCCTCAGTGCTCGTCGACAAGGCTGGCGGGAATGTGTTTGCCCTTGCGCTGAAGCTGAAAGACGATACCACCGCGGTCATATTGAATACCAATGACCTGCTCTGGGTCGAATCGACAGCCCGGCAGATAGCCTCGATCCTTGAGGTTCCCGTAGAGAACAGGGCGGAGGAAGCCTCCGTAAGGGCCTCAGAGCAAGGGATATGGGACAGAAGCCTCGCTGAAGGCACAAAAGAAGTCCCCTTCTACCTGCAGAATATCGTGGAGGACAGCGAGTACGGCATGGCGGAAGCGGAAAAGGCCATCACCGAGGAGCGGTCCCCCGATAGTATCACCTTCCGCTTCGAGGCGGGCAGTTTTTACCACAGTCCCCGCCACTGCACCCACAACATTCTTGTGATTGCCTCATTTCTGGCATTCCTTACGGCACTTTTCACGCTTATCTACTACCAGGGGCCATGGTGGCGACATATCATCAACTACACCTTCATCATCTCCTCTCTGGTCTCGGGATTTCTTTTCTATCTTTCCATGCGCATCATTGAAAAAAAAGCCGCCAGCGTCAGGGTGACCCGCGATGACCTTACCCTGGCGATGGAAGGCTCATCTCCCTTTTCCCTCCCCCTTGCCTCAATTATGAGGATGGAAGCAATCATATCGGTGACGGGCCATAACCGCTACACCAGAGAAACGAGGCCCGAATCGGGATATCTGGGCATCCTGACAGGGGAGAGGCTCTACTCGCTTGAAGACGTGGACTTCCCGGTCCTTCAGCTCCTCGAGCGCAGGATAAAGAGCGCCGCCCGGGAGTTCCTTGAGACCCCTGCCTCTCCCGGCGCCACCGGGTGACCTCTGCCCCCTCCCGCTGAATCTTCCGGCAACAAAGGAGAGCCCGCCATCCTCAATTTCTGGCCACTTGACGGTAATAATATCCTGGCCTGTACCTCGAGCGGCGCTTTCAGGTACTCAGCACCCCAGGATAAGTGGGAGCAAATCAATGAATTTCCGCTCCTGGGAAAAGGCCGGTATGAGATCAACAGCGTAATTTCAAGCTCACTCCGCACCTGCATCTTTATGGGAGAGCGCCCCCCCTTTTGCTATTGTTGAATCTTATGTCTTTTCCTTATTACATTATCAATGAGAAACTGTAATCTCTCTAATTCTTTAGGCAAGCCTTTCCCGATATATTGTTTCAAGTATTCAGACGAACTTAAGAATCGTATATCTTCTTTAGAATGAGTCTTCTCCAGAAAAGTCTTCTCCACTGATTTCCCGTTTATAGATAACCTGAAGCTTCTGAAGGCACAATCATTGGGCACATTATTGATTTCTTCTTCGAAAGTCCTGGTGATGAATTCATTTTTCGCAAGCTCCCGCAATATTTCTAAAATCTCTTCTCTTGTTATGAGATATTTGTATCGGGGATGATCCCAATACCCATTTTTTTCGCAGAATGAAGTGGTATTATACCACACAATCCCATTCCCATTAATATTTAGTCCATCTTCGATCACAGCTTCACCAGGCGGGCCGCCCCCGTTATATTTATAAGATATTTTCAGATCTTCCGGAAGTTTTTCAGAGAATATTATTCTGTGAAGTTCTTTATTCAGCAGCAATTTTTCAGTCGATGCGTCGGGCGGTAATTCATTTGGAACTGCCGGTGGAAATGCAAGGAAAGAAAAAAGGAGAAGAAAGATACTGAGTCTTGAGAAATATACCTGTTTCATGTTCATAAGGATTCGAATAATACTCCCCGCATTGGAACTTTTGTGACATCCCAGATATCACTATATATAATGCGGTATCCTATGTCAACTGCAGGCAGACTTTCATGCTCTTCTTTGAGAATCTGCGATGCTGCAATTACCTCTCCTCTTAAGCATAAGTTAACACTCTGTCAATACCGCACACTTTTCTTTTCAGGTATACTACATGGAGCCGGGCAGAATGGCGTTGGTACCGTCTGTGCGGCAGATCATGGAAGGGATTGATGACCATGGATATTCAGCCAATGCGGATGAGCGGGGACCTGGGACAGGTCACCCGGGCGAAGCCGGTCGATGCTCCCGGGACCGTGACGGACAGTGTTTCGATAGGAGGGGGCGGCTCCGGCGGGAGAAAGATTGATCCCGCCCTTATCAGGGAGGTTTTTCACCGGCCTGAGCTCAAGACCATCTGGAAGATGATGATTCCCTTTTCGTACGGCCATGACAGGGCAGTGCTGCCGATGGAAGACGGGAGCGTGTGCGTGGGAACCTACCACCAGATGACCTGTCTCGATGCCGGGACCGGCAAGGTCAGGTGGACCAGGGAGGGCATTGATGATTATTTCGGCGGCGTGGACGATTCAGATTATCACGGCGGCAGGCTCTATATCAGGCTTCACGATGTAGACCACAGCAATAATAATCACGTGCAGGTGCTCGACGCGCTCGATGGAAATGAGAAATGGAAGCACCCGCTTGCAGATTACGAGTGTCTCCGGGTCAGTGACGACGGGGATGTCAGGATGAGGGAAAAGAATGGCTTCGTGGTGCTTGACGGCAACGACGGAACTGAAAAGAAAAAGGTGATCCTCAAAGAGGTGGGCGATGATACCTACGTGGAGCTCAAGGCGCTGAAGAAGGACTATGCCTCGGTGGTCTGCACTCCCGCTGATATGTACGCGCTTTCGCCCGACGGCGAGGTGCTCTGGAAAGGCGGGAAGACCTTCGGGGCGGCGGCTTTTGTGGATCGCGGGGTGGTGTGCGAAGATAAGGGGGAGTTCCCCGTTCTGAGAGACTCACAGAGCGGGGAGATTCTCTGGAAGAGCCCGAAGGGAAAGCTGAGAATAGATCGCCTCTCGGACAGGGAGCTCTATGGATGTGACATCTATGATCTCTATTGCCTTGATCTCTCCGACGGGCATGTGAAATGGTCACTCAAGGGTGAGCAGGACCATTACTCCGTCATCAAGGCCATCGATCCCGACGGCACCCCGTACGTAGCAAGGGGAAACCGCATGGAGGCCCTCGACCCCGAGACAGGAAAGCCCCGGTGGTCGGTCCCGCTCCCGGTGGAGCAGACGGAAAGGCGGCTTTCCGCGAAGCAGCAGGGCGACATGCTGTATCTCAGCGACAGCAGGAGACTGTATATTGTGGACGTGAAACAGGGGCTCATGGTAAACCAGTATGTCCCTGAAGAGGGCTCCGAGATAACCAGCTATACTCTTTCGCCCGATGAAAAGCTCTATGTGCAGCTGAGCCAGCAGAAACATAAGCATGACGGCTCATCGGTCCTTCACTGTATCGATTTGAAGCCACCCTCGGCGAAGGCGGGGAAGGATCAGGCACAGGATCCGCCGGGGGAATCGATTGTGGAGATGGACGACTGGGTGGTCATAGGGGGAATCAGGATAGAGCGGGAGCAGCGGTAAGGCACGAGAGGAGGCTTTTCAATGAGCTCACAGGAGAAGAGGAGCAGGCCCGTGCTCTTATGGATTCTCATTGCGGCAGTTCTTCTTGCCGCTTTCTGGCTCTATTTCGGAGAGACTCTCTTCACAAGGGAGAGCTCCCTTCTGGGTGCCACCTGCCAGCCTGCGGAGAAAATCCCGCCTGAAGAGAACGCCTGGCCTGAGTATGAGAAGGCTCTGCTGGCCATGCAGAAGGATGAGTGGGAAAAAGGCCCTTTCCGGGAATGGTGGGTGCCGCCCGGGAAGGAGAAGTCGCGCTTCACCGCTGAAGAAAAGACGTTCCTGGACAGGTTCCGGGGTGCCTTCAGCGCGCTTGAGGCGGGAGCTTCAAAGCCCGGGTGCCAGTATCTGGAAGAGGAGCGCTCATCGGCGGTGGCCCCCGTTCCTGCACAGCTTCGCATGCTTGACAGGCTCATATCCCTCCAGTGCCGCAGGCTCTTCCTGGAAGGGCGGTTCAGGGAGTGCGCCGAGCTCAGCGTGGCGATGTACCGGTTCGGCGCAGACCTCTTTGACCCCCGCTCAGGTGACGTCCATGCAATAGCTTCCATCTGCTGCCTCGAGACTGCCTGGTGCTCCCTCCAGGACCTGCTCAACAATGAGGCCTCCGGGACCTCCTGCGCAAAAATGATTTTCAGGGGAGTCCATGACGCGAACCTCAGGATGCCGACAGCCTTCCAGTTCGTAGAGGCGAGGTACAGATGGCATGACTGCACCATTGAGGATATTGTCCTCCATGGAAGGGGCGACAGGTGGGGGATTTATTTCCCCGATACCATCAGTCAGGCCCGAAGGCTGTCTCCCCGTGCCAGGAAGATCGTAGTCGATGCCGTGGTCCGTGCCCACCGGGATGCCCTTGCGGCTCAGGAGAAGAACCTGAAGAGCTGGGACTTTGAAGCCTACAATGCCCTGTCAGTGACCCATACGGGGCGCGTTCCTCACAGTAAGCTCATCCTGATGTCACCCTTTCTGCCAAGCGCGAAAACGAGGGCATGTTCCTTCCTGTTCACCGCGAATCCCGACAGCCTCGAGCTTCACCATCATTTTTTTTCACAGAATACTCCTGTTATGGAGCTTTACCTGATCAAGGCCGACGGGGTGGCGCTGGAGGCCATGGCCGCAGTCGTGGCATATAAGGCCGCCCATGGAGAGTACCCGGGAAGCCTGGAGGACGCTTTCAGGCAGTTCACCTTGCCTGTGCCCGGCGATCCTGCAACTGGCACGGCGGTGAAATACCGTCTTGAAGGAGGCAGGCCTGTCATATGGCTCCCGGGACTTGACCGGAAGGATGACGGTGGCAAAGAGCCATACCGGCACAATGCTACAATAATTCTCGAGGGCACCGACCTGATATACCGTCATGGAGAGACGCCGCCCTACCGGAAATAGAAACTGCCTCTCCGGTGTCCACCCGTTGACAATCGATTGCCGCCACGTCAGGCCGGACCGCATTACTCATTTAGTTTTCTCTCATCCTCTATCTGTCTGGTATATCTCTGTAAGATGTCACCTTCACTCTTCAGCTTTTCCTGAATTATTCTCTACACATCCTCTTTTTTTCGGGAGGCTCCCCGCCAGGCACCTTTCCTCCTCACCGCGGCTTTGTCGCCTTTTTCACAAAGGGGAGGAGGACCTGGCGGGCAAACCCGGCAAACTGCTCAACATGCTGCGGGGGAACCCTGGTTTCGAGGCAGTAGAAGATAAGGTAAGAACCCTCTCCCTCAACTATCCACCCTGAGGGCCACAGGCTGAAAGTGAACCTGACGATGTCCTTCATCGGGTTCTCGGTAAAGGCATCAACTATCTCGGGGCGGAAGAATTTCTCAACAGCCTTTCTGTCGGGGCCTGTGACAAAAAAAATCTTTGAGAAGGAAGGGCTCTCACTGAAATCGATATCGGGATCCTGGCCGAATACAGTGAAATCCAGGATCGATTCTCCCCGCATGAAGAATCTCGGGACGCGGCCTCTCACCAGGGTTATGAGCGCGACGGTGTGGCGTACCGGGCTGTTCCGGCCCTCACTATGGCAGTAAACGACTCTGACAGAAAAGTCCGCCGCCGGAAAAGTGCCGAGATCATCCAGCTTGTCGAGAAGGGGCAACAGTGCCTTACCGGTATAAGGGTAAGGGGTCAGGGAAAACCTTGACAGAATGGTGAGCACGGCTTTTCTCTCGGCCTCCATCTCTCTTCTGGTCTTTGACGAATCATCCTTGAAAGTGATCTGTTTCAGGTCCAGGAGAAGCTCTGTCATCGACTGATAGCGCTCTCCCGGGTTGACGGCAAGGCACTTCATTATGATGCTCTCAAAACCGGGGGAGACAGAGCTGTTCTGCTCCCTGAGGGGGGGCAGCCTGAAATGATATCCGGCGATATCCCGGTCAGTCAGCAGGTAGTAGAGGGTGGCTCCGAAGGAATAGATGTCGGACCGCTGATCTGACTGGCCTGAGCCGTATTGCTCCGGAGGGGCGAAGCCCGGCGTGCCGAGTGACTGGGTGTCCCGGAGCTTCACGGGGCTGAAGTACCTGGCGATTCCAAAATCCACCAGCATTATCCTCTGAGTCACAGAGGAAACCATGATGTTGGAGGGCTTGAGATCTCGGAATATGACGGGCTCCGGTCTGAGATTGTGAAGATACTCGAGGATTGACGCGAGCTGGGTCGACCAGGCGTGGACCTCCCCGGCTTTGAGCTTTCGTTTTTTCCCCTTGTGGAGCTCTTCAAGGTTTTTCCCGGGAATATACTCCATCACCAGATAGTGCCGCCTGCCGGCAGAAAAGAAATCCATGATGGAGGGAAGGCCCGGGTGCCTGAGGCGCCTGAGAAGCTCCGCCTCCCGCCTGAAGAGCTCCTCGTGCTCGCCATGATCCCCGGAGGTGCCCTCCGGCTCTTCAATCTCCTTCAGAGCGAGCCGCTTCCCCGGCTCATTGACGGCCTCGGCGAGGTACACCGACCCGTATGAGCCCCTGCCCAGAATCCCGAGTATCCTGTATTTTTCAGCAATGATCCCGCCAGCTTCCATGTGCTTCCTCTCCCCCCGGCTGCGGGGCGAGCACTACTTTGCCAGAGGCTCTCACAATCCCTCCTGTGCCCTTTGAAAGGGTTCCGGAACTGACGACTGATTGCCGGCTCTTCACGATACTTTTTTCCCGGGACGTCTTCGTTCATGACAGAACTGATGTGTTTCTTCATATCATCGAAAAGACGGGAGATATTCTCTGCTACGGCAACCCGCAGCCCGAAGAGATGCTCCGGGAGCAGATAGAGCGGGTAAAAGAGATCGAAGCACTCACCGGGGAGGCACATGCAGGTGAGCCGTGAGCTGCGGGAAAAGGAAAGTGCTCCTTCTTCTGCGAGCATGCTGTCAGGCGGTACGGGGAGACCCGCAAGGAAATGCTGCAGAACAGGGAAAATATAATTGAAAAGATTGTAAGCAAAAAGGTTTTCTTCAGTCCTGAAAGAAGTCATGGTAAAACAGAGAAAACGAGGATCCACCATGGAAATCACCGAACTCTTCCAGGACACCATCTACGGCGGCGGCACCGATCTTCACCTCAATCCCGGCTATCCCCCGATGATACGAGTCGAGGGAACGATAAAGAAGATGGAGGGGGCCCTCCTTGACGCGGACATGATTTACGACCTCATTGCCCCCATCCTGTCAGAAGAGCAGAAGGCTCTTCTGGACAAAGGCCATGAAGTGGACTTTGCCTATGAGCTGCCGAACTTTGCCCGATTCAGGATAAATGTCTTCAAGCTCCTCCGCGGCATCGCCGTGGCGTGCCGTATCATCCCCCTCACGCTCCCGGATTTTTCGGAGCTGAACCTTCCTTACCAGTTGAGCGATCTGGCCTCTCTTGACAAGGGGCTTATCCTGGTGACGGGGCCCACAGGCCATGGGAAATCAACGACCATTGCCGCAGTTCTCTCCATCATTACCAATTCAAGGGATGATCACATCATTACCATTGAGGACCCCATAGAATTTGTCTTCCCCACCCATAAATGCCTTGTCTCCCAGAGAGAGCTTGGAACTCACACCCTCTCATTTGCCTCGGCGCTGAAAAGCGCCCTCAGGGAGGACCCAGACATCATCATGGTCGGCGAGATGCGTGACGTGGAGACGGCAGCCCTCACCCTGACGGCTGCCGAGACAGGGCACCTGGTCTTCTCGACGCTTCACACCAACTCTGCCATGTCAACGGCACAGAGGATCGTGGACATGTTCCCCCCCCACCAGCAGCAGCAGATACGGGTACAGCTTGCCGACAACATCAGGGCAGTCATCTGCCAGACCCTCATTCCCAGGAAGGACAACATGGGAAGGGCACCGGTCTGCGAGATTATGTTTGGAAGCCCTGCCATAAGGAACCTGATCCGCGAAGGCAAGACCCACCAGCTGGAAACGGCCATCCAGACCGCCATCAAGGAAGGGATGCAGACCTTCGACCAGTCTCTCAAGCAGCTTCTCTCCAGCGGCCTTATCACGAGGGAAGATGCCATGGCGAGGGCAAGCAACAAGAATATTTTCTCCTGAGTGACGGACCTGCGGCAAAGGACCTTACCGGGAATTCATGGGAGCGAAATGGTGACAGCGAGGGACTTCAGAAAGCGCCGTCGAGCTTCAGAAGGTCAAGAAGGTGAAGCGGCTCCCTGAATTCAAGGGATTCCGGCAGGGGGAGGTCGAAGGGAAGCGCGAAAGAGTCTTCAAGAGGAAGAACGAACTGGGGTGCCCTTGAATCCTCAATTCTCTCGCGCCACCTCTCATAGGTCCTGGCATCGCTTGATTCGGCGTTGCGCATGGCATCTGTGCAGGCGCCGTAGTCGTTGGTGATCTTGTAAAGGGCTGCCTTCCCCAGCCATGGGAGTGCCATGCGGGGATTAAGGGTGAGTGACCTGGTGAAATAATTCTGAGCTCTCTCGTGGTCATCGACGGAAAGTGCCGCAATACCGCAGTTATAGCAGAGAGCCGCATTTTTTTCCTCCCTTGCGCAGAGATCGGAGAAGCACTTGAGGCTTTCCCTGTAGTTCCCCATGAGAAACAGAATAATCCCCCTGAGGTTGCCCGCTGAAAGGTCTTCCGGCCTGTAATAAAGGGCCCTTGAGATGCTCTTTTCTGCTTCGCTGACGTTTCCAAGCTCCTTCAGGATCTTTGACTTGGCGAGATGGGCAGGGAAGCTGTCATCAGAGGTCCTGAGGGCTCTCTCGATACATTGCAGGGCCTGGAGGCCGCGGCCGCTCTGGGCGTAAAGAATGCCAAGGTTGAGCCAGTGCTGGGCATTGTCACGATCATGCTCCAGGGACTGCCTGAAATATTTTTCCGCCTTTTCCTGCTGGCCAAGGTGCCAGCAGGTGGCGCCAATAAACTGGTAAATGAGCTGAGCCCTGTGGGGATTGACAAGGAGGGAATGCTCAAAAGACTTCAGGGCACTGTTATAGTGGCCCTCCTGATACCCGGCGATTCCTTCAAGCAGGTAGAGGCCGCTGTCAAGGCTGTGTGACGCCAGGGCTCTTTCCAGATATTCTGCTGCTTTCTTGCCGTCCCCCGTCCTGATCGAGAGCACCGCAAGGCCTTTCAGAAGGGGAACATTGTGAGGATCATAGACGAGTGCTCCTGAAAGAAGCGAGATGGCTTCGCCGTACATTTTTGAAGAGACGAAAGAGGAGGCCCTCAGCAGAGAGAAGAAGCCGCTATGGTCTGAGGTCTGTATGCTTCTGTAATAATTGAGGAACTCCATATTTGCTCCAGACTCAAGGAGAATCCCGGCCTTCTTGGCGACGAGAAAAGAGGAGCCGGGCTTTCTGGCGAGGGCATTGTCCATCGCTTCGAGAGCTTTTGTGTACTCCTTTCCCTCCGCGGCAAGATGGGCACTGACATAGGCCGAGGTGATGTCTGCTTCGCCGGTTGAAGAGAGCTTCCCAAAGTAGTTGGCAGCCTCTGTCCAGTTTGATTTCATCTCGTAGCTCTTCCCCATGCCGAGGAGGGCCGCGGCATCGGAAGAATCAAGCTTGAGGCTCTCGGAAAAGCATAGTGAAGCCTCGGCAATCCTTCCCACATACAGCTCCAGGAAGCCCCTGAGGTTCCAGTACTCGATGCTCTGCTTGGGGAGCTTCCATTGGGCCATCTGCTTGCGGAGAATTTCGGTCACGAGCAGGCAGGCCCTCTCTTCATCATGGTGCTGTATATAGTGCCACACGAGCCTCATCCATGAAAGGTGGAAAGAGGGAAGGAAGCCTATCATTTTTTTGTGATAGTCCTCCAGGGTTTCGCGGGGAGTATGAGACGGCGCGCTCTCTATAAGATGGCGGTAAAGCCCCGGGGAGCGCGGGTGCTTTTCTTTGAAAAGCCTGAGGCAGCCCTCGGCCTTCTCGTTGTCACCCAGTGCGCCCAAGGCCTTGCCGGAATAAAAGAGGGCGCCCGGGGATTCCGGCTCTCGCTTCAGGACCTCGCTGAAAAACCGGAGGGCTTCTTTATGGTCGCCCTTTTCGAAAGCTCTCAGGCCCTGCATCAGGGCCATCCATTCTTCTCCCTTCGGCTCCCTTCCGCCTTTACCGAAGAGTCCGCCCAGGATGCCTCCCCCCCTGCTCTTCTCGCCCTCAGCGGCAGATTTTTCGATCAATGAGAGCAAGCTTTTGCTCCTTGCGACTTCAAAACCCATATCCATGGACTTCCTGAGTGAATGCCTCGCCTTGCCTGGATCGCCCTTGATGAAATAAAGCTGGGCCGCCGTGAAGAATACCTGGGGGTCCTGAGAGGTCTCCTCCACCAATGAGAGGTAAACCAGGGCATCGTCCACGCTGCAGAATATTGAGAGAAAGGTTGAGAGCTCGTAGGAGGGACTGGTGAGGGTAATGGCATTGAACTGGCTTATTTTTGAGACGATTGCGCTCTTTTCCCTTATCCAGTGAAGTGCTGAATCAGAGACATGCTTTGCCTGGCCTGAAAGGCCGGCCTCTTTCTTGATCTCCTCGCAGAGAGAGACGGCTTTCTCGTAGAAGCCCATCTTGAGGTTGAGGGAGGCGATCTTTGTCTTTATTCTGGTGGTGCCTGCGTCAAGATGGAGCGATTCAGTGAGGAGCCTGAGGGCTTCGGAATGCAGCACCATCTCCTCAAGAAGCTGTGCCTTTGCGACGATAAGATCGATGTTGTCATTTTCTATTTTCAGCGCATGATCAATGATGCTGAGGGCCCTGCGCAGGTCTCCGAGCCCCTTGTAGCAGCCCGCCATGCCAAGGCGGACTTTCAGGGAATGAGCCTTGAGGGTAAGCGCTTTCTGAAAGACCTCGAGGGCTTCGTGGTGAAGGCCGGTCCATGAGAGGGAAGAGCCCAGGTGATAGAGGGCTTCCATATCGCCCGGATTTATCTCACTGGCTTTTCTGAAGCATTTGACCGCCTCTTCATACTGGAATATGGCCATGAGGGTTTCCCCCTTCGCAATCCAGGTCTCTTCGTGAAGGGGGTTCTCCTCAAGATCCATGGTGAAGTAGTCAAGCGCTTCCAAGTGCCTTCCTGCGAGTGAAAGGACCCTCCCCCTGCTTCTCTGCATTTCGGAGTTCCCGGGAGCGAGATCCAGCGCTTTTTCCAGCGAGTCCAGGGCTTCTTCGTGCCTGCCTTCAGCGGCAAGAAGATTACCTCTCTTATGCCACAGCTCAGGGTGCTCCGGGCTGATGGCAAGAGCGCTGTCAAGTGCTTTTGATGCTTCGGCGTTACTGCCGAGGGAAATCAGGGAAGAGGCCTTTTCCATAGTGGCGGAGAGTGATCTCGGGTTGATGGCGATAGCCTGCTTGAAGGCCGTGAGGGCTTCCCTGTGTCTTCCCATGGAAGCCAGGATTTTCCCCTTGTCGCTCCAGTCAGTGTCCGAGAGCATGTCATCTTTTTCCGGGACTGCGAAAGGCTGACCGAAAAGCTCGCCATAGGTTGATTGCAGAGCCTGGTAAAGCGTATTGAAATCATGGTGTCTTGACTGGCGGTCCTTTTCAAGGCATTTCATGGTAATCTGTGAGAGGGAATCCGGCACATCGGCATTGAAGGCCCTGGGAGGCTCGGGATCTCTGGTGAGATGGCCCAGAATCACTTCGTCGGGATCTTCATGATAGAAGGGGTTTGTGCCGGTGAGCATGGTGTAGAGGAGCGTCCCGAAAGAATAAATATCGGAAAGAGGGGTCAGGGCTTTCTTATCAGAGAAAAGCTCAGGAGCGAAGCACGAGAGGACGCTGCAGAGATCGGGCAGCGCCGCGCCCCCTTCTTCATTGTGGCGGGCAAGCGAGATAAGCTTTCCATCAGTAAGCTCGTCGTCGAAGATTCTCAGGAGACCGTAACCTATGATGCGGGCCACACCGTTCCGCGTGATAACGACGCTCGAGGGAGATAAGCCCATGTGGAGCAGCCCCTTTTTCAGATATGCATGGTGCATGGCCGCGCAAATCTGGAGAGCATATTCAAGGGAGGTCTTGAGAGGGGGGAGCTCATTTTCCAGCATGCTCTCAAAGCTCCTGGCCGGCACATACTCGAAAAACACGCAGGGCTCCTTTTCTATTTCCCTTATGGACTTCGCAGCCACGATATTCCGCTGGCTTTCAAGGCTCAGAAGCTCTCTGCCGTGTTTCAGGAACTTCTGAATGTGACGGCTGTCAGAAAGGAACTTCGTTTTCATGGTGTACATCGTGAAGAGCTGCCCATGCTCCAGGTCAAGCACCGTGGCCGAGAGATCCATCTTTCCCGGCATCACCTCTATGAGGGCAAACTTGTCCTGAAAAATCGCCCCTGGTTTCCAGCGGTGGAGCTGGTGCGAGTAGGTGCCCTCCATGCCGTGAGCTTCATCGGGAATCAGCGGGTGGCTTTTGCTGTCAATAAAAGGGAGAGAGCGCTCAAGGGTTTCCCTGCAATAGGCTGCGGCATCGTTGAAATTACTGAAGGAAGGGAGAAAAAGGCTGTTCTGATAGAGATAATCCTTAAGAGGCCTGTCGATGCAGGCGGTCGGCACTTCCTGGAGCATTCTGCAGAGCTGGTGAGCCACGAAGGTGAACTTGTATTCGATGAGATCGCGGGTATTCTTGCCGAGGGAAACAGGGTGAGGAGCCTCGCCCTCAGGCTCTTCGAATTCAAAAAGCCTCAGGATGAGCTTGAGGCCATCAATAAAATAGAACCCTTCGTCGCCTCTGAGCATGAGAAAGAGCGTGGGAATGTTCTCGTTTTCAACATTCTTTATGCGGACTCCGAAAAAGCCCTGCACCTTTTCCCATGAAATATGAAGCTCATGCTCTTCAAGGCTCAGGAAGAGATTGTAAGGTGTGCCCCGGCACCCGGTGACTCGAGTGAATTTCATTGTGATTCCTTTATCTGAAACAGTTGGCTATTCTCAGCGGATCCCCGGGCTTCTCTCAGTCGGCCCGGGACCTATGGCCTCCCGGCGATTGCTTTGATGCAGAAAATCCGGGGTTTCAACTCTCCGGCAACAAGGAGGCGGAGAAATTGCTCACCTTGTTCAAAAAAGAACTCTTAGCCTTATCCCGGGGTGGGAAAATATATCTGCGCCCTTTTGTTATTTCTCTAAAGATGGAGTTCTTCCTGTTGACGGGGCTTCCAATCCCTCTTTCAAGGATATGACTTGCTCAACCCCCATATGCGAGTTTGAAGCTCCGTAATCCGCTCTCTTTCAGATGCTTTTTTCATCTTTCAGCACCATTCATAGAATTTTACCGTGACCATCACCGCCCTCTTCTTCTGGCCCGAGTCCGCGGTGCCCACCTGCAAGTGACCTGGAATTCGGGACAGGGCAGGATCATAAGGCTCACCTCTTCAAAGAGCCGTAGGTAATGCCCCCGGCCTCCTCTGCGTGCGGCTCCCCGGGACGTGATGGCGAAGTGCAGCGCCGAGGGGATTTCCTGAGGGGTGAGGTAGAAAAACACCTGGAGTATCTTGAGAAACTCACACGCAAGACCGCATAAGCGGCCCCAGACCAAGCGACCACAAGCCCCGGACAGGGGCTTTTTTGTTTCCCCGCATATTGCTCGGCACGCCTTGATAAAACGTTTACACAAATCGAGAAAATGCAATTCTGTTCAGGCTACTTTATCGCGGGATTTCATGTCAGGGTTGTCGCCACCCTGCCACCAGTCTGCAAAGGAGCTCCGTGCCATCTTTTCTTTCAGGTAATCACTCAATGCACCACCATGGAGGTCTTTTATCTCTTCATAAATCTTTGCCTGGATCGCATTTTTCATCTGCACGCAGTCAAAGCCCTTATTCTTCATCAAGGCACACCTCCTTTTCCATAACACGGCAGCTGTCCTCTGCAAATTCATCATCAAATACTCCGCCGAAGACTGACGTGTCAAGATATAGCAACAAATGCAATCACCGCCTCAATGAGATCCATATCCATTTTACCATGGATACCTCCATGGAGCAATGGGCGCACCTGTGTGAGCCTTCCCAGGGGCAGCACTCGGTAAGCGCGAGAGCGCATATTCTCTCCTGTGACAGGAATCATTCAGGATGGCAGGTAATTTTATCTCATGGCGGCCCGGGAGCATCACCTCACCTGGGTGATAAGCATAGAGGCCATGGAGACTTATGGATAAATCCGATATAATTGCCGGTAAGTACAAGGTTGTTGAGGTTCTGGGCAGAGGCTCCTACGGGACTGTCTTTCTTGTCGAGGAGCTGAACAGCCCCGGGATAAAGCGGGCGCTCAAGGTGCTCGATGAAGCAAGGATTCCTGAAGAGGAGCGCAGCCACGTGCTGGAGCTCTTCCGGCGGGAGGCGAAGCTGCTTGCCGATCTGTGCCACCCGGGCATCCCCTCCGTCACGGATTTCTTTTCCTCAGGCGGGCTTCACCATATGGTCATGGAATTCATTCCCGGAATGGACCTGGCGGCTCTCAAGGAGGCAAGAAAAGGCAGGTTAGGCTGTGATGAGGTCCACAGCTGGGCGATTCAGCTCGCGTCAATTCTGGAATACCTCCATAATCAGGAGCCTGATCCCGTCATATTCCGGGACCTCAAGCCCTCGAACATCATGCTTTCCTCGAGTCTCTATAGAATAATGCTTGTTGATTTTGGAATAGCCCGTTACTTTCATCCCGGGAAGCTCAAGGACACCCAGTTTCTGGGCACGCCGGGGTTCTCTCCTCCGGAGCAGTATGGCTCAGGCCAGTCAGACCGGAGATCCGACATCTACTCCTTCGGTGCCACCCTCTACTTCATGCTGACCGATGAGGACATCGCCTCCTTCCATTTCAAGCTTCCCCCTCTCGGGCAGCTGAACAGCTCAGTTCCTCCCAGTCTTGAGAGCATCATCATGAAATGCCTTCCGATAAATCCGGGAGAGCGTTACCAGTCAATGACGGAGGTGCTGACGGAATTGGGAATGGTGGAATTCAGCTCCCACTCCAGTGAGTTCATCCAGGAGCGCTCACAGGAAAGGAGAGCACTGAGCACGGTGCTGTCGAAATTTTTCCTGGGCGGATTTCGTGACGGCATCCTGCATTACCCCTTCCTGAGTGTGGATGAGCGTAAGATCGGCACTTTCTCGACGGCTGAGTTTTCAGGCATATTGGTGAACTTTATAAGGATAACTATGAATGGAGTGGAGTGCCACACCGTGGCGCTGGTCACCCTCGAAGGAGCGTCTTTCCCGAAGTTCTTCATGCGGAGAGAATCACTGCTGGATATCAGGTTGTTCTGCGGGGACCCTGATATCGACTTCAAGGAGAACCCCCGGTTTTCAAAGAGCTTTTATCTTACCGGGCCTGACAGGGAAGGCGTGAAGGATTTTTTCCGCCCCGAGATCATAGAGGCCTTTGCCGAAAACCCGATGAAGGGCCTCGTGAAAATCGGCTTTCTCGCGGTGCCGGGAATAGACTGGATCGTGGAGGCGGACGGGCCCCACCTCATCTTCTATTTCCCGGGAATAGAGTTCCCGAAAAAATTCTGTCAGCAGTTCGTGGAGCACGCCGGCAAGGTCCTCCTCCCCTTTGTGAAAAAGGCTTTGCAGTCACGGAATACCGGTGGATGAGCAAAGAGGGACCGACCAGGTTACGCAGTTGCCCCCCGATTCAGGCACCCTTGAAGGCCATGCCCGCGGCATTCACACAGGGCATTCTGTGCAACGACGCCGCTCATGTCAAGCGGGTCCTCTCTCCCAGGCTGGCCCCAACAACCCCGTCACCCTCTCCGACCCCCACCACCTCGCCCGGCGGCGCAATCAATGAGTTTTGCATGGGCGAGTGCGAGGTGACTAACCTGGAATAGACAACGAAGGCTTCAAGACCTATCCTGCAGGCTATGCGCCGACTCCCCACACCCCCGCTTTCGCCGGTGACCACAGGCCCGCAGAAATGATTACGTGGTATTATATGCCGGTGTAATGCAACTGGAAGAGCCAGCAGGCCGGGATTGATCCCGGCGAGTAGTGCTATGCCATCACCGCGGCTAAGCCTCTGAACGACACGCCCACGGTGGAATTCAACGCAGGTATGCATCGCGGGTCAGGGGACATTCTCCCGGCGGGCAGGCTGATTCAGATCATCTTTGTCCATGGGATCGCGACAATCTTCTCTCCCAGATATTCCGCCTCGGCTCCTGTGTGGATAAGAACTCCTGTTTCAGCTTCAGGATACTCCTTCATGAAATGGCGGAGTCCCGCAGTATCCTCAATGCGGGGCCTGCTGGTGTATTTTACCTCTATTGGCAGGAGAGAGCGCCCATGCTCGACCACAAAATCCACTTCCCGCCCGGAAACGGTCCTCCAGTAGAAAGTTCTGGCGGCAGGCATCATAAGATCGCATTGAATAAGAATGTGCAGCAGAATCAGTGATTCGAAGTATCCTCCCAGCTCCCTGGATTTCCTGAGCGCGTCAGCGCTGAAGTATCCCCCCAGATAAGCTGCAAGGGCAGGATCAAGAAAATAATATTTCGGGCTTTTCACAAGCCGGCTCGTGCGATTTCTGTGAAACGATGGGACTCTCTTTAAAAGACAGGTCACTTCCAGAAGAGTGAGGTATCGATATACGCTGGACTGGCTTATCCCCACATCCCTGGCAATCCCTGTCTGGTTGACCAGTTGTCCGCTCCTCAGCGACAGGGCCTCCATCACCCGGCGGAATTCCACCAGGGAATCAACCTGAGAGAGCTGCCTCAAATCTCTCTCCAGGTAGGTGGCAATATATCCTTCCCACCATTGAAGCCATCCTTCAGGGGATCCGTACTCCATGAGCGCCGGCATGAACCCCCTGGCCATAAGAACGCATGGATCCTCAGCGTGATCCTTTTTTCTTAACGATTCAATTGAGAAGGTGCCGGCGAGCAGACTGCCTAAAATGCTGTGAAAAGGACGGCTTTCCATCTCAGAGTACGACATCGGGAAAAGGTTGAAATAGACAGCTCTCCCGCTGAGGCTCTCCGAGACCTTTTCCATGAGCAGCAGATTCGCCGATCCTGAGAGAAGGAACCTGAGCGACCGGTCCCTGTCAACAGCTTCTTTTATGGATGAGAGTATGGATGGCGTCTTCTGCACTTCATCGATGATAATGCGCTTTTCAGAGATCCAGAGCGAAATCGGCTCCCGGCGTGCCAGGGAAAGAGCCGCATAGTCGTCCATGGTAACGTACTTCCATTCCCGAAAAGCCTTTTCCCTTGTCAGGAGGGTGCTTTTCCCTACCTGGCGGGCACCGGTAAGAACAACCACGGGATGGCGGCTGACTGCCGATTCGATCCTGGGAGCAAGCAGCCTGTTTTTGTATTTTAATGCAGACTCAGAATGATTGTTATTCATAATTAGAATTATACCATGAAATAGCGGTGAGTTCAACTGTTGCCTGCGCCTCTGGCGGGTTTCAGAAAGAGAGCCACTCAGAACTCTGCGCACTCAAGAAAAGACGCAAATTCAGAATAAGAGCTTTGCCCATTTTGAGGGAGTTTCAGCTCGCTCTCCCGTCTTTTTCCCCGCACTGACGCACCGCTTCCCGGAATTTCGTAGATTTTCGGCCTCCTTCACCGCTCTTCACCAGGAACTATTTGGACTTTTCCGGCAATTTATTGTATACTATATGCGGAGGCCGGGGGAAGCCGAAATCAAGCTTCCTGCCCTCCTTGACGGCTTCAGGATCCCAGGTGACCTTTCGCCCTCTCTCCGACGAGTTTCATAAGGCAAAGGAGGGCTCCTCATATCTGTTCTTCTTTGCAGAGGCCCTCAAGAAAGGCTCCGACAATCGACTGCTGAGAATGGAAGACATGGACAAGTATGATACCGTAAAGAAAATGATATCCCGATGAGCCAGCCCTGCCGCAGATGATTGTATCTCTTAAAAATCAGGAGGTTACCATGGGCTACTGGAAAGAATTTTTCAACTACTGGCAATTGACTCACCAGGCATTTCTCAACATGGTGAAGCGAGTTCCCGGGGATGCTCTCGATTTCAGGCCGACACCTGAAAACTATACTTTGAAAGAGCTGCTCCTCCACATCATCGAATGCGAGCGGGAGATGACAGAGGGGATAAGAAGAGGAGAGCTCAGCGAAGCGTATCTTGAGACCTGTCAACCCCCACCGACGGGCTCTGTCCAGGAGATTTACGAGGCCGCCCGCAAGACCCATGAAGAGACTCAGCGCGATTTTTCAGGTCTTTCCGACGATGAGCTGATGAGACCGATCAGGGTGGCCTGGCTGGACAAATCGAATCCTGCCATATCCCTTCTGATACACGCCTTTGAAGAGCTTCTCCATCACCGCGGTCAGGCCACTCTCTACTTTCGCCTGCTCAAGCTTGATCCGGTCAATATTTACGATTATTCGAAGTGATAGGGTAAAGGAGGAGACGCCCGAAGGGAAATAGTCGCATTTGTCTTTTGTTTTCTCTTCTTTCTTCCATTTAAAGGCCTCTCCCGCCGCGGGGGAAGATGAAGGTGAGATTGTGAGGAGCCGTGCCCCTGATGACGAGGTGGCCCTCGTGGAGGCACCGCAGGTGGTGGGCCCTGCAGAGGGTGATGAGGTTGCCCCCGGTCGTGGGGCCGCCGTGGGAGCGGTATTTGATATGGTGGCCGTGGAGGTTGCGCCGGCACCGGCAGCCGGGGGCCTGGCACTGGTAGTGGTCCCGGGCGAGGACGCGGCTGTGGAGGTCCCTTTTTTCGGGGTGGTCCCAGGCAGCGAGGAAAGTGTCAAGGAGGGCCTCGATAAAAAGGGCAAGGTCCTGCCCGCCAGGAGCGGCTCCTTCCGGCCTGCCGGCGGCCCAGAGCCTCACCGCGTGGTTCCAGAGGGGAACGAGGTCCCGTTTCAAAAAGAAGCGGATGAGGGCACCCCTGTCCGAGAGGTTTGGCCCGAAGGTTCCCGCTTTGTGGGGGTCCCCAGAGAGGATGGAGAGGATCCCGGGGAGCTCTGGAAACTCCCGGCCCTCGGTGACCTGCCAGACTGTGACTTCCCCTGAAAAGTGTCCCCCCACCTCGTGTGTGCATTTCTGGACTGGAGCATCCAAACCCATATCCCCATTGGGTTCTGTGCCATTTGATGCAGGAGCGGGGAGGGGCCCCACCCTCTTGACGGATCTCCCCGTGACGGCCACCTCGAAGGCCTCGGGATGGAGATCCCACTTTTTGTGGACAGCCCTCTTCGCGAAGCGGAGGAACCCCTCGACAGCCTGCATGAGGGTGGCCACCGGCACTTGCTGGGCGTATGAGAGCCACGCCCCCTGGACGCGGGTCCCCTCAATGAAGACCCTGGCAAGATGCCGCGCCTGCTCTGGCGTGAGCTTTCCCGCCTGCACGAGGTCGAGCATATCGGGATACTCGAGATAGCTCCTTTCTGATTTGATTAAGGAATACGCGGTGCTGCGGGACATTCCCAGGCGCTCCCTGGTGTAGTGCCCAAGGCTCAGGAAGAGCATGTCCCTGTAGAGGCCGAAATTGTTGAGAGTCCGCAGGAGCCTTCCCTGGTAGAAGGAGAGGGAGTGGCGCAGAGCCGCCATCTTCCGGAGGCGGGCGACCGTCTCGAAAGGATCGGCGGCAGGGAACCCCACCTGGGACCCATCAGGGACCCCGACGGCGGTATCGGCATCGGGCCTGTGGTGTGCGGGAGCCTGGAATTCCGTGGGAAGCTCCACCGCGACAGCTTTCCAGGGCAAAAACTCCCAGAGATGAGAGACCTCTTCGAGGTCCTTGTGGACCTGCCGGGCAAGCTCTTTTTCCCGCTCGCCGAAGGAGGCCTCGTCATCGAGAGAGCCGATGGCACCCGCCAGGGCGCCAAGGAGAAGTGCCTTCTCCTCGATTGCAGGAGCAGCCTCTGTCTCCCTGGAGCCGGAAGCATCAGGGCCATCGTGGGAGTGTGCCCCATCGCCGTGGGTGGCGCAGGCTCCCTGGGAGTCATTCCCCTGCTGGCGGCAGAGAGAAGTTCCCGCGGCCTCCCGGGCCTCAGGCCTCCCTGTCCCGGAATCCTCCGGTGCCTGCAACGTGGTGCCCTGTGCACCGATACCCTCACGCGGCGCCGAAGCGGCGAACTCCGCAAGAAGGGCCTCCACGAAGCTCTCCGAAGGGAGCTCCGCCTCCTCGATCCTGCGGAAGACCTCGAGGGCCCGATCCCATTTCGCGGCAACGGAAAAAGGAACCCGCGCGCTCACGGCGAGGCTCCCTGCGTCCTCCTCGTTGTCATCCCCGGCGACAAGGGAGTCAATGCCGGCCTCCCCGGCACCGGCTTTAAAACGCTTCACCTCCTCTTCGATTTCTCTCACGGTGGACTGCATGGCTTTTCGGAGCCACTCATGCTGTGTCTCAGGCGTCACGACCTGGAAAAGATACCGCAGCGCGCTCTTGCGCAGGCGCCCCTCTTCAAGAGCCTCCCTGATAAGGGGGAACTTCTGCAGCTCAAGGGCATTCCGCATCAGCTCATAGCAGTTCCTTGATGAGATCCCCAGCTCTTCTCGCACAAAGTCGCCGACACGGACATAACCGAGCTTCTCGAGCTGCCCGTCAAGGGAGAGAAGGGCCTCCCCGATGAGAAGATCGAGTGTGACCCCGGCATGGGAGAGGCACCAGAGGTTCCAGTCCAGGACCTCCGCGGTGAGATCGCGAAAGATGTGCCGGCAGTTCGAGCGCGCGAGCACCTCGTCGGCGCCGTACGTGACCAGCGGGAGGCCGGGGACAGCTTTGAAAACCTGCCCGCCCTCCATGACGGCCTCGTAGCCTGGATACTCGCGGATCACGCCGGTATTCAAAATATCCTCCTTTCATCAATATGGATAAGAAGAAACTTATGTATCTCTTATATCAATTATACCTCATTGCGTTAAGAAAGTCAAAAGATGTGACAGCCTGAAAGCCTGTGGTTATCGGGATTGAAGGTCGTCGCCAGATGGCCGTCAGAGGGCCCGGGAGGTTCTTTGTGCGATTTTTCCGCCAGGTGGCCCTTAAAGGCTCACCAGCGAAGAGAAATGGCCTCCTGCGGCAGGGCGGGGAGGCACGGGAGGGAATGGGTGTTATCTGTTCTTTTCCCGCAGGGATTTTTCCGTGTCCTTGAGGCCGAAGGCCTTCGCGATATCACGGGGCTTCATGCCGAGGGAGTTTTGTGCATCGGGACTGCCGCCCCTCGTTTTCATGATCTCTGCTATTTCCGGAATGCCGGATAAGACTGACATATGGAGAGGCGTCATGCCGTCGATGGTTGTGGCGGTTATGTCAGCGCCGTTTTCAAGAAAGAGGAGTATGGCTTCCCTGTTCGGGGCCATTGCCGCAAGGTGAAGGGGGGTATTTCCAAGCCTGTCCCGCGTGGTGAGAGGGGCTCCCCTTGAGAGGAGCAACTCGATTGTCTCCCTGTGTCCGGGGGACCTTGCGAGCCAGTGAAGGACTGTCATGCCGAGGTTATCCTGGAGATTGACAAGGGAGCCGTCCTGATCAAGCAAGGAAGTCACTTTTTCCAGGTCATCCTTAAGTGCCGCCCTGTAGAAATCACTCCCGAGGGGATGGGCATCGCAGGTGTTCTCGAAGGGAACATACTGCGCTTCTGTCATATTTTTCCACTCCTGTTCATGCCTGTGTTTTGCCGCCCAGTCATGGCTTCTGGACATGACGTTCTCCCTGTTTTTTTTATTGAAGAGCCGCCTGGAAAACTCCATGTGCCGCCGCCTTATGGTGTACCTCTCAGGAGGAGATCCTCGAGAAAAGCACGGTCTCTCCTGTCAGCCTCTCTCGTCGTGTCCTTGGTGCGCAGGAGTATCGATACTGAAGCGAAGGGGATTGGTACGCCCAGAGCAGCATCAATATCAAGTGAATCCGCGGCGTCTTCATAGGTGACATTGCATGCTTTTCCAAGAAGGTCAACAGTAATCACGTCATTTATCCTGATAACTGAATATGAGGTGATATCCTCCGGATCTATTTCAAGGGCAGCGCCGTCAGGAAGCCGGCCAGGCGCTTTAATCACTCTCTCCATGTTCTCGGGAGAGCTCTCCACAAGCAGATCGATATCGTGAGTCCCCCTCACAAAGCCATAGTGGTTGAGTGCCATCCCGCCGATGATGGCATACTGTGCCTTCTCTTCATTGAGAGAGCGGCAGACAGTGACAAGATCCTCTATAGTGGGCGGTCTTGCGTAGCTTTCTTCTGGGTCGCAATCAGTTCGTTCTCCATCCATAGCTGGGCTTCTTCGAAAGTCCGGAACCGGAAGACTCCTTTCGGGACAGTGTGAGGTGCTTTTTTCAGTGCGATGCCGAGCCTGAAGAATTCGTTGAGTTCGGAGAGAGAGGGCTTTTTCCCTGTCTTTCTCTTCCCTGCAACTTTTATTGAAAATTCTTCCATGATGTTCGCTCCGTGCCAGGTGGTGCATGCTGCGGTTTCAGGTGCAAAAACACTCACTCACATTATCATATATTATTGCCTCCAAGTCAACCTCGGCCCATCCCTTCCCATGCTCCCCGGGATTGACTGGCGTCAAGGGAAGCCTTTGTATACAGAGGCCGGAGACAGCGGCTGGAGGAAAACCGGAAATCATGGTATGATCGGGTCATGGCAGATAGCAATCTTCCTCGCGGTTGTGGCATGGGCGACATCAAAACCGGGAAGTTGGAGTTGAGCGACGTGTCGAACACGGGCCTGCTCACCGCCTTCTGCCATGCCGTCGAGAGCCGGTCGAAGGAGCCCCTTCTCGAAGACCCGCGTGCAGAGGCCATCGCCGATCGCCTGAAGCCCATGCTCGAAAGTTCGCCCGAAAGGCTTCTCCGGAGCATCGCCCGGGGCAGGTTCCAGGCTGGCCTTGTCGTCCACCTCGCTCTCCGCGCCAGGAAGTACGACCAGTACGCCCGGGACTTCGCCGCACGGCACCAGGGCGGCTGCGTGGTCAACTTGGGGTGTGGCCTGGACACGCGCTTCTGGCGCATCGACGACGGCTGCCTGCAGCTGTACGACCTCGACCTCCCGGAGATGATTTCCCTCAAGCGCGAACTCGTGGAGGAGACCGACCGTTACCATCTCATCGGCTTGTCCGTCCTCGATCACCTCTGGATGGATAGCCCTGCGGCCGAGCAGGCGGGCCCGTTCCTTTTCCTGGCCGAGGGGCTGCTGATGTACCTGCCGCCCGACGGCGCCCGAGGGCTGATCCTGGAGCTTCAGTCGCGATTCCCGGGGAGCGAGCTGGTCTTCGAGACCGTCAACTCGGCCTGGCTCGAGCCGGCCCTGAAGTGGATGATCAATCTCAAGCTGCAGAAGGTGCTGGGTCTCGGAAAAGGCACGGAGTTCCGGTTCGGCATCCGCGACGGCCACGAGATCGAGGAGTGGAGTCCCGGCATCCACCTGCTGGAGGAGTGGAGCTATTTCGACGAGGACGAGCCGAGGATCGGCCTCATCCGCCGTTTCCGCAACTGGAAGCTTCTCCGCTGCGCGCAGTGGACGGTTCGCTGCCTGCTAGGGAAAAGAGCAGATGAAAAGGAATGATATTATGAATCCACGCCTTGCTCAATGGTGCAGTTACCTGGCTGTTATTCCAGCGAAGCGGGTGGAGGTTTGACAAGGGAAGGCGCATGGCAGGAAATTGAAGGGAGGGACTGAAATGGAAATGCTTGAAGGTTTTAAGAGAACGTACACGAAACTCGCTGATACGACGCTGCACCTTATGCGTAAGGTGCCTGAGGGGAAGGAGGGCTTTACGCCTCCTTCCGGGGAGTTTATGACCCTTGGGCAGCTCATGCATCACCTTGGTGATACGCAGCTGTTTTTGAGAATGATTTTTGAGGGCTCCCTGCGGGAGCTTGACAAGAATTTCCTTGAATACATGGGCTCGCACCCGAGTTCCACCAAGGAAGAAGCGATAGCCCGCTACATGGAAGAATACCGCAAAGTGATGGTTTATATCGACAGGATGACGGAAGAGGAATTCGCCGGTGCCGTTCACTATTTCTGGACTGTCAATGATGAGCCTCTTCCCTTTATCGCCTTTAACATTATCGAGCATAATGCAAGCCACAAGTACCAGCTGTTTATCTACTTGAAGCTGATGGGGCTTGAAAACATCGATTCATTCGCGCTTGCCGGCGAAGATACCGCGCCCCGGGACAAGATCATTGAAATGTACAAAAAGGCTCATGAAGAATACGATAAAAAGCATGGGGTACACGCGTAGGCTCTTCTGGCACCGCGGTATGGCCCGCCGCTCTCATCTGCTCTGTTGAGCCATCCAAAAGAACGCTTTGAGCGAGAGAGGCAGGCGGTGCCTGGCCCGATGGCTCTTCTCTGATAGAGTTTGTACCTCTGTTATATCGGGGGTGGCCGGGGCAGTGAAGGTGTGCATTAAAAGACTCTTAGAAAGAAGTAAATAAGGGCGAAGCTCAGGATATGTCGAAATGGTATACTGATCATGGCATGCAGGTGCCCCAGTGTGTCCAGGACTGGATTAACAAGGGAAAGGGAAATTGAGGCCCGTTAATTGTTACTATGAGAGTCTGTCCCCACTCATATCGCCATCCTGGCACAGAGGGCTTCTGCGATTCCCTTGACCCGTGCCGGGGTATAATGATCTTCGCGAACCCGTGCGAGCCAGTGACGGGGTATGTGCGCCAGTCCACCGAAGGCTCCGCAGATCGAGCCGGCCATTGAAGCTATGGTGTCAGTATCTCCCCCTATAAATACAGCTTCATGAATTACCCGCTCAAAGGACTGCCAGTTCGAGAGGAAACAGTATATGGCCATGGGCACAGCTTCCCTGGCCTCGATACCGTTGCCTAGAATCTGAGCCATTTCTGAGGGCTCACGGCGCTCAGCCAGGCCCCGCGAAAGTATCTGCAGGGCCTCCCGGTAAATAGTCGTATCGTTGGGGAGTTTCTCAAGAACCTCTCCCAGAGACTGCAGGAATTCGCCGGTCTGTAAAGGCGCGGGCATCCTTATTGCAGCCGCTACAGCTGCCGCCTGCACTATTGCTCCCTGCACGGCCAGGGGGTGGGAATGGGTCGTGATTGAGGATGTGCGCGCGGCCTTTATCAGGCCCGCGGGATCTCTATGGAAATAGCAGCCGATGGGGCCCGCACGCATTGCGGAACCGTTCCCGTAGGAGCCCTCGGGGAACATGAGGGTGGCCAGGGCACGCCAATCCGGAGGATTGCGCTCAAAGGACTCGAGTATCAGGGCCGTTCCTGAGCCATATCGTCGCGCCGGCCTGAATGATTGATTGAACCGGGTGAGCAGGCTCTTTCCATCGAGCTGGGGATCTTCCAGGAGCCATTCAGCCACATCGAGTGACATAATGGTATCGTCAGTAAATTGCCCTACAAGCCACTTACGGCCAAGAATTTCCTCCACGTGCTCAATAGCAAGCATATCATCAATGGAAGAAAAAGTCTTGCGGATATACCGGGGTGATTCACCCTCGACGACTGCACCGATGATATCCCCTATCATACCGCCGAGGAGGCTGCCCGTGAACCTGTCGCAAAGTCTCTCATTCATGGAAGGTCTTTCAATATCGAATATCCTGCATACGCACAATTGATTTCCATACTACTATAACAGATTTTTGCATCTTTGAACAGCTATACCACAGGGGCTCTGCATAACGTGTAATCAAAATTCCTGCCATGAGGGCTCTTTGTGGTTATACTCCAGAGCATAAGTAATTGCAGCATTCTAAATTGCCAAATGAGCATGGATACTTAACTCTGGAAACTATGATGCTGCAATTTATAATGCGCATTACTATAAAATCAACAGGAGGAAGAAAAGCACACTACTCCCCATCAAATTCCAGTGTGAACTTTGTCCCCCTGTGATGTTCAAGCCGGATGGTTCCCCTGAGCTGCTCCGCCAGCATGCCGACAAGCATCAGCCCGAAGCCGGTGGAGGCGGAAATATCAACCGACTCGGGAATGCCGACGCCGTCATCCTCTATGATAAGTGTCGCATGAGTGCCCTTCAAAGAAAGTGAAACACTTATCGCTCCCTTGTCTCTGCCTGTAAAGGCATACTTCATGGCGTTCGTCAGCAGCTCATTGAGAATAATGCCGAGAGGAGACAGGGTGTTTGCATCAAGGGTGAGGTCTTCAATATGTTTTTCAATTGCTACGAATCCCTTCCCGGGGAACATTCCGGTAATTTCATCGATCAAGGCGGTGAAGTATTCCTTTGTTGATATCTTTCTATAATCCGGAGCCATGTAAAGCTTGTCGTACAGAACCATCATGCTCTGGACGCGGCTTCTCGCATCCTCAAGGGAAGAAACGGCTGACGGGTCCCTTAATGTATTCGATTGCAGAGTGAGGAGGTTCATGAGGGTGCACATGTTGTTCTTAATCCTGTGGTGCACCTCTCTGAGGAGCAGTTCCTTCTCGGAGAGGAGGCTTTTTATTTTCTCTTCGGCCCTTGTGCGCTCGACGATCTCGCCTATCAGCCTGGCTGACGACTCAAGTCGCTTTTTTGCAATGTCGATTATATAGGAAGGCCTGGGCTGGTAAGTTTTTGCCATTTCAAGAAGCTTTTCCGCATTGACGCCGTAAAGGGAGGCGAGCTCATTTATTTTCTGAAGATCCTGGGGGGGAGTGCCATAGCCGAAATTTATCGAGCCTATCACGCCGTTGTCGGCGCAGATGGGAACTGCATAGATATGGATGCCCCCCTTGCATGCTATATCGACCGGGCGGCCGCTTTCCACGGAAGCCCTGGAAGCCTCGTTCCAGCACGACTCGTGGCAGAGCCATTTGCCGCTTGCGAGGGCTTCCCTGTCATCCCTGGTGCCGCAAAGGTTCCGCCCGGCCTCATCCATGAATTTGCACCACTCGGAAGTAAATATGCCGTAAGCATAATCGCCGTTCTTTTCATATATGGCGGCGCAGCTCTCAAGAAGGTCGAGGTAGTCATCTGCGATTTCTGACAGCGCGGCCTCTCCCACCGAATCCAGTATGAGGCGGCCTGTATTCAATCTGATAACATCAGCATTGGCCAGCCGGCCTGACTGTATTCTCAGCGCCCTGGGCTGCGCATTTTTGGTGAGCATCCACTCTATTTTCTGCAGCGCCTCTTCCGCCAGCCTGCGCTCAACCATGGTCCCGAGTATCTTCGCAACATAATCCAGCAGGGTCCTCTCTTCGTCAAGAAATAAGCCAATGCTTTCCGAGGGTTCTTTCTCGAGAAGAAATACCTCAACCGACCCCGCATGCTTTCCCGAAGCAGTGATGCCGGCGGAAAGCTTCCATGGTGTTTCCCTGAAGTTGTCCGTAGAGAACTCCCGTCCCTCGAAAGTGATTCTCGCACAGGTATTTTCGGGGGAGTACCAGCCTGGCGGAATAAGGTGAACCGCTTTTATGCACACTTCGTCGATGGATGTGCCGGACTCGGCGATTACCTTTGCTACCCCATAGAGGCAATTGAGCTCTTTCACCCGCTCGCCGAGGTCCCTGACTTTCTGGCGCAGTGTCTCCTCCACCTGCCTGTACTCAGTGATATCCTGGAAGGTGCCGAAGACCTTGCCCCGTTCGCGATCGGCTTTCCCGATCGCATGAACCCGGCGATGGTTCCCTTTGGCGGTGATAAAATCCAGCTCCACATCAAAGGGCTCGCCGAGCTCGATTGCGCTTTGCACGGCCCGCTCAATAACGGGTCTGGCCGCCGGTGCATAGAAGTCTATTCCCTTGCTCACTGTCGGCCTGTGAGTCAGATCAACTTCATGGATGCGGTATATCTCTTCAGTCCAGGCCTGTTCCATGGTGGCAATATCAAATTCCCAGCCGCCAACTTTTGCCATCTTTCCCGTTTCATTGAGGAGGACTTCACTCTCCCGGAGCTTTCTGTTGGTTTCAATGAGCTCTTCATTCTTCCTTTCCACGTTTCCAATAGCCTCACACAGTTCAAAGGCCATTTCAATGGAGGAAAGCAGCACGAAATTGCCGGAATTCTTTATCACATAGCCATAGCGGGTGATGCCGCGCACTTTTTCCACCATGTCCTGCTCGGCATGGGAGGTGAGGAACACGATGGGGAGGCCCCGGACTTCGAGAATCCGTTTCGCGGCCTCTGTGCCGTCGATGCCTTCGCCCAGATTGATATCCATCAGCACCAGGTCAATCGAAGGATCGGTTCTTGTTGCTTCAACGGCTGTTTCACCGGAGCTGACATTTGCCACCTCGTAGCCGTTTCTCTTCAACAGCTCCGTGACAATCAATGTGGCGACCGCCTCATCTTCGACGAGGAGAATCTTTTTGCGGGCAGTGCCGCTCATCACTGATGGAGTTTCAGCTTCCTGAGGCGAACTGTCACCGGGTGTGCCGCAGCAGTCTTTCATGGATGCCATGCCCTTTTCTGATAAGTGTCCTGAGAAGCGTTGAATTCTTGTTCTTTTGAGGAGAGGACTTCTTATATATACTGCGTACTAGATTTCTTCTGCAGAGAGAGAAATCCCTCTCCCGTTTCCTTCACAGGATTCATAGTGCTCCTTGCTCAAACGCTTTGCCTTTCCCCCTCTTCGCAGAGGCCGAACACCCTCTATTCCTGACTCCTTATACAGACCGCGCGGAAAAAGCGGTTATACCGATCACATCTGAGCTTTCCTCACAATTGCGTAATAGGCGAGACCACTCCAATTCTTGCCTTCCCTGAGCCATTCCGTATCGTTGTAATGCATCTGGAAGCCTTTCCTTGTGAAGAATTCGGCGATAGCCCCGTTGTTCTCGAATGCATTGACAAGCAGTCGAAGTGTCGGGCAATTGAAAGCCGCCGAATCTTCTTCACTTTCCCATATTGCTTCAAAATCTGAGGCGGGAATCTTGTTTTCTTCAAGCACCCGAATCAGTGCTTTATCACACCTGTCCGGATGGTGCAGCATGAAAAAAGCCATTCCTCCGGGTAGGAGCACGCGCAGGATCTCATCTGCGGATCGCTCCATGTCGGTATAACAAAGGGTGAAGGAATCCACGACGAGCTTGACGGATCCGCTCTTCAGCGGCAGGCGCTCGATTGAGCCCTTTATGAACTTGCCTTCGGCACCCATTTCCCCGAGCACGATGTCCAGCCCGATTGTGTTATACCCCGCCTGCCTGAGCTCGGCGCAAAGGGAGCCGTCGCTGCAGCCTACTTCGAGAATAACGTCCTGCCCCGTGAGATTCATTTTTTTCGCAAGCGCAAGAACCCTCAATAACATTTCTCTTTTCAACTCGGGAATCGTCTTCAGCTCCCACCGATCTACTGCCCAATAGCTCGCGGCCTGGTCTTCGACTGACGGGCCAAGCTTCTCTAATCCGGCCTTAATTTTCTCTATGAACGGTCTGCTCAAAACTCTTGCCACATGAATAGCCCTCCTGAAAATTGAAAGCTCTCGTGCATGGAACGCTTTAAGGAAGCTTGATTTCGGCTGCCCCCGGCCTCCGCAGATAGTATACAGGAAATTCCCGCCTTCACCGGCCCAGCCTGGTGAGGGCCTCACGGGCTTCCCGGTAGTCCGGCTTGAGCTCCAGGGCCTTCCGGTAGTCGTCAAGGGCACCCTTCACATTCCCCTGCTTCTCGCGCGTCACGCCCCTGTTGTACCAGGCCGGGGCATAATCGACCCTCAAGGCGAGAAAGGCGCTGAAATCCTCTTCAGAGGCCCTGTAATCGCCCAGCCTGTAACGGTCAAAAGCCCTGTTGTACCAGGCCTCGGCAAAGTCCCTGCCGAGCCTGATGCACTCGGTGTAATCGGAAGCGGCCCCGGCGTATTCACCGAGCAGGTCCCTTGCGACGCCCCTGTTGTACCAGGCCTTCCCATGGGAGGGCTTGAGCTCTATTGTCTTTGAGTAGTTCTCTATCGCCGCATGGTAATCTTTGAGATCCATATTTTCCAGGGCGCGCCTGTAGTATGCCTCGGCATCCTCAGCGGGCGGGGGAGGCGCGCTGCCCTGGGATGGCCTGACGGGGGCGCTTCCCGGGGGGAGCTTCCACCACGGGGCGCCCTGGGGGGAAGAAGCCTCGGGCTTCGGCAGAGGCCTGCCGGGCACAAGGGTAAGCGCCTCGCCGCATGATGCCTTCACTTCCTCTCCGGTGGCGGGCCTGCGCACGGTGACGGCGCCTTCAACGACTCTCACGGCAGTCTCCCCGCCCTTCCCCGCGTCAATGATGAAGCTCGTGCCTGAAGGGGTGACGACGGCCTCCCCGTCGGCAGAGACGGCGCTGGTGTTCACGAACTGCGCTTTGCCGAATTGGAGCTGCACATAGTCGTAGCCCTTGTCTATCGAGACCTTGTGCTCTCCCGGGCCGAAGCTCACCCATTCCTTTTTGCCGTCTTCAAAGTAGCCGTCGGAGAATTTCTGGAATGCCACCTTCACCTCTGGAGGCACCTCTATGGTATCTCCCTTTTTAAGCTCTATCGAAGGGCTGAAATCAATCAGGGCGCCGTTCCGCTTCACCTTGATCTTTTTCAGCGCCTCAGGAGAATCCGTCACGCCTTCCCACACATTTGCCGCCTTTATCCTGTATTTCTCTGCAAGCTTTGAAAGATCTCCCCCATATTTTAATCCCGGTGATGCCGCATTCAGCTTGGCATCCATGAATTCTTCTATGGTCCGGGCAGGCCTGATGGAAGTATAGAACTCCTGGTACTTTTGCACGGTATCGGTGTAATCCTTGAATACCGCCTCGGGATTCTTCATGCCGCCTTTATAGTAATCGCACAGAAAGCTCGTGATATTGCCTTCTATGATATTTCCGGGGCACACGTACCTGCCTGAGGCGTCAACAGAGTTCTTTTCCGTGTTGAATTCGGCATTATAGACCACCTTGTCTTTGGATTCATACCTGCAGAAAAGCTGGGCAAAAAAATGGGCTCCAGCCTCTTCAAAAGCAAGCTCTCCCGATTCATCCATCGCCGGCACCCATACGTTGTGCTCTCCGCCGACCCACTTGCCCTGGAGGGGGTAGCCCTTGAGATAATAGTCTGTGGGGTCCAGGATTTTATCCGACAGGAAATGCCCGATCTCATGGGCGAAATTCCTGTCGAACTGCTTCAGGCCATTGATGCTTGATATGCTTTTCCCGTCAATGGAGATAATCTTGCTCTGCGAGTCATATTCCGCCTTGGGTGAAGCAAGGTCCACCCTGGCGCTGAAGATAAGCTTCGCCTGCTCTTCCGGGAACCCGGCCTTTTTAAGGAACTCATATACTTTTTTCCTGGTGAGCTTCACATGATCCAGAAGGGTGGTCCTCAGCAGGTCCACTTTCCCCGGTACCACCACTTCCGCGCCGTCGCCCAGGTACGTGTCGTCCCTGCGGCTGACTTTTACCCTCACTCCCTTGGGAAAAGCCTTTGAAAACCTGCCCTCTTCACTGGTGAAAACCGTTTCTGTCGTCGCTTTGCCATTGCTTACATAGGCAAGGGTCAGCTTATCATAGACGCCATGATTTTCTTCGTCGTGCACAAAGACTTCAAGCAGGGATTCCGCCATTTCCTCGAGATTGAGGCTTATTGTGGCCTCATCGGCCTTTTTGCCGGTTCCCGGATTGGCTGCTGTGATTGTAAAGGTGACCGGCACTGTCGGCGAAGTCTTGAATCCTTTCACCTCCTCTCTCTGAGGAGCAGTGTAGATGAAATGGAAATTCCCCTGCGCATCGGTCTTTGCCAGTGAAGCAGAGAGCTTCCCCGCCTGGGGCTCACCCGTTATTTTTACCGGGTACCCCGCCACGCCCTTGCCGTCCCTGGTCCTGAGCCTCCCCGTTATTTTTGCGGGGGATTTTCCGTCTGCAGGCAAAGCCGTCCTGTCAATTTTCAAGTCAAGGAATGTCTCGGTAACGTGCTCTTCCTCAAGCTTGAGGCGCTCGACGCCGGAAAGCCTCGCCGCGAGCTTTTTCGCCAGATCGACAAGAACCGCATCGTCAAACAAGTTCTCGCTGTAAAGGTACACAAGGTAATTGCCGATATAACAATTAAGGTTATATCCCTTGTATACTTTCGGATCGGCGGGCTCATAAATATATGCCACGCACATATCCCCTATGCCGGGATACAGCTTATAGGTAATCTTATCGCCTTGGGAGGAAAGTTCAAAAACAAGGTCTTTCTCGGGGAGCTTGCGCGCTTTTATATAGGCTTTCATGCTGTTTCTTGCCTGCTCATTGAAAAATGCCTTCGAGCCGGCGCTTTCCAGGGGAAATTCAGTCACTGATATCTTCACATACGCATGATAGTAAGGCTCGGTGGAGAGAATTCTGTCTCCCTGGACAACCTGGGCTTTTTTGAGCCAGAAAGTCTGTGCGAAAGTATAAGTGTCAAAGGTGTAAACTTTGTCGCCAAATTTTGTGTCCCGCGCATACCTGTGGTCATAGGAATTGGATATCTCAAGATTTTCGGGGGCAAAGGAGGGTACATAGATATATTCGTTCTGAGGAGAAGAGCACTGTGAGCCCGTCCGAATAAACCTGACACCGTGCCAGCTTCTGCATGGATACTGCGCGAGCTCCTCCCGGGTAACCACAAGGCTTTTAAGTAATGGAGAAAGGGCGTCAAGCTTGATATTCTCAAGTTTCACCCCGGTCGGGTAGTTTATGGAGCCGAAGGAGCCGATGCCGGTATCATCCCCGGCAAAGGAGGGAATACTAATCAAACACGCCAGAAACAGCAAAATCAATACCAGGCTCCGCAGCGCTCTTTTCATTGCACCCCCGGAAGAAAAGGATAGGCAGGCGTTTTCCCGCCTCCCGTAAATTCTAACAGATTATCACTCTAAAGACAAGAAATGACCTTCACCGCCGGCCGGCCTCAGCGGGGCCTTGTTCCGCCGCACCAGTGATGGTATAATGAAAGAGGCTGCGCCATGGCACGAGAGCCCCGCTCCAGGGATGACGGAAGCGGGAAGCTCGTCGCGGCGGGTCTGAATCCCGGAATACAGGAGAGACAATGATGGATGAAAGAGAAGAGGAAGCAAAAAGGCCTCACGATGACCCTCCCGGTGAAGTGAGCGACAGGAGCCTGCAGCTGCGGATAGCGGGAGTGCTCCAGAGTCTCATAGGAATGGCCTCTGCGGCCCTGGCCTTCCTGATTCTGTTTTCAGGTTCGATCTTGAAAGGCTCTTCTCAGACAGCGATGTCGGGTATGATCGCCGCGAGCGTGGTATATGCCGTCATCGCGTTTTTCTTCATGATAACAGGCGTGGAAGCCATACGCCTTCGCCGCTGGGTTCGCCCGGTGATGCTCTCCGTCATGTGGCCCGCTCTTTTTGCGGGAATCTCGGCACTGGTTTTTTTCATCTTCATGATGCCGGCCATGAAAGGAACAATGACCGGCACCGCCGCAACAGGATCTGCGTTCATCATGGGAATGTCATGCGTGCTTGTCATGCTGGTGCTGATCTTCATCGTCATTCCTCTCTCTCTCTTATGGCTCTATCATGGCGGGCATGTGCGCCGTTACCTGGAATCCATTGATCCTCTTCCTTCTTGGGCCGATGCGGCGCCGATCCCTGTATTCGGCCTCGCACTGTGGACCCTGCTGATAGCGCTCCAGCCTCTTGCGGTTCTTCTCATAATGAAGAACTTCAACGTGTTTTTCTTTGGCAGAGCCCTTGGCGGCTACTGGCTCAGCGTTTATGCCCTGGGGTATTTATCGGTGGGCTCGCTGCTCGCCTACGGTCTTTACCGGATGAAGCCCTGGGCCTGGTGGCTCGCCCTGGTATTATCGGTGGTATCCTGTGTCTCAGTTGTTTTTAACGTGCTGTACCCGCCTTCTGCCAGGTCCCTTCTGAGCTCGTCCGGAATGCCCCCCGGGCAGGCTGAAGCCTCTATGGCGATGATGCAGTCCCTCAGGATGCCCACGGTAATTTTCGCAATACTGTGGGCCGTGCTGCTCGTCGGTTATGTGCTCTTTATCAGGCGCTACTTTACCGGGCGGAATGCCGGGCCTCAGGAGACTCCCCCGCCTCAGGAAGCCCCCCCGCCGTCTCAGTCCGGCGATCAATAGCCTCATCATTTGCAATGACTCTTGCCGCCAGCAGCGCCGCAGGCTACCAGATTGTTCTCACGGGGTACGGGGTGATCAAGGGGTCCGGCCTTTTTCCTCTCACTGACGCACGCCCCCGGGGTTTTTCTTTCTTAGGTCCCTCTCACCGCTCTTCTTAAAGCACTATTTAGACTTTTCCGGAAATTTATTGTATACTGTCTGCGGAGGCCGACGGAGGCCGGGATTAAAGTTCCTATCCTCCCTATAGGCCTTCCATCGCGGGAAGGCCAGGCTCCCCGCCCGGAAGAGAGGCTTGGACTCTGGTTTACTCCCCGCTGGTATCTCGCGAAAGGGGAATATCATGCAACGAGACATGGATCACTCAGGACGCGGCAGAAAGTGCTGTACAGCCGCACTTCTGGCTTTTTTGCTTATCCTGGCTATGCCGGCTGAGTCACGGGACCAGGACATAAGGGACATATACCTTGAAGCCTCTCACTTTTCTTATACGCCTCTTGATACGGGAGAGGACTGCGGGCGCCTGATAATGATCATTGACAGGCAGATCAGCCGGTTGAAGTCGCTCAGGGCATCTCTTCCCATGCAGGATGCACTGCAGCACCATCTGGCTTTTGATCTGAAGCATGCGGAAGCAGCAAGGGCTGAATTGCTCTCTCTCAGGACTCTCATTGAGAGCTCGGAACTGCGGCTGAGCAAGGAGGAGCGTGACAGGGCATATTCCATGGAGAGCCTCGAGTATGCGAAAACCAGGAAGTATGCCGAGGAGACGAAAGAGCATGCCCTGAAGTCGCCTGCGGGGTGCGCCGCAGAGCTGGGCCGCTGTTACATGACGATTGGTTACCGGGCAGCAATGCTGGAAGGCGTGCATGCTCTTTACAAGACTCTCATTGCGCTTCCCGAGCCAGAGCGCCATGTTGGCAAGGTTCCGGTGCCCGTGTATTTCTCCAATCCCCGGTACCAGGCAGTTGAGTTCGGCATGGTAATGATGGGCACCAAGCCCTCATGTTTCAGTGACTTTGTCATGATGGACTGCACCCGCTATGGCAGGGTCTGGAAATTGATGGGCCTGGAGCTGGAGCCTCTCCAGAGGGGAGTTCTTTACAACCCCGGGGCACTCAGGAAAATAATGGAGGATGACCCGGTTTTCTATGGCCGTTATGGGAAAACACCCCGGGAAGTAGTCTGCGCCACCTTTTCAAAGATGGATTCCGTAGGTGAGCTGCTGGGATATGGCAAAGCACGGAATATAGAAATGACGCTTCCCTCAATCGAGTTTTACGGCAGGACGAGCAGGAAGCAGATCATGGCTTTTCGCATCAAGCCTGAAGATATCAGCAGGCTGGTGCCTCACTATTGCCACGCGATAAAGGAAGTTACCGGCGAGGATTCGGACGTCATCCTGACATATGACCCTGATAAGAGCGTCGAGAAAAGATATGGAATCAGGTATATCATCTTCAAGATGGAGAGAATGTCCGACACTCCCGTGGAATATGAATGACCATGCACACCGGAAATGCAGTATTGCTCTTTTTCTGATGCTCTCCAATATTAACATTTCGCGGAGGAAAAGTTAACCTGGATTTTACAATATTTCCTTTATCGGCTCCGGTGACGCGGTGATAATAAGAGAAAGAAGCACTGCCGGGAGGAGCACGATAATGAGCATAGGTCATCTGAGCGCGCTGAGACTTGATGCCGTCACCGTGAACAGGGGAAGAGGCAGGCCGCAAGTGTCAGAAGGGGAAGCAAAGAATGAGGAGACGCCGAAAGATTCAATAGCGGTATCACAGGACCTCCAGGAAGAAGAGGCAGGCACTCCTGAAAAGATCGCGCCTGAAGTTCCCAGGGGGGCGCTCGGTGGGCTATTTGATGGCATCGGGAAAGCCTTCGGGGGGATTCTCGAGGGGATAGGCAAAGCGGTGCAGGGAATCTTTGCGGGCATATTCGGGAAAACCACCGCAGGTGCCGATGAGCAGGATGGCGAGCAGATCATGCAGGAATACGAGCCGAAGAATGATTCGGCCGGAGAGCGGGCTCGTGCGGAGGAGGCCGATAAAAAGACCTCGGTCATCTTCGTGAATGGAGCAGGAACACACAGGGAAGAGGCAGTTAAAGGCGCAGAGATGCTCTCCGGCACGCTGGGGAGAAATGTGGATCTCATCCATAATGCGACGGCGATGACCAGGTCGGAAGGGGGGCTCCTGAGCCCTCTCATCAATGCTGTCGGCATGACAGGCTTTTTGACGGATCTTCAGCAGGTTGGTGACGATCATGCGGGGCGAGGAACGAATCAATGCGTTGAGGAAGTGAAGAACGAGCTTAGAAAACGCCTTATGGCAGGGGAAGATGTCGATATCATCGGCCACAGCCAGGGAACCACCATAATTGCGCGCGCGATCAAGGAGCTTAACGAGGAGCATAACCCGGGAATCAATTTTCAGAATCTTCATGTGATCAATATGGGGGGAACAGCGGAAAGGCAGGACTACGGCACTGCGGATTTCAACTATGATCACGTGGAGCTGCCGGGCGATCATGCGGCGTATACCGTGGGAGAGCTTGTCCCGGAGCAGGATCGCGCGAGAAGAGATGCCGAGTTCGACGAGCTTATCAAGGGCTCCATAAAAGGCTTTCTTGCCGAGGGAGGGAATTACAACAGGGATCACGACCCAAGGAGAATACTGGATGAGAGCACTACCGCGGGCCTCCTGAACATCCAGAAGATAGCAAAGCTTTTTGATAGCTGATCCGCATCCTCTGCTTCGCTCACCTATATCATGGATGCAAATCTGTCTTGACAAATGGTACAATCTGTTCTTACCAGGAATTCCTCAGGAGGGATACTATGGGAAGCACTATAGAGGGGAACACTCCTTCTCTCAATGCGAATCAATATGGAAATATCCATTATCGGACTTCTTCTGCAGCAAAGGATAAATCCACTACGCCAAAGGGAGGGGGAATATCAGAAAAGGGTGGGGTATCCTTCAGCCCGGAAGCCCGGAGCACTCTCAATCCAGCCACTGAAAAGCGCTTCACTTCTGAAGCCAGGAAGGACCCGGGAATTCAGCAGTTAAAAAACAACTTCAGCCCTGGAGCCATAAAGGCTTATGAAGGACTCACAAAAGGCGAAAAGTCCCGATTGAAAAATACTCTGAATGGCACTACCACGAAGAAGGGTAAATTAACCGATATAGAGATAGATAACAGGAAATCTTTTATCAGCGGTCATCCTTATGTTACCAAGGGGCTTGGCCCTCTTAACGGAGAGCAGAGCAGCCTCAATACATTTGATGAGAAACAAAAGGAATATGATAATTTGTCACGAGAAGGGAAAATCACCCGGGATGAACATGCCCGGCGCACTGAAATGAACCGGAGATTTAAAGAAATGAGCCCTGAACAGCGCAAATCCTTTATGGAAATGATGCGTCTCGATAGCTCTCTTTAAGGATGCGGCCTTGAGCGCTGCGCCGCGTCAGTCATACTCGGTTATTTCAAAGGTACAGCTCTGGACTGTGGATGCGGTGAAAGGTCATGCTGCCAAAGAAGCCTGGGTAATAGCGCCTCTGCAGATAATCTCTGGTATACTTATCATAGAGTATTCATACTCTCGCCTCTCAGGGAGCCCGCGAGATGAGATTGCGTGCATACCCGTAATCCGCTCCGCAATGACCAGCCTCACCCCCTTCTGCGTGAAGAGGGGAGTCAGCCCATTGATGATGTCATCGTCGACGAACATGCAGTCCCAGGCCGGCGTGTGCATGAAGACTATCTTCCAGGCTTTACCGGCGCTGTCCAGGTCTTTTGACAGCCACTCGTACTGGTCCGTGCCGGGGGTGTAATCGCGATGCATCCATGTATCGACGACTGCGACGTGGATCGGCCCGTAGTCGAAGGAGTAGTAGAAGCGATCATTGCGCGGGAACATGGCATAGGGCCAGTATTTCAGAAGAAGCTGCCCGCCTATCACGGAGTCGATGCCGGCGCAGTTGGAGAGGTAGCATTCGTGGTTTCCGATAGAAGTCATGATCGGCAGCGTCGATTCGAGCTGCATCTGGCCCGGGTAGCAGCGATTGAAGTACTGGGTGTCCCAGTAGGCTTCGTCGAGGCCATGGCGGACCACGTCCCCGTCGTTGAGGATAAGAGTCTGCCGGAGAGCGCTCCCGCTCATATCGCTCATGATCGCCTTGCAGACGTTCTCATGGTCATTGACGGGCCCCCACAGGTAATGGTTTGCCCTTGTATCACCGTAGGCATAGAAGGAGAGCTCCTTTGCCGATGCGCCGGGAGCTGTCCTGAAGGAGCCGGCCTCGCTCTGGCCGTCCACGGTGACCCTGTAATAGTATGGTCATTGAACCCGAATAACCGAGGTATCCCTGGCAGCTGGCAGTCACCTGCGCGGTCCCGGGGGAAAGACCATCTATTTCATAGTGGCCGATCCAGTCGCTGAGCGTGGTCTTGCCGCCGATGATGACCTGGGCTCCCTGGATTTCTTCATGTGAATCACTGTCGTAGACGATGCCGGTGACGGTGCCGGTGGTGCCCTGTGAAGGGCTGACTGATGGCGAGGGGCTCGGCGATGAGCTCGGGGAGGGAAGGGGCGAAGGAGATGGCTCGAAAGAGCCGCCGTAACCCACCAGAGGCGCCGGTGATGAGGCGCTCTGCCCGCAGCCGGTGAGTGTGAACGCCAGGAGAAGCGCTGCCATCAAAAGAGTGAGAGGGAGCAATAAACGATTCCGCATAAGAGGCCCTCCTGCGGGCTATTGAAGATTTCACGAGGACCATATCCACCCTTTCTCAATATTCGCCGCCCGCCAGCCAGATCCCGCCCTGACCGTCGTCATCACGATTCATAATGGTATATTGCCATGCTATTTTCAGCACACGAAATAAGTGGTATAATTTATACAAATTGAAGTGATTCCGGGAGGGGCATATGCTTGAAAATATATCTCCTATTAATAATCAGATGCTTTATGGCACTCTGGAATCACCTGCAATACCCGAAGCAAAAGACACTCCCGGTTCTGCAGGTGATGGTTTTGTATCTTCGAAGATGCGTCCTTTGGATGCACCCGGCGGCACAAATCTCTCAACACGGGGATCAAACTGCGAGGTAAAATTATCACAAAACTTTGCCGGGGCAGAAGCAGATAGTGCATCAGGTTGCAGAGAAGCGCACACCAGTGACATTCCCACGTTGAAGCCCGATGCGCCATACGCTTTGTTCGATTTCGATGGCACATTGAGTCGCGGCTTCATATCCATGGATTTCCTCGATTATGCTCATGAGAAAGGCCTTTACAGTGATAAGGAATACCGTCATCAGATGGACATACTGGACAAGTACAAAAATAAGACGATGTCATATGATGACTGGGTGGAAGAATGGGGACGCTCCTGGGCGCGGGGACTTGAAGGCAGGAAACAGTCGGATTTAGATGCTGCCGCCAAAGTTTTCTTTGAAAGCTTTAAGGGTAATATTTATCCGGAGGCTGAACGAATTGTCGCGGAGCTTCGCTCCCGCGGATACAGCACTGTCATGGTATCTGCAGGCGTATCCGAGACAGCGGATATCGCCGGCAGAGAGCTGGGATTTGATGCTGTCATTGCTACCCGCTGCAAGGTAATCGATGGTGTATATACAGGTGAGCTGGCAACTTCGCTGCACACGGCATCAGGTAAAGGCAAAATGGTTGATGAGCTTGAAGCCGCATATGGCGCACCCACCTTCGCCTTCGGCGACTCTTCAGGCGACATCGGCATGTTGAGCCGTTCCCGCCATCCCGTGTGCTTGAATCCCAATTCCGAATTGAGAACCGTGGCCCGCCAGAAAGGCTGGGAACGGATGCCCATATCATCTGGTGTTACCTATTTACAGGATGTTCTGGCCAGGGAAGCCTCTTCCCCGCTTAACGAAAACTGGAACATGGCAAAGATTTGAGCCTCCCCTGAAATGAGCACCTGAGAGACGAATTCGGATCCAGGAGTGCTATCCCCCAGTGTCCGCCAGAGGAGTTGAGAAGCAGATAGAAATTCGTGAGATTCAACAGGGAGATTTTCCTGAATTTCGCAGTATTATGCGGGATTTTTACCGCCATGCCGGCAACCGGATACCGGAAAATGTTGAAATGGAACTATTATTTACCAGGGCGACACACCGGCAAAGCAACCTGGTTTTCATTGCCGCCTTTGATAAGGGAGAACTGATTGGAATACTCTCTTTAACTTTTGGGGAAAGCAGCTATGAAGTGGCACCTTTTGCCTGGTGTGATGATGTATATGTCAATGAAAATCACAGGAATAAAGGCATTGGCAGAATGCTGCTCCAGAGAGCTCAAGAAATTGCCAAAAAGCGAAAGTGCTCAAGTATCCTTCTTGGAGTAGGACAGGATGAAATCGGGGCGCAGAAGTTTTACCAATCCCTCGGATTTATTGATCTGAACAGCAAGCTCATGAGCCTGCCGGTTGAGCGGGCAGAAGGCGAAGGAAATATTCATGTTCGTGCTCTCAATCCCGATGAACGCACCTGGGTCTCCCAATTCATAACCCACCACTGGGGAGATGAGCAGGTGATTGCTCGCGGGATCATATATTACCCGCACCAGTTGCCAGGCTTGGTTGCTCTTTATGACCAGCAAAGGGTTGGCTTGCTTACTTACCATATCGAGGGCGGGAGCTGTGAGATTGTAACTCTTAACAGCACAAAATCTTCCATGGGAATGGGAACTGCTTTAATTGAGGCAGTGAAAGCGTCTGCCCGACAGGAGGGGTGTAAGAGACTGTGGCTGGTTACTTCTAATGATAACCTGAATGCCTTGCGGTTCTATCAAAAAAGAGGATTTGAGCTGGTTGCAGTGCATAGAAATGGAATTACGCACATGCGCACGCTGAAACCTATGATTCCCTTGCGAGGTGCTGATCAAATCCCCCTGAGGGATGAAATTGAACTGGAAATGCTGCTGTAGCCTCATTACCCATCTTGACCTGTGGCACATCCCCCACAATGAGCGCTTACCCTCCCCACGATTTACAACTGGATGCCTCCCCTGGCTGAGGTATGCCCGCCGCTTAGAACAGCGTGTTCTCGGGATCAAATCCGCCGAGACCGAACTTATCGATGAATTTCTCGAAAAACCTCGCGTCCTCGTCGCTTATGGAAATAAACTCAATGCCGCCCTCATAGAGGGACTTGCCGCGCATCATCCTGCTGTCGCACCATACGACCCGGCCCTTGGCGGAAATCGTGGGAAAATGGGAACGGAGCAGGATCTTCATCGAGATAATCTCGCTTGCAAAAAGCTTCTTCGTGGAGACAAACTTTATCCCGTGCACATTCACATTATCCGTCATTATCTGGAATGGATCCTGGTGCTCCCGGCTCTGGCAGCTCACTATGAGGAGCATTTTGATACGCCTGAGATTTCTCTTGTTGGTCTCATGCTGAGAGTCCTGGGCTTTCGCCGGGGCAGTCACTTTCTGTCGTCCAAATAACGGCCACATAGTATCACCAAATAACGGCCACATAGTATCACTCTCTCATTTAAATTCCCTCACTTTTATTGTATCGTGCAGGGCGGAATTGCAACACCTCCAGATGGACTATCGTGAATATGCCATTGGGACTATCGTGAATATACCATAAGAACTATTGAGAGTACCTCACATGATGGCCCCCTCTCTAATAGCACTCGAAAAGGCCTTCTTTGGAGCCATATCCCATATATGAAGGATATCCGCGCTCTCCCGGCTTCTTTGCCCCGCACCCCCTGTCTATCCCGCACATCACGGTATAGGCAGGGACCGCATTGTCCACAGTGTATTCATAGTGCAGCAGCACCCGGTATTTCTTTTCATAATAAAGCCTGTCGCCATCTTTCAATGGAGAGGTGAAAGGGGGAAGCTCTTTGAAATAACCGGGTACAAGCTGCTCGAGCTTCTCGGGATATGTTCCCTTGTGGTCGGCGGCATACTTTTCCATCGCATCTCCCACTTTTTTCAGGCTGGACTTTGCATAGACCACGTGAGAGGTCCCCACCGGGCGTATGACCATGACGCTCCCCCAGAGAAAAAGTACCAGAGCGAGAGCCGAGAGAGCGAAGAGCCTCCGGGGGCCTGACAGGGCACGAAGGGAGGAGGCGCGGAACTCCTGCCTGAAAAGCATCCTTACGGTGACGAAAAAGAGGGCGATGATGAAAGAATCCACCAGCGACTTGGAAGGCAGGTCGGACCCGCCGCCCCTGAACAGGCCCGCCGCTATCACAAAGAACCCGTCGGCATAAAAATGCCGCTTTTCGTCAATGAGCGCGTAGTCCATGACGAGCAGGATCACTATCAGCCAGAACAACAGCCCTTCGCTCACGGGAAGGTATATTCTTGTTCAGCCGTATCAGGCATATCCTGTGCCTGTTTGAAGCAGGAACAGGAGCACCGTCAGCATAAGAGCGTATCGCTTCATTTCAAGCCTCCACCATGCTTTTCGCCTATGGCCCGGCAGAAGCTCCGACGCCCGGGGCCGTGCCGGCCGGGGCGGGCCAGAAGAATCTCACCGCCAGGGTGGCAATTGCAAGTGCCGCGATTGTTGCGAGAAGCAGTTTATCCCCTGTGACAAGAAAGGGGAAGACCAGAACCTTGAGCACTATGCCGAGCACCACGAAGATCGCCACGGGGGGATCCTTTTGAAAGGCAGGCCATCCGGTCAGCGGCGGTGATGAAGCATATGAGGGGGCGGGCATTGCGGGCCTTCCCAGGGCGGCCTCCTCAAAATACCCTTTCATCTCGGCCGCGGACTGAAAGCGCCGTCCGGGGTCCTCGTCAAGGCATTTTTCGAGGGCCTCTTCAAGCCACGGGGGCACGGCGGCGTTGAACTGCGTCACCGGGGGGAACCTGAAGGCGAACTGTTCGGGGTCCTCGCCGGTGAGCAGCCAGTATATGGTGACGGCCAGGGAATAGAGATCGCTCCTCCCGTCGGTCTGCCAGGTCCCGTACTGCTCCGGGGCGGAGAATCCCGGCGTCCCCATCACGAAGGTGTCGCGGGTCTTTTCAGGCGCGAAGAGGCGCGCAATGCCGAAGTCAATGAGCTTCACGCGGTTGAGTTTTGTGACAAGGATGTTGGAGGGCTTGAGATCCCTGAATATCACCGGCGTGGGCTGCGAGTGCAGGTACTCAAGAATGGAGAGGATCTGAAGCACCCAGGGGGCAAGCTCCCGGTAGTCGAAGGGCCTGCTCCGTGCCTTGGCGATAGTGTGAAGGTTCTCCCCGGCGATATACTCCATTGCCAGGTAGTGGCGCTCTCCATCGCTGAAGAAGTCGATGATCTTCGGCAGCCCGCCGTGATCAAGGCATTTCAGGATTTCGGCCTCTCTCCTGAACATGGCGAGGGCTTCCCTGCGCTCCGCCTCGCCCGCATGAAGGGGTGCCATTTCCTTCACCGCGCAGCGCTGCCCCGTCTCCCGCAGATCATCGGCACAATACACGACTCCCGCAGCGCCTTCGCCGATGACCTTGACAATGGAGAACCGCTCGTTCAGGACCGTTCCGGCAGAGAGCTCGTGGTGCAATGGATCCCCTCCTTCCCCATCATATATTTCGGCGCTTTCTCCGCACTTCCTTCGCAGGCGCCTTTCTGGCATAATCACCCCGGTCCTCTTGCTGTCAGGCGGGCAGGGCCTTCAAGCCCTTTTCATAGACCAGGAAGGGATCTCCTTCTGAGAGGGAACCGAAAATAAAGGTGAGGTCGTTGGGCGCCCGGACCTTGATGGTGAGGGTCAGGAGGCCGTGGAGAAGGTGCAGATGGCAGGCATTGCAGAGCGTGATGAGGTTCCAGGAATCATCGGTGTCGCCCTGGGAGCGCCTGATGATATGGTGGACATGGAGGTTGCGCCGGCATCGGCAGCCTGGCAGCGGAACCGGTCACGCTTGAGAATTCTGTGGTGATGGGCCGCTTTGTGGAAGGTCCCCTCGGTGGTGAGGTAGTCCGTCATGAGGGCGGCAAGGAATCTCTCTTCCGGGAGGACATGGGCATCGAAAGGCTGGCTGAGATCGTGCCGGGTTGGATCAGTCTGGGTGGCCTCTGCCTGCGCGGTGAGGTGCAGAAAAGCCATGGCAGCGATGTTCCACAGGTCATAGAGCTCAGCGGGGAGGAAGAACTTGATCATCATCGATCCTGTTGCTGCCGGTGAGGGGTCTTTTACAGAGAGGATGTCCACAAGAAAAGTCTCCTCGGGACTGGCGCCCTGGGGCATGGTGCAGATCTGCCTGACTTTTTCGGCACTCTTTTCGCTCGCACACAGGACGGAATTTTTTTCAACTTTCATCTGGGCCTCACAGGCGAGCATTTCGTCAACATCGCTGAAATTGTTCCATGGCTTTTCAAAGCACCTGTCGCGGGCTGCCAGCAGATCTTCGTCACCTGATGAGATTTGCCACGAAGAGCAAAGTGAGGGGCCTGCATACCACGAGCCGGTCCTTATGAGTTCCTGCACCTCCGACGCGGTGCGCCCTGACATTGAGAGATGCTCCACGGCAAAGGACGCCATGGAGCGGTAGCCCAGATGGTCAGCTCCTTTCATCTTGAGATTCACGAGAAGGCCGCCAATGGCGAGATCAAGCGCGAGGCGGCCGGCGGGCAGCCGCCTGTCTTGCGGCGGGCGCGCTGCAGGGCAGGACTGCTTTTTATGGAAGTTCCATTACCTATGGATATGCAGCCTCAGAGAAGAAGCATGGCGATACCGCAGAAAACCTGGTTCATCATCTATGCCGTATGGGCTTTCATCGTGCTCATCCTTGTTTTCATCAGGAGCGGAATTGATACGGCAAATTGTACCCATGCGATGAATTTTCTTCCCTATCTGCTGGTAAGGGAGGATATTCACCCCCGCCTGAGCGGGTGGCAGAAATACGTGATCCCGCCCTGTGTCGTAATACTGATTTACCTTGCGGGGGGAGCGCTGATAAAGCTGGCGGGATCGATGTTCTCATTGAAATAGGGGCTTTACTCATCGGCTGAGGAATGGCCCTGGAGGGAGGGATACTTGAAATTCTGCCTCTTCAGGGCGGAATAGGCATCACGGGGGGACTGGAGCTCGCCGGCACGCACCTTGGGAAGATCAATTGAAAGACTCCAGGCCTGCCAGGGATCCATTGTGGACGGGTTGACGCGTCGTGCAGGCGAGATTCCCTTGGTGGCGCCTATGGAGATCCACTCTTTCTCTCCCAGGGCCGTGGCCTGCTCCGGGCCCGGTTCAGGGCTCGACTCGGGGCTCAGCTCAGGGCTCAGCATGGAGTAAGGATTCCGCGCCTTTTTCGCCAAGGTCTGAAACTGCGCCTCTCCCCTCCAGCAGAGGATTCGTGTGTCTCCCTTGGGCGACACGGAGATTTCAGTGGACCCACTGCCGGGCTCCACGAGAGCGCGCGGCGTCTCCACGCTCACCCTCACGCACCCGGGATTGTCAATCCAGAGCCTCCCTTTCCCCATCCTGAGCCTCAGAAGGATGTCCCTGGAAGTGCCGGCTTTCTTCATCGCATCGACGGTAAGCCTCGTATCGGCGCCCATGATGAAGTAATATTCGCTGTTCACCGAGATGACGGTCCTGGGGCAATTGCCCGAGATGAGAGTGTATCCTGTCCTGATGAGCTCCCCTGGCAGAAGGTGGGATCTTTCCAGAGTCTCCTCCTTGAGGACCATGGGAACGCCGTCACTGTAAGCAAGCACCAGTTTCACAGGGAGCTCGGTGACTTTCTGCCAGCCAAAGATTATGAGGGCCAGCAGGGCCATGACGAAGAGAAGAAGCGGCAGGATTGATTTCGGATTCCGCGGGCGGGCAGGAAGCACGGGGCTCCCGGGCGCAGGATATTTGGCATGTGCAGACGCGGCTCCCTCAGGATGCTCCGTCATTGACTCGTCGGGAGACGATGGCTCTTTCATCCCTGGTTCCCCCCTGGAATGGTGTATTTCTATAGCCGCTCCTTTAGTCCTCTGCAACACCGCAAATGCCTTCTGCTTCCTGCACACGATTGAAATCGGGGCCTGTCCCTTTCGAGAGGTGGAATACGTCGCCTGTCACCGTGACCAGCTCCAGCCTTCCCCCGTGCTCCGGGCGGATTGACGCCACCTCGCCGGGCGGCAGCAGCACGAGGCCCGTCTTTATATCTCCCTGGACCACCAGGCGCGGCAGGCCCTTCGCAAAGAGCGGGCCATCCATGGCTCCGTAAGGGATTGAGGGACTCGGTTCAACAGGTGCGGGCGGGGCTTCCGGCAGCGCCCGGCGGGCGGAGGTCATCCCTTTTTCGCCTTCCAGGAGGCCGCGGCACACTTCTTCGAGGGCGCTCCATATTCTCTCATGGGGCCACAGGTCGTCGGCATGGATCCCCCTCGGCTTCCCCTCGATGCCGCCTCCGGCCTCCATCCACTTCCTTATCTTGCCCCTGATGGCTTCATGAGGGCTTTCGACCTGATAGCTCACCTGCCTGATCTCTTCGGCGCTGAACCTTGAAGGAACGACAAGGTGCCTCACCGAGGCGGCCTTCACCCCGTAGCGCTCAAGCTGCTCACGGAACATCTCAACGAGGAGCCATCCGAAGGGATCATAGTCCACCAGGCTCACCAGGTGCACGGGATCGCTCGGCTCAAGCCTGCCCTTGAGTGCATCGCAGAAATATTCCGTCGGTATCCACGAAGGGTTCCCTCCCAGTATGACCGCCGATATCCCCAGCCTCCCGCCGGCCTCATGGAGCACTTTCGAGAGACTGTACTTCTCTATCACCAGCACCACCCGGGGGTGCTTCTCCCCGATGCATCTCAGGTCGGGCCTCACATCCTCGAAGCCAAGGTCGCGGTAGGTGAAAAAACGGCGCTTCGCCGAGAGCTCCACGAGGGTCCTGAGGAGGAGGGCGTACCAGTAATCGGTTCCCGTGGCGCCGGCGCCCATGACGCTCACCTCCGGCCCGTGAGCAGGGCTGATGAAGGGCCAGAGGGGTGAATCGGCGGCTATTCTGAAAAGCTTTTCACGCGCTCCGGGAGCTCCCGGCGGCCCGGGAATCTCCGGGGAGGGGGCTCCATCAGGCAGTTCCAGGGAGGTGAGAGTGCCGGGTATATTCAGGGATGCGGCGAAAACCCCTGCAGACGTGAGGCCGAGCCTGTTCAGCACTACCAGCAGGGGGCGGTAGAGGAAGCCGCGGGGTGTCGTGACCTCGTAGGAGGGCTCACGGCCTGCGATCCTGTAACGGTAAAGCTGCCACAGGAGATTCCCTGTGAGGCGCTCCACATCGACTTTTCCGCTATCGTCAAAGCACCGCCGCAGCTCTCCGGACTCCATCCTGATGAGCTCCACGTTATAGTCCCTCAGGCCCTCTTCCCAGAGAGCGCGGTGAAGCTCCGGGAAAGGCTCTACATGATAGAGGTGCGGGAGCCCCAGGGCATCAGCTATTTTCTTTCCCATGGCGGGATGCACGCGGACACGCAGGGGCTCGGAGCCGCCTCCTGATCCTTTCTGCGGCACGCCTGAGTCCAGCGTGAGCCAGTAGCACTTCTCCTTCCGCGTCCAGAGGATTGACCTGAGCCTCATGGCATTGAGCCATGTGCCCGCCCCGGTGCAGATGAAAGGCGCTCCCTCCCCGAGGAGCTTCAGGGACTCGCCGGCATAGTGAGCCCTGTAATGGACGAAAGAGCCTTTCAGGGACATCCAGGTCACTTTCCCTGCTTTTCCCTCTATCAGGAGCCCCTCGTCACGGGAAAGCTTCACTGATTTGCGCGGTCCCACAGGGAGGCTCACCTGAAGGCATGGAGTCAGGGCTTCCTTCTCTCTCATAATCCCTCCACTCCTCTCTGAAAGGTGAATTCCTCCGCTTTTCCTCATTTCCTCCCTGCCGCGGGAACTGCCTGGAGCCCCCCCTCCTCTTCAGAACCGGAATCGAGAGGCCAGGGGAATTCTCCCGGCCTCCCGGCAGTCTCTCCCCTGTATAATTATGGTCAGCACCGATGTCCGGCAGCGCCGGGAAATGCGGTGAAGCGATGGACTCACGGGAAATCAAAGAGCTGCGGTATTCGTCACAGCCCTTCCCGTTTCTTCCCGAATAGAGGTACCCTTTCTTTTTCAAGGCCACACAGGCTCTCCCATGCATGTCAGCCGCGGCCCTTATCTCAGGAGGGGCAACAGAAGGTGTACACCTTTCATGACTGAATTCCGCCATACTATCGGCTGCAATCGATACCTGCGTCCATGAACCCCTCTCTCTAAAGGCAAAGGAGTATACGAAGACGATCTTCAACTGATTTAAAAGTATCGCTTGATATCATGCCCAGTCGCTTTGAAAGTCGCTCTTTGGAGACAGACCGGATATCTTCGCATTTGATGAAACTCTTCACGCCAAGACCGCCTTCCGGGGGTTTGACTTCGACATGAAAGGGAACTCCCTTTGCCTTGCTGGTCACAGGCAATAACACGACAAGATCGGCCGGCCCATAATTGAACTGGTCAACAGATATTATAAGGCCAGGTCTGATTCCCGCTTGTTTCCGGCCTTTTGCAGGGCAGGAGCCATAGGGATACGATTAGTCTGCGCTCCTTCCCTGCTGATTAAGCAGCTCTCTCACCGCGCTTCTCCATGAAATCTTTGGACTTTTCCTGAAATATAGTGTATACTATTCTGCGGAGGCCGGGGAGAGCCGGAATCCCGCTTCCCGCCATTCGGACCCAGGCCCGGGATTTTCCGGGAAATGCCATCAAGTTCCGGCAAAGCCAGATATACTGTCACATCGAAAAGGACAATTCATATGGCAAAAATATTTCTGTTGTCGGTGCTCTTGCTGCTTTTCACCGCAGGCACTCCCTTTGCCGCCGAATGGGTTCTCCGTGACTATCCAGTCAATACGGACGAAATCTCCCGGGGCGTGAACAGCCTCAACGCGGAGCAGGGCCTTATTCCTGTCGGACTTGGAGCGGTCAATGACAGGATACACGTTCACTATGTGTCAAACAGCCTGATTGGAGCCACTGCGTGGAAAATTGACGTGTACCGATCGGTGGACTCCTTTTTTGCCGGTCTCGACAGGCATGTGGCAGAAGGGTATACCCCTGTCGATCTCACCACCTCGGGGGAAAATGTCCTGGTCCTTTTTCTCAAGATGAGGATAAGGACAAAAGGATGGAAGTGGATTACCACAAAGATTGACGGCAAGGAGGTCTCTGAGGGCATAAAAAAGTTCGTCAGCCAGGGCTATATTCCCGCCGGTATGACCATTGTCTCCGGTGCCTTCGGGATTCTTCTGATTCAGCCCGTAAACTGCAGGCTTCTGGAATGGCAGATCGGTGCCTATTCGAGAGATGTGAATGCCGTTGAGGCAGGTGTCCGGAAAGAGCTTGAGTCGGGCTTTATTCCCTTCGGCTACCTGGCGGGAAATGCCAACACCAATATCATGCTGGTCAAGGTCGAGATGACCGATCAGCCGGCGGCGCCCCCCGGCGGGGCTCAGCCGGCGCAGGCCTCCGGCAGCGGGCGGAAGCCTGCGTCAGACTCAATGAGCCCTGAAAAGCTTCTGGTGGATATCTGCGGCTTTATCGAGCTCATGCGCGAGAATCCCGGGGCCGCGGGAAATCTGTTCATGACCGCCGAGGCGGAGATCGGCTACGCCGACATGGTCAGGGTGTGCGGGCCGGCGCTCAGGTATTTCGCCCATGGAGCCATTCCCCTCATCTCATATCAGAGCGACGCGGAAGCTCTTGTCGGGCTCTATCATCCCTGGACGGATACCCTGATGATTACCCGGTGGCGCGCCGAGAGCACCGGACCGAGAATATATGACGTGGAGCTTGTCACCGGCGATTTTATGAGGCAGGGCGGCGAGCCTCCCTACAATCTTCAGCCTCTCTGGCTGCGCTCGGAGGAAAAATTCCCGCCTGAAGCGGTGCGTAAGATGACCGCCGAGACAAGCGCCGCATTCTCCGAAACCTTCGACAGGGCCGCTCCCGGCCTCTGGAGGCATGAGCTGCGGGCACTGAGAAATCCCGGGCTTCTCGCCGCCGACATGTGCATTGCGGCAGGCCGCATGAAAGCGAGCCTCCAGTCGTTCAAGGCTCTGCTCCGCGGCTCTGACCACAAGGCGCTTTCATCGGAGCTTGAAAAGACGATGAGCCGCCTTCATGCCAGCCAGTATCAGCAGGTTCTGAAGGAAGCCGCAGCGACCTCGGCCAGCTCCGCAGGGGTGATCGCAAAGTCGTCCGCTTCCTTCTGGCAGCGCGCGCAGCTTATGGCCGTCAGGGCCGATAAAAAGAGCGGCTTCATTTTTCTGAGCGCCCCCGGCGTGCCCTGGCTTTTCACTTGCCTTTACTTTGAGAGCCTGTCGGGAAAAATGACTCTCAGCCGGATCGAGCTGCTCAACTTCCCGGTAAAAGACGCCTTCAGCGAGGTGAACAAATGATGCGAGGCACACGGAGCGAATCAGGAACCCCCGGCAGGATGATCTTTCGTGCCTTCATTCTTCTGGGCCTTGTACTATGTCTCTGCACCGGCTCTTCAGCCGAGGAGCCCGGCACATGGGACAGGCTTTTCATATGGGCTGACAGGCCCGATGTGCTAAAGACGGGAGATTTACTGACGCAGGACGGCATATCAGACGGCTTTGAAACAATGGCCGGGTATATTGACGTGCAAATCAGCGATGCCGGGAAAGCCCTCGAAGGAATCGCCGCGGGCAAGCGGGTCCTCATAGAAGGGAGCGCCAGGCTTCAGAATACCATGACAGTGCTTGTAAAAGAGCTGGATCAGGTGAAGCAGTCCAATTACCGGGACTACCATGCGGCCAGGGCGGCCAATCCCGGCCTCAAGGCGTACGATTGGTTCAAGAAGGCTGACGCCCAGTCAAATATGAGCGCCAGGGTCCAGTCGCTGAACACTCAGATCAGGGATGTGAACAGCCGGATCATGGCGAACACCCGGGCTCAGGGAGACCTTCTGATGAAAGAGCAGGCGGTGCAGAACTCGGGATTCTTCGGCAGGGCAAAGGGAGTCCTTCAGGCAGGCAAAGATATGTTAAAAGCCATGGATATTGCCGGGGCTTCGGGGCGGATTAGCGGCGAGTTTTATGAAGCGATGGAGGGAACCACCACCTTTCGAAATGCTTTTGCAAGAATGGTTGAAGAAGGCGGAAGGATAAAATCTGTGGGCATAGGAGCGGCGGGAGGCGCGGGGGCCGGTGCGATGATGGGACCGGGGGCGGTAGTGGCATCACCGGTCCTCGCCATAGCCGGAGGAGCGATAGCCTCGAAGATTTACGCCGCGACCGCAGGCAATTCCTTTGAGATAAACAGGCAGAACCAGGCCGACCTGCTCGCGAGGGAAAAATATGCCGCCGATGCCGAAAAGCTCGCGGCTCAGAGGGCGGCGCTCAGGGCGAAAAGAGAGCAGGAGATTATTGACAGAAGGCTTGCCTCGCAGGCAAAGGGGGCTCAATACGAAGAGGACAGGAAATACCTGGCCGCCCTGCGGGCACAGGTAGCGGCCTTTAACGAGCGCACTCGAATTGAAGACGAGGCCCGGCGCAAAGCTCAAAGCGCCGCGCCGCCTGCAGCAGCAAAACCGCCTGCGGCAGCAAAGCAGCCTGAAGCGGCAAAGCCGGCAGCACCGGCAGCGGCCAGGTCCGGGTCATTCCAAAAAACCTATACCAGGGGATCGAATCAGTTGTCCATCACCGTATCCGGCATTGAGCTTCTGAGGGAAGAGAAGGAAAAAAGCCATGACTGGGGTCTTGAAGGCGGCCATCTGTACTTCGCGGCGCCCTCTTCGCAGAGCACCGTGACGGTAAGCTACACCGTGTCCGCCCCTCATGAATATGACACCGCTTCAGCCAAGGCGGATCTTGTGGAGCTCAGCAAGGATTATGACACAATAAGGAGCTCTTTCGCGGTTGCCGCCAGTCCCAAGCACAAAGGCCCCGGCTCATTCACCGGCGAGTTCAGCTTTACTGTGGACGCCGGCAAAAATATCCTGCACTATCTGATATCAACTGATACCGGTGTGAACGGAGAGGTAAGCCTTTCGCTTTATTTCGTGTCAGCGGAGAACCGGCATTATCTTGACAGGTGAGGCGCAGGCTGCCACCCCGACAGGAATGGCGTGGAACCCCTCCTCTTCAGAACCGGAATCGGGAGGCCAGGAGAATGTCCCCTGTTCTCCTCGTGTTTTGTCACTGTTCATTTTTATAAAGACCATATCTTTACACTATCATTTCGGAGCTGCATAACGCCAAGCATCCCTCTTTCATTTCTAGACCTTGAACCCGGCTTTTTAAGAAGCCGTTCTATCACATCCCGTTTTGCCTCATAAATATCAGTGGCATTATAGTGCTCATTTATAAACCAAAATCACCGCATCCAATTCTTTCTTGAGACTTAAAGCGCCCAGTCTTTGCCCTGGCTTTAATTTGTCTGGTAGAGCATGAAAGAATTATATGATACTGTAGTATAATATATTGACATTATATACGATAATATAGTATATTATAACAAGAATGGATGAGTTGTTTTATCGGTACAATCCTTGGTGGGAGGCCCGGTACCAGACCGAGAGCTTCATAGAAAGACCCGCCCTTCTGGAGGCCATGAGAAAGCATCTCGGTACCGGGCGGATTGTCCTTCTTACCGGCCTGCGCCGCGTGGGGAAGACAACCCTCCTGAAGCTTTTTGTCAGGCATCTCATGGAAGAAGAGGGTATCAAGTCCGGAAGCCTCTTTTATATCAGTCTCGACGACTATCTTCTCTCCAGAAAGACAATCCTGGAGCTGGTCGATGACTTCAGGAAAGTCCGGAGACTCCGATTTGCGGAAAAGGCGTACCTTTTCCTCGATGAGGTGGCATACAAGGAGGATTTTGAAGTACAGCTCAAAAACCTCCAGGACAGCCAGAACCTTCAAATCTATGCTTCCTCTTCCAGCGCCTCTGTGCTGAGGGGGAAAAAGCCCTGGCTCACCGGCAGGAGCGTCATCCTGGAGGTGCTCCCGTTGGATTTCAATGAATATCTGCGGTTCAAGGGGATCAAGGTTGCCAGGAGCGATTCTCATCTGATTGAGGGATATTTTGAGGAATATCTGAATTCGGGCGGAATTCCGGAATATGTGCTGCGCCCGAACATCGAATACCTGAGAGAACTGGTGGACGACATCATATTCAAGGACATAGCGGCCTTTCACAATCTGCGGAATACGAGGATTCTCAAGGAGTTTTTCCTGCTTCTCATGGAGCGCGCCGGAAAAACGGCAAGTATCAACAAGATGGCCAGAATCATGAAGATTTCTCCCGACACCGCAAGGAGATATCTGGATATGTTCGCCGATACTTATCTCATTCACCTTGTGGCGAGGTGGGGAAAAACCAATGAGAGGATTCTCTCGCCGAAGAAAGTATATGCTGCCGATCTCGGTATCAGGACATTATTTACAGGCTTCCGGGACAAAGGCAGCCTGTTCGAGAATTATGTATATCTGAAGCTCAGGGGCCTCAATCCCTGCTATGTCTGTCAGGAAGGTAATGAAATAGATTTTCTTACAGAAAACAACGATCTCCTTGAAGTCAAGTACAAAGGCAGCCTTGGAGTGAGGCAGCGTGCGTTATTTGAAAGCTTCAAGGCGAGAGGGAAATATCTTATTCTCGGTAATGGAGGCCTGGAGGAGTACCTGGCACTCCCCTCCTGAAGGCATGGCGGCAGCAGGAGTAATCGCGGCAGTTCTTGAAGGAATGGCAGCTCTCCGATATGATGAAAGCGCTCAAGACCCTGGGGAACAGTAAAGGGAATTATCGGCAGGCAGCCGCTCTATCAATGAAAACATCGATCCCTCAAGCTTAATCAGCGCATCTTTTTGAGAGGGAGGGAAAAGGGAAAAGCCCGAGGAGTTATGGATGCCGGGAGAATAATAGCTGAAAAGTACAGAATCATCGAGATTCTTGGCAAGGGCTCTTATGGGACGGTGTACCTCGCCGAGGAAATCAGTCATCCGGGAATGCGGCGGGCTCTCAAGGAAATAGAGGAGTCCAGGATTCCCCCGGAGGATCGCAATCACCTGCTGGATTTATTAAGGCGGGAGGCAGAGCTGCTCACCCGCCTCAGGCATGCGGGCCTTCCCTCCGTAACGGATTTCTTTTCCACCGGTGATCGGCACTATCTTGTCATGGAATTCATTCCCGGAAAAAACCTGGAAGAAATCAAAGCATCAAGAAACGGCATTATAGAGTGTGAAGGGGTCTTTAGATGGGCACTTCAGCTCGCCTCAATCCTCGAATACCTCCATAATCACAAGCCGGAGCCCGTTATATTCCGCGACCTCAAGCCGTCCAATATAATGCTTTCTTCGGCCACTTACATGATAATGCTCGTTGATTTTGGAATTGCCCGGTACTTCACTCCCGGAAAACTCAGAGATACCCAGTTTCTTGGAACGCCGGGCTTCTCTCCGCCGGAACAATACGGCTCAGGCCAGTCAGATCAGAGGACCGACATATATTCCTTCGGAGCCACCTTGTATTTCCTTCTGACAGATCAGGACATCGCCCGGTATGATTTCAAATTTCCCCCGATCACGCAAATAAATAAAGATGTTCCCCCTCTTTTCGGAAGGATTATCATGAAATGCCTTTCCATCAACCCGGGAGAGCGCTATCAATCGATGACGGATATTCTGAAAGATATGAGGAGAATTACTTTTGAGGCACACTCACCCGATTATCTCAAAGAAACAGATAAAGAGAAGGAAGCATTGAGCAGAGTGCTTTCAAAGTTCTCTTTATCTTTTTATCCTCATGGTCTTTTTGCTGATGCCACTCCGCTTGATGATCTGGAAAGAATCGGCATCTTTTCAACGGCGGAGTTTTCAGGCCTGTTCGTCGATTGTTTCAGAAAAACTGGAGATGTAGTGATGTGCCAGACTGTTGCAATAGTAACCCTGGAGGGAGTGAATTTCCCGAGATTCCTTATGCGGGGCGAATCAATAATGGATATTAATGTTTTCGGGGAGGATCTTGATATCGATTTCAAGGAGAGCCCACGTTTTTCAAAGAGCTTTTATGTCACAGGCCCTGACCGAAAAGCCGTCGAGAGTTTTTTTCGCCCTGAAATCGTAGAGGCATTTTCAGAGAATCCGATGAAAAACCTCGTCAAGCTCTCTTTCAATATGCTGCCGGGAGCATACTGGATTGTGGAAGCAAAAGGCCCGGACATCGTCTTTTATTGTGCCGGAGTACAAGTCCCGACAAATTCGCTTGAGAAGTTTGCTGAATATGCCCGGAAGGTTCTGCTCCCCTTCGTAAACAAAGGAATACAGTCCCGGCCTGGTATCTGGCCGCTTGAAGCCGGGCATCGATATGAAGCTGAATTATGAAGCGGCTCAGTTATTTGATGAGAGCACGGCTTGCATGCCTCAGGATGCCGCATCCATATGACCCCGGCATAGAATGTCACTCCCTGTGAAACTCTCCCCTGCACTCCTTTTATAGCAGCTCTCGTATGATCAGGCACAGAAACGAGCAGCATTGGTCTCCCTGCCGCCCCCCCCTCTTCAGAACCGGAATCGAGAGGCCAGGGGAATTCTCCCGGCAAACAGAAATTGTCTGTTCTCTGTGCCTCCATGCTCCATCGCTTTCTCCGCTTCGTGCAAATACCGCGCCACAGTGTTCACATTCTTTTCACACAAAAGCCATTTTTTCTTACCTTTTCTCAACATTACGGCAATCTCTCCCCGCTATAATTATGGTCAGGATGAATTTCCGGCAGTGCCGGGAAAGGCGGTGAAGCCATGGACTCAAGGGAAATCAGAGAGCTGACCACCATAAGCCTCAGGAATGACATCATCTTCAAGTATGTCTTCGGCCACGAGAAGAACGAGAAGATCCTGAGGTCCCTTCTCAACGCGATCCTGCATCTTGAGGGCGATCAAAGGATCATATCCCTCACGTTCCTGAACCCGGCCAATCTCAAGGAATATCTCGACGACAAGTTCAGCACTCTTGACGTGAAGGCCTCAGACGAGACAGGGAAGCGCTATAACATCGAGATGCAGGTGAGAACCTACCGCTCATATATCGCGAGGGTCATCTACTACCACGACAGACTCTTTACCGGTGATATTGAAGAGGGCGGAGCTTACGATAACCTCATGAAGTCCATATCCATATCGATTCTGAACTTTCGGCTTTTCAGGGAGGAAGGGGATTTACACACCATTTACCGGTATGCTAATATTAAATCAAAGAGGGAGCTCACGGACCTGAAAGAGCTTCACTTCATCGAGCTTCCTAAGTTCAGGAAGGAGAAGCCGAGGTACCTTCGGACCCGGTTCGAGAAGTGGCTCCATGTGCTGAAGTTTGGCGAGCACTATGCCTTTGACCCCGGGAAGGTTCCCGAAGTGCTGAAGAACGAGGAGGAGATTCTGATGGCTATGAGGGAGATGAAAAAGGCGTCATCGGACAGAATGGTGAGAGAGATGATGGAGGTCCGCGAGAAGGCTCTTCTTGACGAGGCCACGCTGCGTATCGAAGGTGAGAGGGAGGCCATGGAACGGGGCATGGCTCAGGGCATGGCTCAGGGCATGGCTCAGGGTATCAAGCAGGGCAGAGAAGAGGGCAGAGAAGAGGGCCGCATGGAGCAGGTCTGTGAAATTGCGCTCAGGATGAGGAAGCAAGGTTTTGATTCCCGTACCATAGCCGATCTCACGGGCCTCTCTGCCGATGAGCTGGAAAAGCTCAGCTCCTGACGGGCCTCATCGCCTCCTCCCGGATCTTACTCCGCTCTGCGATAGTATAAAGGGGCAGTCTCCGCGGAATTCTTCGGAATCGAGAGGCCAGGGGAATTCTCCCGGGCACCATGAGCTGGTATAACTCCCTTCAAGGGGTGATGGGATGGGAAACAGACCCGCTTGTGTGCCGCGCCTATGGAGGCCGGGGGCAGCTGTAATCAAACTTCCCCGCATGCAAAAGGAGCAGAAGACCTTTATACGATTCGCCGCACAGTCACCCATTCAGGCTACGGTGTATGAATGTGAGCGGCTGCGCTGTAATCTCTGCGGCTCCAACTCATCGCTGCGGTGGGGCGATCATATATTCGCAGCCTTTTCTTTGGTAAATAATGAAAACGCATTTGTAGCACCCTTTAATTTCTATCCCCGGAGTCAGATTCCCGATTCAAACGAGCTTGACATTGTCTACTGCGGCTGCTGTTTTGACACAGGCCTTCTTCCCCTGGGCGGGGATGGAAACTGTGCGACAGTCAATGATATTGAAGGGATTCTTGCCCATGAAACACAACATATTATGCGCTGGCTGAGAAAAGTGTACGAATCCGGCCACCCTTATTTTCCAAGCTCACAATTCGATACACTTGTTCTTGATGCTCCTCTTAACGAGGGTCTCTCCATGTATTTAGAGTGCATGGTCAATCGAGGTTTTCTCTTCGGCGATGTTTTCTCCAAGGAGTTGAGGATTTATGACCTGCGAAATATTCTCTCAAGGAGTTATCGAGGCTCAATTTTTGGGGGAAACAATAATCCCGGTCTATATTCCTGTGGATTACTGCTGATGTTCTGGCTTGCGGACCATTACGGTCTGGAAGATCTGGCAAAACTGGAGCTGCCCAATGGAAAACTTGCACAGCAGAGCCTGGAAGATGTCACCGGGGAGGTCAACAGGAATACCTTTATGAAGTTCTCGATGGCACAGGCTCTCTCGGCAGAGACAGGAATTAATCCGGAATATCACTTTACCTCAATAGACCTCTCGGGTGCTATCGTTTATTACCGCCATTGGGAAAAGAACTACGGGCTGTTCCCTGCCGCAAGCACCATATCCACATATGATTCCTGGCTTGGCTGGGATATTACGAATGCCGGCCCCTGTGACATGAACCAATACTCTGTCCGAGAATGGGCTGTCAACCACCTGAGGTTCTATAATGGAGCGGGTAACACACTCACCATTCCTCTGGCAGGATTAATTCCCGATCCTGACGCAGGAGGAGAATTCTTTGTGAAGGTTCTCATCAAGTAGTCGTCCCTCAATCCTACGGTCGTCGTGGGAACAGGCTCCGCGGGCATCAACAACTTCATCAGCCCCTTGTCGTCAACAGGGACCGGTATCATTGCGGCTCCCTCCTCCTCTGGAGTGTTTCAGGCTCTGAGCGCTTGAAAGGATGCTTGAAATGTGTTTCTTTGCATGGTATAATCTTGGGAACACTAATGGTTTTCTGAAGGTGGGGGATTATGAGGCTGAATCATTCATTCGCTTTTCGCTGCTTTCCTTTCCTGCTCGCTTTCGTCCTTGCGGTAGCTCTTTCCGGGGGCTGCGGCTCCGGAGCATCGGGGGGAGCCGGAGGATGGCCGGGAGGAGGGAACAAGGGAGCGAAGCTCGTCATAACCCTTCCCTTTCCCCAGAAGAGCGACAGGGGTGTCCTGAAAATAGAGGGAAGCCTCCGGGGAGACTCCACCCGCTGCCTGCTGCGCGAGATACCTGCAGGTACAGTCTATTTCGCCATCTATATCTCTGAGCGGGGTACCACAGAGAATGCCGTGCCTCCTCTGCGGGTTGACAGGCCGGCTTCCGGGGCTGCCGCAACGGCGGTCATTGAGAATGTTCCCCTGGGATGGAAGACAATCAGGATCCTGGCGGGCAGCGCCTCAGACGAGGCCCTTGCCGAAGCAGCCTTTGACATAGATGTGATCGCCGGCAACAACCCCGAGATCACCATGGCGCTCACGCCCACCATGTCCCCGCTCCCCTCGCCGTCACCAATGCCCGCGCCGACGCTCTCTCCCTCGCCCTCGACGGGAGCGGCTTCCCATGCATAGCCTTCCATGACTTCACTGCCAAGGTGCTGAGATTTGCCCGTTACTCTGAGTGAGGGACAGGAACCGGGGAAAGAGGGTTTTTCCGGCACTGCAGATAATCCCCCGGAACGAGCCCCCCGGACAACCCGTCGTGAAGGAGAGAAGACCATGAAGAAAAGAACCGCGGCACTGATGCTTGTTATCTCGATGAGCCTCTGCCTGGCAGCGGCCTGCAGAGCTGAAAGCGCTGAAAGTCCCGCAAATGACCCTTATCAGAAGGCAAAGGTCGCCGCCCGCGAGACCCTGTGGAAAGCGATAACCAACGGGCAGGGAAGCGGCGCCACGGTGGCCGTGATGGACAACGGGGAGATCGTCTATTCTGAAGGCATCGGGGTCAGGGACAGGGCGCAGAACAGCCCCGTGGACCGTCACACCCGCTTCAATATCGGCTCCACCAGCAAGATGTTCGTCTGCACCGCCGTGCTGCTCCTTGTGGACGAAGGAAAGGTGGGCCTCGACGAGAAAGTCACCCGCTATATTCCCGGGTTCACGATGAAGGATGAGCGGTATAAGGATATCACCGTGAGGATGCTCTTCAACCATTCCTCGGGCCTCCCGGGCTCGACATTCTATTTCAGCTACCGCCCCTCTCACGACATGCACGAGATCCTGCTGAAAACCCTTGCCGACGCCTCACTGAAGCACAGGCCCGGCGCCATGTCGATGTACTGCAACGACGCCTTTACCCTCGCCGAGATCATCGTGGAAAAAGTCTCCGGCAGAAAGTACCTCAAGTTTCTCCAGGAGCGCATTTTCACCCCCCTCGGCATGCACGACACGGGGGCGAGCATCGGCGAATATAAGGGCGCCGACAGGGCAGAATACTACGACGCGAAGACCGGGAAAAAATACCCCCCCGAGGTGGTCACCGTCTATGCCGCAGGCGGCCTCTCCTCGACGGCCGAGGACCTCTGCCGCTTCGGCAGCAGCTTTACCGCGAAAGGCAGCAGGATCCTGTCGGAAGCTTCCCTCAGGGAGATCAGGAGCACACAGCCGACGCACTTCTCCGGTAGGCTGAAATCCCGGCAGATGATGAGCGAGCTCGGCTGGGAATATACCAGGCTTCACCCCTTCGACAGGAAAGGGATCCAGGTGATGGGCAAGGGCGGCAACACCATGTGCTACTCGACCAACCTGCAGATAGTGCCTGACCAGGGAATCGTCATCGGCCTCTCCCTGTCGGGCCATGCAAATGGCGAGGCGCTGACCCGCCCGATTCTGGACGCCGTCATGGAGGAGAAGCAGCTCGTGGAGCCCGAAACGAAGCGCGCCTCAAAGCCGCCGTCTCCGCAGCAGATCCCCCCGGAGCTTTCGAAATATGCCGGCTTCTATGCGGACGAGGACAAAGTGGTGAAACTGATCATTGACCGCAAGGGGAGAAAGATTGACCTCTGCCTTCCTGCCGCAGAAAAAAAAGCGGGCGCGCCATGGAGCGAGCCTCTCTTATCCTTTATCTACCACGACGGGTATCTGTACAACACCGAAAATGAGCTTCAGTGCTATCTGACCACGATAGAGGGGAAGCGCTACCTTGCCCGCCACAGGATTCCCTCCTACGGCGTCGATATGCTGCTCTTCCAGAAGCTCGAGCCTGTGAAGAGGCCCAAAGCTCTCAAAGCGCCCGTGGACGGCAAAATCTGGCTGATGCGGAATGTGAGGCCTTACGTGCAGGCCGGCACGGTGGGGCTGATCACCTCGGCGCTGTACAAGGATTTTCCGGGATACGCGGACTTCTGCGGCATCAAGAAGATAGAGGGCCCCGGATCTGCGGCCATCGCGGCGACGTGCTTCCGGGATCAGACGGCAGTCGCCCTGATGAACCGCAATGGCGAATGGTGGGCCAGAGCCGGCATGTACCTCCTCTCGGAGGCTGATCGGGCGAAAAAGGCCGCACGCGGGGTGAACACGGTGACCATAGGAGCCGATGGCTATAACGAGTGGCTCAATGTGGCGAAAGGCGCCATACTGAGCTTTGAAAAGCCTGAAGAGGGGAGAGTCATCGTGGTGAGCGACGACAAGGTCCTCTTTGACAGCGTCGTTGACCGCGACGAGCTCTACGCGCCGGAAGGGAGCTTCGTCTTCTGCGCCGCCCCTCCCGGCGGGATCTTTAAAATCAGAGCCAGATAGAGGGAACCAGCGGTCTCCGTTGCCGGAGACCGCCTGTCTCACCGGGAGCCTTCTCCGGCGCTCCCCTGTCACTGTTTCGACATGGTGAAGGTCCCTTCATCACTCCCGGTGAAGGTTCCGCTTACCGATGTCTCGCTCTCGGCGTACGTTCCGGTGCATAGCATTGTCGCGCTGCCTACCTTGAGAGTCATGGAGAGCGAATTGCCCTGCCGTGTTGCGGTCACTGTGCCGGTATTGCCGAACATGGAGCCCGTCAGCGTGCAGGTCCCGCTCGCCGAGGTGTTCTGCCCGTCCCATGTTATGTCGAGAGTAAAGGTGCCGCTTGTCGAGGAATATTTTGTGGAGGTCCAGGTGCCGCTCCATTTTTCACCCCCTTCTGAAGAGCCGCCGCTTTCCATGAAATATACGAGGGCGAGCTCTCCGGCCCGGGGCATGATGGTCCAGGAGGAGGGAGCAAAAGAGACCCCCGCCTTCGCCGCAGTGATTACCGAAGACACATCGGGCGTCATTGTCATCCAGAACTGCGGGCTCTCGTAGGTGATTGCCACCGTCTGCGTGGCGCTCCAGTCAATAGTCGTATAGGTGCCGGCTGCGCTGTAGCCTGTGGAGAGCGCGGAAGGACTGCTGGACACTGCTACGCCTCCCATATAATGAGAGCTCTTATCCCACACGAAGCCGCAGAGAAGGCCCTTGGTGAGATCAAAATGCGGCTCCTGCTGCATCTCTGATATCTTGCCCATATCGCAGTCAAATCCGGTCAGATCCCGGGAGGTGAGGGAAAAGTATAATCGCATGGGAAGATACTCTGCCGTTGAAAGCAGAATGTTTCCTGTCCCTTCAGGGACCTCGGTGAAAGAGTAATTCCCGCTTGCATCGGTAGTGGTGGTCCTGACGGCGCCATTCACGTCGGTCAGGGTGCATGAGACGCCGCTCAGGGGAGGGTGAGGATCCTTGTTGGAGCGGATGGCGCCGCTCACCGAATGTTTTGTTGCCGGCGACGAGGACTTCGCGAGGCTGAGGGTGCCGGCGTCGGACCCTCCCGGCCAGGTGGCGGTATAGGTGCACGAGAGCTGCGTCTCATCGCTGTTGTAGGTGCCGGTGAACTGCACCGTCTCTTCGCCCAGGATCGCGGTGCCGGAGAGGGCCTTGCCGGAACCTCTCGATACCGTGACGGTCCCGGAGCTGTAAGGAGTGCCCGTCGCCGTGCAGGTCCCGGTCGCCGAGGTCTTCTCGGCGTTCCAGTTCAGGGCCATCGTGAAGGCGCCGCTTTTCGTGGTGTCCTGCGTGGAGGTCCATGTGCCGCTCCAGTTCTCGGCCGCCGTCGAGCCGCCCCCCGCGGTGTAGCTGTAGCCGGCGCTCGCGCCGTTCTGGTTTGAGAAGAGGGAGACCGACACGGCGCCCGACATCCCTGAAGGGATGGCGCACACGGCCTGGGTCCCGCCGGTGAATGTCACGGTCATCTGCTTCGTGGTGCCGAAGGTCACGTAGCCCGAGGTGCCGAAATTCGTGCCGGTGATGGTGACGCTCTGGCCCGCCGCCTGGCCTGCGGGAAGAATGCCGGTGATCTGCGGTGTGACCGTCGGCTGGGCGGGGGTCACGCTCGCTGACGATGAGGCCCCTGAGCTTGACGAGGAGCCGTCAAGGACTTTCACCACGCTGATGGTGTAAGTGACCCCGTTCACCACGGAGCTGGGAATGAGAAAGGTGATATAGGTGTCGCTCCAGCTCACGATATTGGAGTCGGGAACCCGTATCGTAGAAGCGGTGGCAGTGCCGGGGACCAGCTCAACATAGCTCGCGTAGGTCACCCTGGTTCCCGTGTTGGTGAGGCCGAAGCCGGTGCCGCTGAGGGAGCATGCCGCTCCCGGCGCCACGCTCTGCCCCGAGAGGGAGCAGTTCGTGACAGTGGGCGCCGAGGTGGGAGTGGGGTTGTTATTAGTGTCGTTATTGTAATAGCCGGAGGGAGCGCTGCTTCCTCCGCCGCCACCGCATCCGCAGTGAAAGAGCGCGCACACCAGCGCCACGATGAGCAGCCCATGGATATCTGCATACCTTTTTTTCATGGAAAAACCTCCTTAGTGATGGAAATGATCAGACCTGAGTCAGGAAAGGCAATGAATGATAAAGATAATGCATCCCCCCATTTCACAGAGCGTGACTTCTCACTCAGCAGAGATATTTGTCTTGCGGCTTGTTCAGGTATAGTGGTGTGTCGTGCGTGGTGCGGATCAAGCGGTGGTGAGTGCAGTGAAATTCCTTATATTTGCGCTTCCGCGAATTTTTCCTGCAAAGAAAAAAAATTCAGATTCCACGCTGAGGATCCCGGAGGGCTCCCCCCCGGAGAAAAAGCTCTGTGGTGCGGCGCGAGGCCAGGGGACATTCTCCCGGCACACAAGGGATTTTCTGTGCAAAGAGACACCTGTAGGGAAAATCCCAAAACTGTTTGCTGGAAGAGGAGAATGATCCCCTGTCCTCAGAGCGCCAGTTCCTTCAGCTTTCAATCCACGCCCCTGCGCGAGGGGCGACAACGGACATTCACCGTGCCCCGTGACTTGTCAGCAGGCTCTCCATATCCTTATTGCCGAACTTTCTGGCCCATCTCAGCGGGGTATAACCGGTTTGATCCTTCACATTGATATCTGCGCCCTTTGAGAGGAGAAATTCCACTATCTCCTTGTGGGCTTTCAGGGAAGCGCGGAAAACAGGGGTCTGGAGCCTGTTATCCCCTGCATTTACATCGGCTCCCTTATCCACGAGAATCTTCACGGCCTTCAGGCTGTTATTCGCGCCCGCAAGGTGCAAGGGGGTGCTCCCTTGGCCGTCTTTTGCAGTGACTGCAGAGCCTTTTAAAATCAGGTATTCCACAACCTCTTCGTGGCCGCCGGCAGCGGCCCAATGGAGAGGAGTTCTCCCCCAGCTGTCTTTTTTGTTGCTGCTTGAGGGATCCTTTTCGATATAATGTCTGATTTTATCGATATCTCCAGCTTTTGCCGCATCGAAGACATCCTTTATCTGAGCTCCTCTGGTGCACAGGAATACTGCAATTTCATTGCAGCCTGTGTTCGTTGCCATGGTGAGAGGTGTGGTGCCTTTAACGTCCTCGGCGTTCACATCAGCCCCCAGTGAGACGAGGAGCTTGCACATTTCAAATTTATTTCCGTAAATGGCTCTGTGAAGCGCAGTAAATCCATTGACTGCCTTTCCGTTCACGTCACCGCCTTTTTCTATGATAAGCTTCACGGCATCCACCTTACCATTACACACCGCATGGTCGAGAGGGGCAAAATTCTGAGAATCTCTCGCGTTGACCAGGGCCGGTTTTTTTTTGAGCAGGTCCGCAATTTTGCTCAGGTCGCCCTGTCGGGCGGCAGTGCAGAGCGGCCATACTTCCTGTGCGGTTTTCTCTTTTTTCTTATCTTCCTTGAACCTGGCAAGCCTGTCTTTATCTTCTGAGGAGATTGAGGGCTGATCGGGGCCGGCCTGGCAGCCTTGTATATAAGCGAATCTGTGATTTAATCCCGAGCAGCAGAGCATGTAGGACCCGGCTCCTTTATTGAGAGCAGAGCCAGCCACATATCCCCGTGAATAAGTATCAACTCCCTTTCCCTTCAACCTGCCGAATCGGAGAGGACCTATGCAGAATGCGTGCAGGGTATTCCCGTTACAAAGGGGAATGGATTTCAGGTAAGCAGGCGTCAATTCTGCCAGTGACAGAGGATAACTTCCCTCGTGGTCCTGCGCATATGACTCCAGGGCAGAAGCGATCTCCATGATATTGCGGCTGCAGTGAGAGTAAGAGCCGTGACTCACATTGGCTATCCAGCCCTGATGGAGCACAATGATAATTAAGAGAAAAAACAGTATCACGCCTGTTACGATTATTGCCATAACGACTTTCGCTGCATTCATCGTGTGACCCACCTCCATTATCTCTTTCTGCCTGGAATTAATCGCCCTGAAACTCTGCCTCTCATGCTCTATTCCCATTTTATGGAAAATCAGGCAGTGCGTTCAAGAATAATCTTTTTGCACTGCAAATGCGCAAGAAAGGCTTGTTTTCACATATTCTTCAGCCACTTGAAGAGACCTTCCAGTGGAATCCGGGGGAGCCTTTGGAATTCATGGCAAGAGCATCGTGCGCCTCTATGAGTGCGCCGAGCGCGCCGTAAAGGAAGAGGTTGTCTCTCACGCTGTACAGCGCAGGCGAGAGGAAAGGGACGGCCGGAACAAGGAGGTTATTCTTTTCCCCGGGAGCTCTCTTCATCATGACCATTATATTCCTGTCGGCTCTCATATGAAATCCTGAAGTGCGGGCTTTCAGCATATCCTTATCGGCCAGGAAGCGCAAGACAGATTGCATCTGCGCAGGACTCATCAGGCACGGGGCATTCATCCTCCTTTCTCTTTTGCCTTTTCACCGCTCTTCGCCA
>JAVHLM010000028.1 GCA_031082125.1 Candidatus Eremiobacterota bacterium
GAAAAAAGCGGCCCATCATCACAAAATACTGAAGCGCGACCGGTTCCGCTGCCAGGCCCCCGGCTGCCGATGCCGCCGCAACCTCCACGTGCACCATATCATCAGGCGCTCCCAGGGCGGCACCGATGAACCCTGGAACCTCATTGTACTCTGCGAGGCCTGCCATCTCCACCTGCTCCACAATCTGCGGACCCTCACCGTGAAGGGCAGGGCGCCTTATGATCTCATCTTCATCTTCGGCTCCCTCTCGGAAGGCACTCCTTTCCTGATCTATGATAAAGGTCGGAAACGTGGTCACGAATCCTGAGCCGAGAGCGGCCGGATAAGGTGAGCGTCAACAAGAGGAGGGAGGGGAATCCATGGAAAGGGCGGGGCGGGTCTGCATGTGAAAGGCGAACGCTGTCTCCTTATTCTTCCATATTATGAAAATGCTGGCTGTCCCCCCTTTTTTGTGGTATAATTTCTCAGAGACTTCACTATGGAGGGATATATGAAAACATTGCCGGCGCTCCTCGTCATTTTCGCCCTGGCGCTCACCTCTTGTGCCTTCGCCCAGGACTTCACCACCCAGGTCATGTCGGTGAAGGACTGCACTGCCATCATCACCGGGAACGGAACCCTGACCCTCAACTGCGTCGCGTGCCCCGCCGACGGGCAACCCTTTGCGGTGCAAGCCAGGCAATATCTGCAGGGCCTGATCCAGGGAAAACAGGTGAAGGTCCACGTGGTGGATACCGATGAATCAGGCCGGCTGATATCCCAGGTGTCAGTTGACGGCCAGGATGCGGGTCTCTCCATCGTGCAGAAGGGGCTTGCCTGGTATGACGGCCGCTTCAGGCAGGACGAGGCCCTCAAAAATGCCGCAGATGCCGCCAAAGCTGCCGGGATAGGAATATGGTCGCAGCCCGGCACTCTCGCCCCCTGGATCTACTCGGCGCAGAAGCAGTCAAACAGCACCCCCGGGTCAGATCCGAACTGGAAGTACGATCCCGGCACCCACAGCTACTACTACGATCCAAGCAGCCACGGCCATGTGCCAGATCCGTCAAAATACAAGGTTTTCTGCAATTACTGCGGGACCTATCACCGCGATGTCACCCAGGAAGGGTGCGATATGATTTTCAGGCAGGACGACTGGGACTAGCCAATGGCAAGAGCCCCGGGAAACTCCCTGAGTAATTGGCCCGCCTGCCAGCAGGGAAGCTCTGCTCTTTCCAATCAAAGCCCCGTTTTATGGCTTCTGGAGCCACTCCGTCTCTGTTATCCTGCCTTTGAAAGAATCCTTTATCTGCTCCAGGCCCTTTTCATCAACGCCTTCGATCTCGACAAAGGCCTCATCCTCTTCCGCGGAGCCCTGCTGGGGCTCCACCTTTAATTCAATGTCCAGATCTTCCTTGATTTTCTTCCTGGTTTTCTCCGCATCCTCCCTGGCAGGGAAAAGCCCTCCCGCTTCAAGGCTGATCCACCCCTCTCTCAGGGGCGCTTCCTTGACCTTGTAATTGTTCGCTTCCAGATATTCCCTCACAGGCTTTGCAAGCTCCTTGCGGAAGGAGCCCCTCACCACATAAGCTTTTACTGCGGTCTGCCGGCCCTCATGCAGCACAGCCTTATACCCCTTCTCTCCCAGATCACTCACCACCGCAGAGCCGCTTTCCCCGGGCCCGAGCTTTGCCTTTATCCTCCCCATGGGGGCCTCGGTCTTTGTTCCGCTGACCGGCTTGAGTTTCATCATCTTCACCCCGACGGGCAGAGTTCCGCTGTTGAGGGCAGAGACTATACGGCGGCATTCTGCCTCGTCGGTGATGCCGCCTATCACGAATCTGCCGCTGGTGATGACATCCCCGACGAAGGGGGCGGCAATGAGCTTTCCATCAATAAATAAGCCGAGCGGCTTGCCTTTATTATTTTTCGTGCACTCCTCGAGCCTTTTCGTACCTCCCGGATTCATGACCAGAGAGAGCCCGGGACCTCCGGGCGCACCTTGGGGGATCACCTCAGCGCCTCCCTCTTCCACCAGGCATGACCTGTCAAGAGCGGTGAACCATCCCATCTTCTTCGTTACTGGATCAAGGCGCTCTTCCTTTATCTCCATGACGCCCCTCTGCAGGACAAGCCGGCGGATCGCATCGGCCTCTGTCTCTTCAAGGAAGGATATACTGAGCACGTCCTCTCCGCTCTTGATGATTTGTGCCTTATACCCTTCTGAGGCAAGACGCTTCATCAGAATCACCATTGACGCCTTGATATCGTCTTCTGTGAGATCTTTCTTCTGCCGTGTCACAGGATCATCAAGAGGGACAAGCTGGAGCTCAAGTGAAGGACCTGAGGGGACACCGCTGTCAACGGTGGCTGATGGATGGGGCGTCATGCCCGGGCTGTGAAGCATTTTCGGGAAGACGAGCATCATGACGAGGGCTGCCAGAATTATCACAAGGCCCGTCAAAATAATCTTTGAAGAGTCCGGCTTACCTTTCCTCCCCTGTACTGACCGCACTTTGCCGTCAGAGCCTTCGCCTGAAGCTTTCTCACCGCAAGCGCCGCAGAAAGTCTCTCCTTCATCCAGAGGCTCTCCACAGGCACCGCAATAGTCTTCCCTGTCGCTCATGCTCCACCACCTTCTTTCCTTTTACCATAATGGTTATGACTCTTGAGCTGAATTTCCTTTCATAGAAATCATCTGTTCTTTTCCCGTGATCCCGTCGGGAATCCTGTAGATTTAAAAGAATAACAGAACCATTGGGATATAAAAGCCTGGAAAACCTTGGGTAATTCCTGTTTTCACATTCCACAAAGGGGGGCAGGAATATGAGATATTTGCCATCACTATTGGCAATGTGCCTGCTGCTGCTGACGGCGCAGCAGACATTGTACATCATCACAGGCACGGGAGCCTGAGCCGGATCACGGGAGAAAAGCGGCTTCCCCGGCACGCAGGGTTTGAAATCAACATCGACACGGGGGGGAACCGCGCGCGGCGAATTGAATTATTGAGGGAGAACGTACACCTGGTAAGTCGAAGAGGCTTCATTGCAAGGGTCATGAGAGAGGGATGAATGATATGAGACAGCTTTTCTTATGCATGCCGGGTATCATTGCGCTGATGCTTTCCCTGTCGGGACCATCCCAGGCAGAGATGGCAAAGGTAGTGAGAAAACTGCCTTCGCCGGACGGGCGATATATCGCTTTTGAGAAGGATACCTGGGGGAAGAGCGGCCCGGACTACCCGCAGCGGTGCGAGATATGGCTCTCTGACCGCAGGGGAGGAGCCCCGCGAAAGCTTCATGAGTTCGTCCTGGAATCCGGGAGCCTGCGCCAGAGGGTATGCATTGAAGAGTGGACCGCAGACAGCAGTGCCGTCATCGTCAGCTTCAGGAAGGAGCCCGCCTCGCATATGGATGATCGTTACAAGGAGCTGCTGCAATCCGCCTTATGGCACATGCCGATAAACGGGCCTGCCCGCCGGTGGAAACGCGGAATCATTCAGGGCGGTATCATCGGCGTGCGGGGCACTCTGGTCTGCGTTGGCACTGATCTCAGCTTCGGCGGCGGTGCCGGGTTACCCGACTGGCGTGAGTTCGGCACAGTGCTGGTCTCTGACCTCGAAGGCACCGAGAAGCACCGCTTCACCGGGGCGAAAGCCGATGCTGACTGGAGCGCGCTGCGTTCTAAAACCTCCCTTGAATCATGCCTGTCTCCCGATGGGCGCTTTGTCGCCGTGCTCTCGGCCATGGATCCGCCCGCCATGGAGGGCCGGTTACTGCAGGTGTGGAGCCTGGACAGCGATGTCAGCCGCAAAGTGGAGAAAGCCCTTGATTTTCGATGGACAAAGGATCCGGGAGTGCTCGACATCGGCACTCTGGAGGGGAAGCGGCGATACAACGCGGAAAGGGGATCATTTATAAACTCTTCGAGATGATCCGGGCTCTCAAGAAAGCACATTGAGCCAAAGGCATAAGCAGGAAGGCAATGCCTGCGACGGGCATCAGACGCATTACCATATTGACATGCTTCCCATGATGAGGGAGCCGGTTAGCCGTTTCATGAGGATCGGCAGGCCGGGGAATCCAAAGAGTGCGGCAGGCATCACCCATAATAAAGGATAATATCCTCATCATGAAAGAAATCAGGGAGGAATACCTATGAAGAGCGATAACCAGTCCGGCGATCCCCGCGCACTTATGGAGCTGCTGAAAAGCGTCACCTTCCCCCACCCTGCCCGCGGCAATACTGAGATCGGGTCTCTCTTCAGGGCCCACAGCGGCTTTGCCTGCCTCGTGCCGGAAGCCGCCCCGGCACTGATTGAAAAGCTCAGGGAGGCCAAAAAGGATCTTGATATCCTCGGAATTCTTGTGGTGGTGATAACAAAAGAGCCCGCTGATGAGAAGGAGATCCTGGTAGTGGCCGCTCCTCACCTTGTGGAAGACCTGGCCCCCGGGGAAAAAACCCTTCTTTTTATCAAGGAAAACCTTGCAGGCGCCCTCTATGCGACTTCTGTTGATGACTTCCTGGATATTGCGGTGGATTACTGCGAGTTTGACGATCAGAGCAGGAAGCACCTCTCTGGGAATATCCTCAGGGCTCTTCAGAAAAAGGGGAAGATGCCAGGCACGGGAGAGAGCACCGCCGCCGTGAAAAAATGCGGCGAGTGCAGGGATTGAAGCCCTGGCAGCGGGTTACTATATGAAATACTCCATACGCCCCAAATCGAGGCTGTGGCATCTGTGCCCCGCGCTCCGCGACACCGCCACCGCCATAGGGCACTCGCTCTTCATGCCCGAATGGTTTTTCGCCCTCGAGCGGGAGGTAGAGCGGGAGGCCCTCATCGCCCATGAGCTTGTCCATGTGAGGCAGTTTGAAAGAGAAGGATGGCTCTTCTGGCTGCGCTACCTCACCAGCAGGAGGCGCCGGAGGGAATACGAGCTTGCCGGCTACGAGGAGCAGATAAAATACCTTGTGCACCGGGGCGACACTCCCGATGCGGCCTGCTGGGCGGCAGGCATGGCGGACTACGGGCCCCTCTCCTGGATTACGGCCGGGGAAGCGGTGGAAACTGTCCGGCAATGGATAGCCGAGGCGTCAAAGAATAAGCTTCCAATTGCCCCGGCAGGCGGGGAAGACAAAGGCGTCAGGATCCCTGTCAAGAAGGACCAGGACTGAGGGCTTACCTTTTCTCGGCCTCTGTGTCCTTGAGGGGCATCACGCCCCTGTCGCGCCACTCATCGACGTCAACTGTCGTGAGATCCTTTTTACCACCGTATTCCTTCACATTGTCCCTGCCGGCCTCTATGGCTTCATCTAGAGTTCCTTCATCGATCAGGGTTGTCTCTATGTAAATCCTGTTCTTGCCGTCCTCGGTAAGATCGACGCCCAGGAAGGCATGGTCCGACGTGAGCATGAGATAGGTCTTCAGGCCGATTTTCCTGAGGAGCGAAGCGAGGAGCACTGTGCCGTCAACACAGTTGGCCTGCCCGTAATTGATTGATTCCCCGAGGAGGCGGACGTGCTGGCAGGCAACATAATCCGAGCGCGCCACCGGCGTGCTTATGTCGCTGTACTTGATCCCCCTCTGCTTCAGGGCATTCCAGATCGCCTCGATCTCGGCACGGACACTCTCTTTGTCGCCCTGGTAGCCGGCAAAGGAGGAGATGGAGCCGCCCTGAAGGGCACTCTTGAGAATTGGCTCCAGGGCGGGGTGAGTCTCGTTGACATAGGCTGAGAAGGACCAGGAGATATCATCAGTGGTGTCGCTGCACACAATCTCAAAGACGCAGTCATTGATGGTCCTCACTCTGAGCGTCATGGTCTGCTCCCCCAGGGCCTCGCCATTCAGCCACACGGCCACGGTGAGATCCTCAGGAACGGCCTGGTGGACAGAAAGGAGGGCATCATAATCATATTTCACGTAGGGATAGATTTCATATTCCTGGCCGCCCTTCTTGAGAACGCCCTCAAAAGTGCTTTTGCGTATGAACTTCTCTCCCTCCATGACAATCTTTACCGCGGTGCCGTCAGCGGGCGCCTTGACCCGGACGGCAAGGGCGCCGTAGAGTGAGCCCAGGATATTGGGCTGGGCCTTGTTGTCTATCTCCTCCGTAGAGTTGAGCATTGATACCGTCACAAGGTATGAGGGAAAAAGCTCCGAGCCGAAAGTGCAGAAGGGCTCCCAGGCAGGCGCGGCGGCGGAGCCACCCGGGACGGCAGAGAGCACGCTCCCCTGGACGGTCCAGAGAAGGGAAAGAATCAGGATTAGAAAAGCAAGAGTGCGTGGCGCTCCCTGGCGAATCATCTTTCAAGTGCTCCGTTCCTGTGATATTCCGGCTCCGTGGAGGCTGCCGGGATAAGGTGAACAATTTACCTTTTCCGAAGGCGATTCCTGCCTCTGAAAAAGGCTGACAGAAATACAACGGAAAAAAGGGGTGGCCGCGAATTCTATACAGGGGAGGTGCGCAATGCTGAAGAGAAAGATTCTGTCGGCAATGCTTTTTATGGCTTGGGCTGCCCTTTTCCTGGCGGCATCGGCCTCTCCGCTCTTTGCCGATATGCCGGCAAAAAATTACTATGCCGCGCAGATTGAGCCATTGAAAAAGGTGATCCAGGTCTTCGGCGATGCCGAAAAAAAGGCTTTTCTCAAGGCCGTTCCCACCTTCACAAGCAGCGAGCCATACCCCGACAGCAGCTTTAACGCCAAAACCTGCATACACTGCGACGAGAACGCCTTTATGAGCGCCCTCACGGCCCTCATCACCCCTTCGCTTGAAAAGGGCGACGTGAAAAAAGTCCAGGCCTTTCTCGAGACTATCAGTAAGAAGCAGTATGTGCGGGGTATCCTCAGGGCACGAAACGGCGGCCCCTTTGTGACGGCCTTCAGCGTGGGCGCCGAGTCGCCGAAGAAGTTCACCTTCACCTATACCAACAAGATACAGTCCCCAGGGGCAGTCTCGCCTTCATTCACTCACACCATTAACCTCTAGGGCTGCACCGCGTAAAGATACATACCGTCGCAGAAATAGAGCGTGCCGCCGTCGATGTCCATGGGGCCGCCGCTTTTCGCCTGGATTCTCCAGGCTTCTCTGCCCGATTTCACTTCATAGGCCCTGAGGCCTTTGTCCCAGAGGGGGGCAAGCACCAGGTCACCGGAGACAAGAGGCTCACGCTGGAGAGCAACTCCCGGGACCTTCCAGGCGGTGCGCCCCGTGGCCGCATCAAGGGCCGCCAGGGCCTTCTGCCTGTCGTTGAGGCTGATGAACACGAGACCCCGGCGCGCCAGGGGTGATATGGAGTTCACATCGGATTCAAGGGGCACCTTCCACACCTCACTGCCGTCTTTCGCGTCAAGGCAGTAGAATGTGCTGCCTGTGCCTGCATAGACCTTCCCCTCGAGCACCGAGGGAGAGCAGAGAACCACGCCGTCAAGGGCAGCCTTCCAGAGCACCGCGCCGGTGTCGTGCCTGAAGGCATAGACATGGCTGCCGCCGCATCCCGCGAAAATCGCGTCGCCAAGGAAGGAGGGCCTGGAAATGTGGCCGCCGGCCTTGAACCTCCATGCCTCCTTCCCCGTGGCCCTGTCAAGAGCGTAGAGAATACCGAGATAATTGGAGTTGCCCATGTTTCCCGTGCCCAGATAGACGTATTTCCCATAGCAGGTGGGCTTGCACGCGTTGAGATTCTCATCAAAGAAGAAGCTCCATTTCACCTTGCCGGTTTTCGCGTCAAGGGCATGGCACTCGCCCTGCTCACCGCCGCCGGCGCAGTAAGCGACGCCGCCGAAGGCAGTGAGGGCGCTCTGAGTGGCCTTCCTGAATTTGAATTCCCATATCACTTCCTGTTTTGAAGAATCAAGGCCCGATACATAATTTTCAGAGGTCTCCTCGTTTTTCATGGTGAAGCAGACGATGCCTTCAGTGGCGGCAAGAGCCCCCACGAGGCCGCAGTTATACTTCCACTTCACCGGTGCCTCACGGGAGTCGGAAGCCTTGGGAGGAGCACCGTAATACCTGAGTGATTCCGCCACCTTCACGGCCTCGCCGGGACTGACGCTGAAAGCCCTCACGTGGTAAACGGGGAACTCGGCCTTCCCCTTAAGCCATGTGGAAAGAAGGAACGGGGGCTCCTTCCCTTTTTCCGGTGTCCATTGTATGGTGCCTTTTCCCAGGACCGGGTTGGTGAAAGGATATTCCTTTTTCCCCGAGGGAGTATCGCCGATGCCGCCGCAGAAAGCCTCGACATAGAACTTTACTGCGGAGCCGTAGCGGTATTCTATGGAATAGGAGTTCCCGAAGCGGCTGTCTATCGTGGTGTCAACCTTGGAGAGCGTGAAGCCCTCGGGAAGATAATGGGGGATCACGAGAGGGATCCCTGTTTTAGAAAGCTTCTGGAGATCCGCCCCGGAAAGCAGGCCATCCTTCCCTTCACCGGCGCCCTGCGCTGCCTGATTTCCAGAGAGAAAAAGCACCAGAGCGGGGATTAGAAACAAAACAGCATATCTCTTCATAGTCACCTCCGGGGATATTCACCATTCTTCTGAAATAATACAGGGGCTCCATTATAATCCCGGTTCTTCGGGATGAATTCAGAAGACGCCTTTATTGCCCTTCCACCTGATAAGATGATGCCACGTCGCCCATTACATTATGGGACACAAAGTGCCCGGGCGCCGTCTCTCTGCCTGTCCCGTCTATTTTCACTTCGCCAAGGGTTCCATGGGACTGCTTCACTTCCGTGCCGGCAGACACTTCGTTATAAAAGGGCATCGCTCCAATTTTTCCCCTGGTGATGGTCTTTTTCTTTTCCTTGTCAGTGTCGGAGGTAAGGTCAAGAGAAACGCTTCCCACTTTACCCTCGGTGGAGACATTCCAGGTGATCAGGTTGAGAGTGTTGCTCAAATCCACCTTGTTGGCGCCTATTTTTCCCGTGACATTGATGGAGGGCCAGAGTAAAGGCTTCTCGGCATGGAGGCTCACGTCCATCGTCCCTATTTTCCCCTTGAGGTCATAGTTGAAGGTGTCGTTCTTCTTCACCTGCAGGTTCACGTCGTATTTCCTGTCGCCCTGGGTGACAGCGCCCTGGACATTGACGGAGCTCTTCTTCTGCGTGAAGGCCTGGCCGATGGCGACAAGGAGAGCGGGGTCGCCTACGGGGAGCGCTATTACTTCAAGGGGGACATCGATTTTTTCAAGGCTGAGCGGAGGAGTCTCCGCTTTCGCGGCTTTCCTGGGCATTGAGGCTTCCCCGGCGGGAGCATGTTCAAAATGGTCATCTGGCTGCAGAGGCTCCTGAGGTTTCTCATGACAGGGCGCACATGCCCTCTCGCCAGTATGGATGCCCACAGGTGGCTTGCTTCCAATGCTCTCCATGTCTCTCCCTCCCGACTGTTTTTCCAGGTATTTTCAGTATACAATAATTATGGAAAAATGAAAAGTCTTTCCCGGTGGAGGTGTATGCTACAGAGGGGGCCTTTTCACGGGAGAGAAGAGCATGAGCCTTATGCCTGCCCTATCGGCAATCTCATGACCCTTACCGGTCCATGATTCATTCCCCGTGAGGCTCCCGGCATGATGGCACACCTCGGCGAGAGGGTAAAGAAAGCCCCCCTTCTCTGCTTCGCACATGGCTTTTTCAAAGACGCCCGTGGCCTTTTTTTTTCTTCCCCTCCTCCATTCAAGAGCTCCTTCGAGGCAGAGGGCGAGAGCCATGCTCCCGAGGGAGCGCTTCCCTTCAGAGAGGGCGGCCCGGCAGGCATTGTGCGCTTCCTTCATTGTCTTTGGCGTTATCTCCCCCGGCCATGAGTTTTCCCTGAGGAGAAGGGCGGCCTTCACTGCAGGGAGCCAACCGTTCCTGCCTCCAATTGCCGTGTGTTTTTTCATTATCTCTTCACCGCTCCTTACGGCCTCCCGGGCTTCCCCGTCCTTTTCAAGGCAGCTCAGGGTAAGTGCCAGAAAGGCATAGACCGCCGGAACGGAATAATTGTCGGAAATACGCTGAAAAAGGGCAAGGGCCTGCCGGAAAGTCTTTTCGGCCGTTTCAACAGAGCCTTTTACCAGGGACAGCAGCGCGAGGCTGAGATGCCCCGCGGCGGCCACCTGGAGATCGGCGGTGTTCTCACCCTGGGCGACCATCTCGCGGCCCAGGGCCTCCGATTCATCAAGCCTGCCCTGGAGAAAATACAGAAAGCATATATCCTGGGCCGCGGCGCCCCATTTGTGGACATCCCCCTCATCTCTGGCGCTTTCCGCCGCTATGGAAAGGTGGCGGAAGGCCTCTCCCGCCTCGCTTTTTATGAAATGGCAGAACCCCCTGCAGAAGTGCGCCATCTGGAAGGCCGGGAGAAAGCCGCTCCTCTCGCCGGTCTCGAGGGCTTTTCTCAGGAAAAACTCCGCAGGCCCGTCCATCAGGAAAAGGGCCAGGGTAAGGCCGACTGTGGACGAAGCGAGGGACACCTGGTCGTCACGGCGGGCCCTCTCGGCCATGCAGAGGTGCTCAAGGGAGAAAAGGCTCCCGCGCTCGGGAAAAAGCTCGAATTCCACCCAGGCGAGTCCCTCCATGACCTTGAAATAGAGCCTGAGCCACTCTGGGTCATAAGCCTTCCCCGGGAGCCGCGGCATCGTGTACGACGCGATAAGGGCTGCTATCTGCCACATGAATTCACAATAGACCTCGTTCCGTGTCGATGAGGTCCTGATGCCAAGGATTTCCCTTATCTGGAGATACTGGTCCCGTGCCTCTTCATGAGCGCCCACCCTGAAGAGGGTTTCAGCCATCCTTTCCATGAAAGCTCCTCTTCTGAGGGGCTCCCACCGGTCGCCGAAAACCCTGCGGTGTGCCTCAAAGGCCTTCCGGTAACTGGCGAGGGCCTCGATGTCGGCGGCAATCATCTCCTCGGCGTCGCCGATCCTGAAAAGATACTCCTGGGCCTTTTCCCAGTTCTCTGCCTCGGCCCAATGATAGGCCAGGACTCCCAGGTGCTCCCGGATGGTCTCTGCCCCGGGTGACTCCAGGGCCTGCGCCACCTGCCCGTGGACTCTCCGGCGCTCATCAAGAGGGATGCTCTCGTAAATGATATCGCGGGCCAGGGCATGGATGAACTCGCACAGGAGGGCACCGGTGGGAAGCCTGTGGATAATGATAAACTGCTCTCTTCCCAAGGCTTCCAGGGCGCCTGTGCAGGGGGCGGCGCCGGGGAGCACCTTGTCAAGCAGGTCAGGCGGGAAGATCGCGCCAAGTACTGCTGCCCCCTTGAGGACTCCCTTCAAGGAATCCTCGAGGCGGTCCACACGGGACATGATAACGGCATGGAGCGTTTCAGGGATCGGGAACGCCCCGCCGCCTTCGCCGGCCTTCACCGGTTTCGCCGGCGCGGAGCCTCCCTTCAAAGCCCTCACCATTTCCTCCATAAAGAAGGGATTCCCTGAAGTGTGCTCCCATATTTTTTCCATGACTTCCCGGGGGAGCCCGCTCCCGGAAAGAGCCTCAATGAACTCCAGAGACTGGGGATGCGAAAGGGGGCGCAGCAGCAGCTCATGGAAATCCTGCGCCGCCAGTGAGTCTCTCCACGATCTTATCCTTGAAATGCCCCTCGCCGGGTCGGTGCGGCATGTGCACAGGATAAGGAGGGGCACATGCGAGACAAGGGGCACGAGGTGCTCCACGAGATCAAGGGTGGTCTCATCGGCCCAGTGCATGTCTTCCATGACAAGAATGACGGGTTTCAGGGAGGCCAGGGCCCTGAAAAGCCGGCGGGCCGCGCTGAAAATCTGGCGCCTTGTGCCCTCGGGCCCCAGGGCCTCGATCCGCTTCCTCTCTTCCTCCTTGAGGCCCAGTCCAAGGAGAATGCCCAGGAAAAGGGCCGGGTCTGCGTCGTTCTCTTCATAGACGTCCCTGATGCCAAGAGATGCTCTTGCCCTTGCCTTCCCGTCATCATCACTCTCCTGGAGGCCGAAAAGCTCCCTCAGCACTTCCCTCACAGGCCAGAAGCTCGTGGCCTGCCTGTGGGACATCGCCCTGCCCCGGAGGCAGAGAAACCGGGGCCGCCGCTCCTGCTCGATGACCGCGGCAAGGAGGCGGGTTTTCCCTATGCCTGCATCTCCGGCTATGACGAGGAAAGCTCCCCTCCCTCCCTCCAGCAGGGCAAAGATATCCGAGGCGTATTCAAGCTCCTCGTAACGGCTCACGAGGGCTGAAAGGCTCCCTGCAGGCGGCTCCTCAGGAGCTTTGCCCGGGACCTTGAGGCCAAGGAGGGAATATACTTTCAGGGGCTCTGACTTTCCCTTCACCTTCAGGGGCTGAAGGGCGCTGTACTCAAAAAGATGGGCCGTGTGGCGCCAGGTGCCTGGTCCCACGTAGATCTGCCCCCGCTCCGACCGGTCCTCGAGCCTCGCTGCGACGTTTACCGTGTCGCCTGTCGCGACATACTGTTCTATGCCGTTGATAGACAGTATGCCTGCCACCACGAGGCCTGAATTGATGCCGACATGAAGCCCGAGCTCGGTGCCGAGCTCGGTGTTCACTGAGGAAAGCTCATTCATCATTTCAAGCGCCGCCCTGCATGCGCGCTCAGGATCGTTCTCATGGGCCTCCGGCGCACCGAAAATCGCCATGATGGCGTCACCGATGAATTTTTCCACAGTCCCGCCGTAATGCTGGATCTTCAGGGAGAGCCTGGTGAAGCAGAACGTGATGATGGCCCTCATCCTCTCGGGATCTTCCCGCTCAGAGAGGGCGGTGAAGCCCGAGATGTCGGCGAACATCACGGTAACGTAGCGGCGCTCAAGCTTCTGCAGAGGGGGAGCCATGGCGCCTTTTTCAAGCTCTCTGAGCTCCCGGCGCATCGGCTCGAGGGCGTTATCCACGAGGCGGTCTCCCAGGAGGGGGCGGAGCGACTCCTGGAGCGCTATTGATTCTCTCAGGCGCTCTATCCACATGGGAAGCTGGTCCTCTCTCGTTTCATAGGGAAAAGAAGTCCACCTTTTTCTCTTTCTGGTCAGGGCCTTGATACTCCTCCAGGAAAAGACCTGCTTCTGCCTGATTACGCGGCACATGACAGGGCTTCCGGTGCCCTTCACAGGAACGGCCGGGGCGCTTCCCGGGAACTCCGGAGTGTTTTTAAACGTGGCGAAGTGTTAAAGATCTGCCGGGAAATTTTAACATCCCGTCTCTGTTACAGTCCCTCCATCCATTGTATAATCAGGATGATGACAAATCCAGGCACAGGGGTTGATACCATGAAGAACAGAAAAATGTTTATTTGCGGGATACTTGCGCTGGCGCTCCTTGGCGCCCTTGCCGCGCCGTGCCGTGCAGACTACGGTTTTGAGCCGTCAAAGGCGCCGGGCTACGGGTTCTCGGATAATAAGTGCTCCACGGGCTACGGCTTCCCTGCCGCACCTCAGGCCCCCGCCTCCCAGAGCGGGCAGGCCGCTTATCCCACCACGTCTGGCTACGGCAATTATTATTACTATTATAACCCTGAGTTCCAGCAGTATTATTTCAAGAACTACAATCCCCAGGGCATGATGACCACGACTGCGCCGCCAAAGAGCATCCTGGATCCGGGCTATACAAACCAGCAGAGCAGCATCTTCACCCCCCAGTCAACCCGGCAGCAGAGCAGCGTATGCTCACCCCAGTACATTCAGCAGCAGCAGAACGCCACCTTTACCATCTTTGGCAGGCCCGGGAGGTAAAAATACCCACTATCTGCGCTCGGCAGGCTCCATCAGGAACCTGTCGAACTCCTGCCGGGAGCTCTCCTGGGCCCGCTTTCTCGCCCCGTTTGCCTCCTCAAAATGGGTCTTCAGGAGCTGAACAAGATTTCCGTCAAGCTTCTTACCGGAAACCATGGTATCCAGAACCTCAAGGGCCTTCTCCTTCTCCATCCCTTTCCTGTAGGGGCGGTCTTCCGTGATGGCCGTATTCACGTCGGCGACGGCCATTATCCTTGCCCCCAGCGAAAGATCCCGCCCGTCAATGTGGAAAGGATATCCCTTCCCGTCAAGGTGCTCGTGATGAAAAGCGGCCCACGAGGCAATCTCGCTGAAGCCGGGAACCTGCTCGAGAAGCCGGTAAGTATGGTACGTATGGCATCGCACTATGTTGAACTCCTCTTCGCTGAGCTTTCCTGGCTTTTCCAGGATCTCCTTGGGCACGGCAAGCTTTCCCAGGTCGTGGAGAAATCCGGCGATTCTCATGGAGACCGCCTCATGCTCTGAAAAGCCTGCAAGCCTGCAGAGCACCTCGGCGCTTGCGGCGACGCCGCTTGTATGGGTCGAGGTAAAAGGGCTCCTGAAGTCGATGATATGGGATACAAGCCTGGTGAGGGAGAGAAGTCCCTCGGTATCCAGGCTGATTGTGTCAAGCTCCAGTGCGTCTGCAAGGATGGCGGTGAGCGATGGTGACGCGAGGTCAAACCAGAAGTACTCCCTCTCAGAGAGGGCAAGGAATGCCTCGACCACCTCGGGGTGAAACAGCTTCCCCCTGTGGGCCTCTATTTTCTTCCTGATCTCAGCGGCCCCCTTGAGCACATCGTGATTCTTCTCCAAGAGAATCGCCACCCTGTCGGCAAGGTGAAGCACGTGGCTTGAGAGCGCCACCTCCCCGCCATGGAACTCCTGCCCCCCTCCAAAATCCCAGGGCACATGGTGATGCCTCACGAGGGACGAGATTCCCATGAAGGGCTCGAAAGTGGAAAGGAGGCGGCCGCCAAGGTCTGAGTGGTAATGGGGGCTGTCCATCTCGAACTCCATGATCTCCATCTTCTCCTTCAGGGAAAGGGCCCCGCAGTCATGGAGCATCCCGCTCAGCAGAAGGGCGTTCTTCTCCTGGTGGGAAAAGCCCATCTCCGCAGCGATGCTGAGGGCCCCGTAGGCCGCCTTGACATGATGGTAGGCCACTCTGGGGCTGATGAGGTCGATGGCCGCCGAGAGGCACAGGATAAGGTCATAAGTGGGGATCTTTACATGACGCAGCATGGTTTCACCGCCTCTTTGAATTTGCGCGGGAAAAGGCAGGATCATTGAAGGTTATCTCGACGGCAGTGCCGCCGTCACGCTTCACAACTATCACGCCATTTATCTGCTCCGTGAGGGCCTGGACCAGCGACATTCCAAGGGAAGAAGCCTTATCCGCAGATTCCTCACCGGGTAATCCCACGCCGTCGTCGCTGACGGTGAGCCTCAGCCTGTGCTTTTCCATAACCTTCATTTCCACGATCACCTCACCATCTACGCTGCCGGGAAAGGCGTGCTTGAAAGCGTTGGTGACAAGCTCGTTCACGATAAGGGCGCATGGAATGGCCGTATCCACTTTCAGGCTCACCTCATCGGCTTTAATATTATATGATAAGCCCTTTCTTCCCTGTGAGCTGAAAAGGGCGGCCGCCATCTCAGAAAGAAACTTTCTGCAGTTCACTTCACCGACATTTTCAGAGCAGGAGAGAAGATCGTGAATGATAGTCATTGACTTGATACGGTTTCTGATCTCGTCGAAGGATTCCTTCAGGCGCGGCTCGGCGATCTGCCTCTCCTGGAGGGAAAGAAGGCTCGAGACAGTCTGCAGGTTGTTCTTAACCCGGTGATGCAGCTCTTTCAGCAGCATCTCCTTTTCTGCACAGGCGGTCTTCAGGTGCTCCTCGGCCTTCCTGGGCTCCGTGATATCCGTTGATGCGCAGGTGATGCCGGTTATGGCGCCAACCTCGTCCCTCTGGGGCTCTACAATGAGGTCGTAATATACCATATCCCCCCCGAGGTGGAGGAGCACCTCTGCGCGCTCACCTTTGCCGCTCTCCAGGACCCTGTGCTTTATCTCTGTCAACAGCGAGGCAGCCTCGGGCGGCAGGAGCTCTCTGTCGGTTTTTCCAACGACCTTTATGTCGGCAAAGCTGTGGTGGGGATTCTGGATATCGGTATAGCGCAGCGAGCGATCCTGGCTGAAAACCGAGGTTTTTGCCACATTGAGGACCATCATCAAGCCTGCCTCTCTCAGCCTGAGGCTCTCTTCCATCTTCTTGCGCCAGCTTATATCAGTCAGCGCTGAGCAGCACTCTTTTTCAAGACCTTCTCCCGCTGCAGTCTCCATAATCACCCACGTTTCCCAGCCGTCTCTTCTTCTTGCAAGCTTCAGCTCGCAGCTGGCTCTCTTGACGCCGCTGCGGATGCTTTTAATATGCCTGTGAAAAGCGTTCTGCGAAGCAGGGGCCAGGAAGACCGCAAAAGGCTTCCCGACAAGGTAGGCCCTCTCGATGCCCAGGATCTTTGCCCCGCAGAGGTTCACCTCGGTGATGACCCCTTCCTCTTTGAGCGTGAAATAGCCCACGGGGGCAAAATCATAAAGGTCAAAGTACCGCGTCCGCGACTCCTCGAGCTCATGCTGAGCTCTCCTGAGCTCCTCGTTCTGCATCTCAAGCTCAACCTGGTGAACCTGGAGGTCATAGATGAGCCTTTTAATCTCCTCTTCCGGAAGCTCTCCCGGTGCAGGCACCCGGGACATCAGCACTTCCTCAGCCCTCTGGCGGAGGCTCTTTTTTTTGCCGGGCGCGTTATTTTTCAATGCCCACCTCTTTTCTCGCTGAGCGGGAAAGGCTCTCTCTCCCCGTTATATCCTCTGCAGCAAGCAGTATGAGCTTTGCCTTGTCCCCGCCCCTTGTCATCTGCCGGGCATTCAGCATGAGCGTCCTCTTCCCGGCGCGGGGGAGGTCAAGGGTGGCTTCAAAGCCTTCCAGGCTTGTCCTGTGGGGAAGAATCCTCTCCAGGAGCTCGCGCAGAGGGGCATTATCCCACTGCCCGCCTCCAATGTCAAAAAGGGACTTTCCCTCGGCACTTCCGTGCGCTCCGCCGAATTTTTCATAGAAGGGGCCGTTGGCTTTCATCACGCGGAGATTTTCATCGAGGGCAACGAGAGGCTCACGCACGGTCCCCATCACGCCCTCCAGCAGGGAGTCCAGGATTACCAGCGTCTTCTCGGTGGCTTCCTGGAGGGCCTCTTCCGTGCGTTTCTGTTCCGTCGCGTCTATAAAGGTTATCACCACGCCCTCTATCATGTTTTCAAGGGTTCTGTAAGGCAGAATACGCATGATGAAGCATTTCCCGTCGCCCGTGCGGACCTCGTGCTCCCTCCCCTGCAAGGTTTCAAGGACTCCCTCGGCTTCTTCGTAGAGGGCGCCATAAGTGATCTTAGTGGTAATGTCCTTTATAGACCGGCCCACATCGGTGGACCTCAGGTTGAAAAGCTTTGTCATGGCGGGCGTGAAGCGCTTGATGCCAAGGGCGTTGTCCAGGAAAATGGTGCCGATGTCTGTGCTCGCGAGGAGATTGTTAATATCGTTGTTGGCGCGCGTCAGGTCATCCACTTTGGCCTGGAGCTCTGAATTGACGGTTACAAGCTCCTCGTTGGTGCTCTGAAGCTCCTCTTTGGCGGTTTCAACCTCTTCATTGGTGCTCTGGAGCTCCTCATTCGTTGACTGGAGCTCCTCGTTTGCCGATTTCAGCTCCTCGTTTGAAATCTCCATGGCCTCCAAAGCGCTCTGCAGGTGTTCTCTTGTCGCCTGGAGCTCCTGTTCAAGGTCGGCCGTACGCCCCCGGTCATAATCGTCCGATCCTTTTTCAGCGATGGAGGCAGCCAGATCCTTCCGTTCCATGAAAGTGATGACGAAAAGCTTCTCAACGGTACCGGGGAGGGGGCGGACGCTTAAGTCCATCGTGAGAAGGGCATCACCTTGCTTAAGGTGGACTCCCTGTATCTCGGAATGAATATTGTCTTTCAATGCATTGCGGAGAAGAATGCTGAGCTTGCCGTGGAGGCCTTCTCGGCACATCTTGAGCACGTTCAGGCTCGCCTCCCCTCTGGGTGGCACGAGGTACCGCTCTGTCGCGCCATGGAAATAGAGGGCCTCGCATTTCTCGTTTATCAGCACTGACGGTGCGGAGTAGTGCTCAAGGAGCAGCTGCTCCATCAGCTCTTTGCGGGGCTTTTCTTTTCTCGGGACTTCTCCTGCAGCGCCCGGGTGCTCGGGCTCCCTGGAAGCGGAAAACCTCATGGGCTGGTAATCATGCTCTCTGCGTGCCGACCTCCCTTTGCGCTGGAAGACTTTCCCCTTCAAATCCACCGCGCCGAAGAGGTCAGAAAACTGCCCTATGGTCTCAGAGGTGCCCAGGAAGAGATACCCTCTCTCGTTGAGGGCATAGTGGAAAAGAGGCACCAGCTTCTTCTGAAGCTCGCCGTCCATGTAGATGAGAAGGTTTCTGCAGCTTATGAGGTCCATGCGGGAAAGAGGCGGATCGGTGACGATGTTCTGCAGGGAGAAGATTATCATCTCCCGGACTTCCTTTTTTATCCTGTACAGGCTGCCCTCTTTGACAAAGAAGCGCTTCAGCCTCTCGGGGCTCACATCAGCAGCGATGCTCTCGGGGTATACTCCTGCTCTTGCATTGTCTATGGCGGCCCCGTCGATATCGGTGGCAAATATCTGGACATAGAGCTGCTTCTCCTGCCTGTTCATTGCCTCGACGATAAGCATGGCGATGGAAAAGGCCTCCTCTCCCGTGGCACATCCCGGCACCCACACCCTTACGGCGAGGTCGTTCTCATGCCTTTTCACGATTTCCGGCACCACCCGTTCCTCGAGCTGCCTGAAAGCATCGCTGTCCCTGAAGAAGCTCGTCACGCCTATCAGGAGCTCCTTGAAGAGGGCTTCGCTCTCCTGGGGATTCTCCTGGAAATAGCGGTAATATATGGCTATGTTGTCGAGCTTATGTACAGCCATCCTCCGCTCTATCCTCCGCATGATGGTGCTCTGCTTGTAATGGGTGAAGTCATGGCGCTTCGCCGAGCGCAGCAGCAACAGAATCTTCTGGGAATAAGCTTCCAGCTGCTTTGAAATGGCCGCGCTTTTCTTAGGGCCTCCCACGTAAGGGTGCTTTACATACTTGATGATCTCCCCCGCCATATGTTCCACGGGCAGCACGAAATCCACGAGGCCTGTCTTTATGGCGCTGTGAGGCATCCCGCTGTACTCGGCCTGCTGCTCTTCCTGGGCCATGGTCATCCCGCCCGCCCCCTTGACGGCCTCAAGCCCCAGCGTGCCGTCTGTGCCGGAGCCCGAGAGGAGGATACAGATCGCCTGCTCTGCCCTGTCGTCGGCCAGCGACCGGAAAAAGGAATCTATAGGGAAGCTCATGCCCTTGGCCCTGTCCATGGGCATGAGGTGCAGCACGCCTCTGATGAGTGACAGTTCCTTGTCGGGAGGGTTCAGGTAAACGCTGTTCTCTCTGAGCATCACGCCGTCTTTTACTTCAACGACATCCAGTTTCGTGTGCCTTTTCAGGAGCTCGCCCATGATGCTCTTGTAATGAGGGCTCAGATGCTGCACGACGACGAAGGCCATGCCGATATTCTCAGGCACGTGGGAGAAAAAGGTCTCAAGGGCCTTCAGCCCACCGGCCGAGGCGCCAATCCCCACGACGGGGAAGAGCTTTTTCTCTTTCTTCGGGGAAGAGGCCCTTGCGGCTCTTGAGGCCTTGGCGGTTTTAACGGCCTTCATCGGATCACTTCTTTCCTGTGCGGGACTTCTTCAGTGGCAGCACATGATTGATATCTCTCTAAATTCAAAAAGAGGAATGTTGCCTCATTTTCCAGGTGGTACGGATAATTCTTAAGAGAGCGTCACTTTTATCTCATTGATGATTATATCAGAAAAACGGCTTCATTACAACGGCATATTCATCCACTCCCTCGGCGTCACCGTTGAGAGGTAGTTCTCGATGGCGCGGCGCATGTCCCAGCGGTCCCGCGTTTCAAGCAGATAGTCCATGTAGAGGCACCGGCGGGCCACACCGTCCACTTCAAAAGACCAGTACATGGACATCAGCGGGTTGATGAAAAGGCGGCTTCCCCTGGTTCGGTCAGTGGAATGGTGATCGCCGAAGCACCCCTTGCCCGCGGCAGCGACGGACGTCGCCACGATGCTCTCCCTCCCCGGCATCCTGGCGGAGATGAAGTCCACCGCCTCGGTGAAAGCCTGGAACTCAGGCATAGAGGGAAGGAGGGAAAAAGCCCCCAGGAATGCGCCCTGGGCCGTGAGATCAGCCACTGCCTGGAGCACATAGGCATGGCATACTCCATGAAAGAAGTCCACGCCGAAGCCCAGGTTCACCATCAGTCTCACGGGGAGAGCGACTGTATGGGCTGCCGCAAGGCTCGCCATATCCTCGAAAGGGGTGCCCAGCTCGGGTTCATCGCCGCGCATGAGGATGTCAGTTCCGCCGTCCACCAGCACCAGGGCGTCAATATCAAGATCGCCGATCAGGTCCTCATAGGCCTGCCGGATCACGGCAGCGCCCGAGGGCTTGAAGCAATAGACGGGAACTTCCTGGCCCTTCTCCCTGTACCACTCCGAGAGATAGCGCTCCGGGAAGTAAGAGGAATTGCCGCCGGCATCATGCCTGACTTCCAGCACGGCAGGTGATACGAGGCGCCCCCTGGCGCTCTCGAGGTCGGAAAAGGAGAGGCTCGCCAGGTAGGCTCTTTTCCCCCTGCTCCTTAAATGCTCAAAAAGGGGCACTCCCGCCAGAACATCAAATCCGCCTCCCGCTCCTGCGATGAGGACCGAGCGGCAGGGTGAGAGTCTTTCGAGCAAAGGCAGGGATCCAAGCTCCAAGGGAGGCTCCTTGCTTTCGGGATGCCATACAATTATGGCCGGGTAACCCGTTGATGGCCTGATACCAATTGTAGCAGAAAGGAGCACCGCCGGCAAGAAGCCCCTGTGGAGGGCTCCTCCCCTCAAAATATCGGGGTGCCGGCAGGCTTGTTACTTTTTGTTACAATTTTTTAACACTTGTTAACTTCTCCCTTACATTACCTGTAACATTCCTTACACACCTGCGCTACAATGGAGATGCCTGCTGCGGGGCAGATAATCTCGCATGCATGATGGATGACCACAGGAAGGCCTTTCTTATGAGGATTCTGCTGATAGACGGTGATGAAGCATCGGTAAACTCCGTGAAAGAGTATCTTGCCGATCAGGGTATCGAGGTCTTCACGGCCCTCACCGGTGACGAGGGATTTGAAATCATCAGCAAGGAGCATCTCGATCTTGTGGTCATTGACACGATGATGGCTGACAAGGAAGGGCTCGAGACTTTAAGGCACCTCACTGCGGACCACTATGACCTTCCTGTAATTGCTTATTCCGACAGGGGTGACGAAGTGGACCGCATACTGGTCCTGGAGATGGGAGCCGACGAGTTCATCGAAAAGTCTCTCAGCCCGCGGGAGGTCCTGGCAAGGCTTCATGCCGTCGCCAGGCGGATTGAGAAATCCAGGGATATCCAGCCCTCATCGGCAGGCTCAAACGGGCTCATGCTCGACCTGGTCAAGAGGCACGCCTTTCTCAAGGGGGAGAGGATCAGGCTTTCCTCCATTGAATTCGACATTCTGCACATCATGGTCCAGCACCAGGGAAAAGTGATGTCCCGCGAGCGGATCATGGAGCTTTCAAGAGGCCGGGAGCTTTATGCCCTCGAGCGCTCCATAGACATCCAGATAAGCCGCCTGCGCAGGAAGCTGGAGAAACAGCCCGGGAGCCCCGAACTGATAAAGACCATATGGGGCGTGGGATATGTTTTCACCGGCGCTACAGAGTGAGAGAGGCCTCTCCCAGAAACTTTAACAGGAATACCTATCAAAATTAACATTTTCAGACATTTTTCAGTGCCATTTCAGGTTCTTTTCAGGCCCGGGAAGGAAAGCATAACTGAGGCATGATGCCGTTTTCCATGCAGCAAGGTAAATCATAAGGAAGGGCGTGCACTATGGCAGAACAGGTAGAAGAAATCAAGCCGGCAGGTAATTCAGGATCAAAGCGGGAGACGCAGAAAGCCTATGACAGCAAGGCTGAGAGCATAGTACCCTCGAGGGGCTATGGGCAGGCATATTCTTCGGCACCCATACAGGATTTCTCCCGCTTCACCCGCGAGGCTCAGCAGCCATCCATACGATCAGGCCTCCAGGGGCCGGGAGATATGAGCGAAAACTTCCAGTCAGGGCTGTGGGATTCTTTCAACCAAGCCAGGGGAAGGATGACTGCAGACCAGTCCGGGGCTTCCGGGGTCTCACCTCAGGCGGCAGCGGCAGCACCTGACGGCATGGCCTCCCCGCAGGCGGCCGCGACGCAGGGTGCTGACCCGGGAGCACAGATGCAGCAGCCCATGCAGATGATGATGCAGATGATGCAGATGATGACCCAGGTGATGACGCAGATGATGTCCATGATGACACAGATGATGGGGCAGAACGGCGGCAACAATGGAATAAATCCCATCAACAACAACAACAATAAGCCCATAGACAACAACAATAAGCCCGTGGACGACAAGTCGCCCCTCCAGGGTGACGACAAGAAGACTGCCGACTTCATCAACAAGTACCTCGAAAAGAAAGGCTCCCCCGCAGCGGGGAAAGAAGCGGGAGAGATGATGGTCAAGTACGGCAAGCAGTACGGCGTCGATCCCATGGCGCTCCTTGCCATCGCCGGACAGGAGACCCAGTGGGGCAAGGCGGGTATCGGGGTGAACGGCATGCTCGGCGTCGGGGCCTATGACAGCGACCCGAACAATGCCACGAGGAACAAGAAATTCAGCGGCATAGAGAACCAGATACGCCTGGGCGCAGAGACCTTCGCGAAGCTCAGGGCCAAGGGAGGGGCGAGCGCCAAGGATTCCCTCTCCAGGCAGTTCGACGCGGTGAACAAGGCCGGCTGGGCAACAGACCAGAACTGGCACAACGGCTGCTCAAGCATTTACGACTCGATCCTGAAGATGATCAAAAGCGGCGTCTAATTTATTCTCCCTTACTTTTGAGAGCTTCACGGGGCCCTGGCAGGGAACGGTACCCCCGTGGAGCTTTTGTTTTTATGAGGGAACTTTTTCTGATAGCAGCCCAAGGAGGCAATAAGCGGGGCCTTTTGAACCGGTGGCACAAAAATCCCCGCATGCTCCCGGGGCACCTTCATGCCAGAAGCCCGAAGAATCACTCCATAAGGCCTCTTTCATCTTTTGGCAGATCACTTGCAGTTATAATCAGTGAAGCGATTTCATCACCAAGGAGGTAGTTCATGGAAACAATAAGCAAATCAGAAGAAAAGACGCCGGAGAGCCGCAAGACACTCCGCGCTTCCCCAACTGGACTTTGCAGGGCCTGCAGAAAGGCTGAGGACTGCACCTTCCCGCGCAGGAACGGCGCTAAAGTCTCCCACTGTGAGGAGGCGGAGCTTCCGCCTGCTGATCCTGTGGCCACCATGGAGAAATTTGTGTCGAGCCTCAGCAGGGAAAAGACCAGGAAGGCCTTCAGCTCGGCCCTCAAGGGCCTCTGCAAGAACTGCGAGAATGCTCCCGAATGCGTCTTTCCGAAGGCGGAAGGCGGCGTATGGAACTGCGAGGAGTACAGGTAAAGGACTCATTCATTCAATTCATCCAATTCATCATGCAATAAACAGAGCAAGGAGGACAGCATACCGTGTTATCAGTAAATCAGGAGCCCAGGAAAAAGGCGCAGAATGGCAGGCACCTCAGGTCCGTTAAAAAGGCCAATGTCTATGAAAATGTAAAGAGCCAGTTTACCAAGGCCGCCGACCTGATGAAGCTCAATGTTGACATCAGAGGGATTCTGGAGAAGACGACCAATGAGATCATCATCAACTTCCCGGTCAGGATGGATGACGGCCGCATCGAAGTCTTCACGGGGTACCGCGTTCAGCACAACAACGTGCTGGGACCTTTCAAGGGGGGCCTGCGCTACCATCCCATGGTGGATATTGACGAAGTGAGGGCCCTTGCTACCTGGATGACCTGGAAATCGGCAATTGCCGGTATCCCCTTCGGCGGGGCAAAAGGCGGCATTGAGCTGGAGCCCGGGAAATATACGCCCCATGAGCTTGAAAGGATCACCAGGCGCTTCACCTTCGGCCTTGGGAATAATATCGGCCCCGAGTATGACATACCGGCGCCTGACGTCAACACTAATGCCCAGATCATGGCATGGATAGTTGACACCTATACTTCCACGGTGCCGCCCCATGAGAGGCAGCGCTGCATTCATGTGGTGACGGGAAAGCCCATCGAGTCGGGAGGCAGCATAGGCAGGGATAAGGCCACGGGCCAGGGAGTGGTCTATCTCATAGAGAAATGGGCCGAAGACCACAAGTTTTCCCTCAAGGGAGCCCGCTACATGGTGCAGGGCTTCGGAAACGTCGGATCATGGGCTGCCCGCCTCCTCAAGCCTTTTGGCGCGGTGCTCATTGCTGTCGAGGATGTGACGGGGGCCGTGCAGAACCAGGGCGGCATTGATCCGGACGAGCTTCTCTGCCATGTGCGCGCCAGGGGAGGAGTGAAGGGCTATGGGAAGGCAAGCCCCCTCGGAGGAGAGGAGTTCCTCTCCCTGAAGGCCGATATATTCATCCCTGCAGCGATGGAAAACCAGATCACGGCGGAAACAGGCAATCTCATCAACGTAAAGCTCGTTGCCGAGGGAGCCAACGGCCCCACTGATCCTGACGGCGATACCATCCTCAGGGAAAAAGGCATTGACCTGATTCCTGACATCCTCTGCAACGCGGGAGGCGTAATCGTGAGCTATTTCGAATGGCTCCAGAACAAGCGTAGCGAGAGCTGGGAGCTTGACGAGGTTGATGAAAAGCTCCACCGCAAGATGCTCCATGCCTACCAGAAGGTCAGTGAGACCGCACACACCTTTGAGACTGACTGGAGAACAGCGGCCTATATTGTGGCTCTCACAAGACTTGAGACAGTTTACAGGGAAAGAGGGATATTTCCTTAAAGCGTGAGTTTCCCGACGTGCAGGTCTATTGATTTTACACCTCCACAGTGCTCAATGGGCCTGCACGTCTTTTTCCAATCCGTACTTCTTCAGCTTCTCCCTCAGAGTCTTCCTGTCAATCCCCAGTATCTCCGCCGCCCTGGTCTTATTTCCTCCCGCATGGGCGAGGGTCTTGGCGATATGCTCATGTTCAAGCTCAGCGAGGGTCTTTTCCACCATTTCTCCCTGAGGCACGGTATAGCGCATGTGGGCTGGGAGATCGGGCACCACAAGCTCATCGCTTTCCGAGAGGACAAGGAGCTGCTGCATGATATTCTCAAGCTCGCGGACATTCCCTGGCCATGAGTATCCCCTGAGGACCCTGAGGAGGCCATGGGAGAGGAGAGGCTCCCCCTTTCTCCCTATTTCCCTGGCGAAGCGCCGGGCAAAATGACGGGAGAGTATGATGATGTCATCACCTCTCTCGCGCAGCGGCGGCATTTTGATGCTCACGACATTGAGCCGGAAAAAGAGATCCTCCCTGAAAAGGCTTTTCTGGACGAGCGTCCCCAGCTCCTTGTTGGTGGCTGCCACTATGCGCACGTCAACCTTTCTTGGGCGGCTTGATCCCACCATGCATACCTCGCCATCCTGGAGCACCCTGAGAAGCCTGGCCTGCATGGCGGGGCTCGTATTGCCGATTTCATCGAGAAAGATCGTGCCCCCGTCGGCAGTCTGGAAGAATCCCGCCCTTGACTCAGTGGCTCCTGTGAAAGCGCCCTTCACATGGCCGAACAGCTCGCTCTCCATGAGGGTCTCGGGGATTGCGCCGCAGTTGACAGGCACAAAAGGCGACGAAGCCCTGGGGCTCTGGTAGTGAATCGCCCTTGCAACAAGCTCCTTGCCCGTGCCGCTTTCCCCGTGGACAAGCACTGTCGCGGAGGTGGCTGCAGCCTTCAGGATCACCGAAAAGACCTTCCTCATTGACTCCGACTCGCCGATAAGGCCCTGGAAGGCCGGGAGGCTCCCCTCCTTGCCTTTCCTGAGCATCATCTTCACATGATGTCTCTCGACAAGCCTTCCGACGGCCGAGAAGAGCTCTTCATCGGTGAAGGGCTTTGCCAGGTATTCCTCTGCCCCTGTCTTCACTGCATTGACGGCTCCCTCTATTGAAGGGTAGCCTGTGATCATCATTATCTCCATGTCCCGGTGGTTCTCCCTCACGTAGCGGATGAGATCAAGGCCGCTCACCCGGGGCATTTTGAGATCCGTGATCACAAGATCAAACTCTGTTGCCTTAAGAAGCTCTATGGCCTCATGTACCGATGAGGCTGAATAAACCCTGTGGCCAGCCGATGAAAGGTTTCTCTCTATCACTTCCCTGGTGTCGAGGGCATCATCCACGACCATGATTCTTATGCCTTCTGTGCTCATTGTGCCGCTCCTCTCCCCTCTCCGAGGGGAAGCCTTACTTCAAATCTCGTTCCCTTTCCAGGGGTGCTCGTGACGTGTATGATGCCATCATGGGCAGTGATGATGCCATGGACCACTGAAAGGCCAAGACCTGTCCCCTCGTTCACATCCTTTGTCGTGAAAAAGGGGATGAATATCTTGGGGAGCACCGAGGCGTCTATTCCGGGACCCGTATCCTCTATGGCAAGCAAGGCCCACTCCCCCTCCCGGGCGGTTCTTACGGTGAGGCTCCCGCCTCCCGGCATGGCCTGGAGAGCGTTCACCGCAAGGTTCACAATGACCTGGTGAATCTGCCCTCTGTCAGCAGTGATGAGCGGCAGGTCCGGTGAAAGCTCTGTTACCAGCTCAATTCCCGCCCTCGCGCAGCGCGATGAGCAGAAGAAGAGCCCTTCATCGACAATGGTGTTCAGGCTTACCTGGCTCTTGGCAGGCGGCATCTGCCTCGCGAAAAAGAGGAGCTTGCGGACAATCTCGCGGGCATTGAGGGAGGCATTGACAATCCGCTCCATGTCGCTTTCAAGGGCCTGTGGAAGATTCCTGCTCTTCTGGGCAAGCTGGGCAAAGCCCAGGATGCTTCCAAGGGGCTCATTGAGCTCATGGGCGACGCCTGCTGCAAGCTGGCCTATGGTGGCAAGCCTGTCGGCATGACGGAGCTGCACTTCAGCCCGGGACCGGTCATCCTCAATCCTCTTCCTGTCGATCACCAGGGTTATCTCGCGGGCAACGGCATCAAGGAGCTTGCGCTCCTCCCTGAGAAAAGGCCCCTCGTCGAGCTCCTGCGGTGCCTTTTCATAGAGGACCTCCACGAATCCCCGGCGCTCCCCCCCTGCATCTATGTATGAACGCAGGCGGAAAGGCGACTCACTGAAGGTCCTTGTCCTGAATTCTTCCCCATCAAGCGACACGCGTGCCGATGCAATCTCCGGATTGAGCATCGCCGGGGGGAGGAGAGAAGCAATGCACCGGAGAAGGCGCGGGAGGGAAATATCATGGCGCGAGACTATTTTTGCGATGCCATAAAGGCATGTAAGCTCCTTCACCCTTTCGCGGAGTGCCACCTGAACACGGCGGCTCATAAGACCCATGGCCACCATTGAGGCAAGATCGTCAAAAAAGCCCGCGGATCTGGTGGTGAATGCTTTTTTCACAGGGCTTTTCAGGACAAGCACTCCCTGGATATCGCCGAAGGGAGCAAGAGGCAGCAGTGCCGACCACGCTGAGCCGCTTCCATGGCGGATAATCGTGAGGGCTCCCTTCCTCTCAGCGGCCATTCTCACCGGGATGGCTCCATAACCGAGAAATGCGGCAATAAGCTCCAGCTCATCTCCGGCTTGATAAAATGCCGGGGAAAGAGCTCCTTCCCTGTATGCAACGGTCCCGAACTCAAAGTTGAAGGTCTCCCCCCGCCATCCCACCCCTGCGTAAAGCCTCTCCTTCTCCCTCAGCCAGAATCCCGCCATAGTCCATTCCCTGATGGAAAGGAGATGCACTGAAAGCTCCCTGAGGAATTCGCTCCGGGAGAGGCCGCGGTGGGCGCTTGAGAGAATCTTCCTGGTAAGGCCCCTTAAATCAGAGGGGAGCCTCTTTTTCTGCAGGTCTGATGCAGTGTGCTTTATCATCCGGGAAGCCATGGATTTCCTCCGCCTTGTACTTTCTTTCTTACAAGCACTTTTCCCATCACGCCAGGGAATCCTTCTTAAACAGAGACAGACTCCGATATTTGCAAATTGAATAGTGTTCAACAACGGGATCGCTTTTGAAATAGTAACAAAAGAGTCTGTCCCTATTATTTAACAAATCGTTAACGACAATTCCATGGGAAGAGGGGGCCTTCCGTGCTATAATGATCTTGGAAAAAATATATTGTACCATCCTGAGTACGACAAGGAGCTGCTATGAGCATATCACCAGTCCACCAGAACAGGCATTCTCATGAGGTCCACAGGGGCCATCATAAAAAGCACCACAAGGAGCAGCAGCACGTCAACGCCGACAGCGTCAGCCTGGGAGGGCAGCAGGAAAGCTCTCCGGGAAAAGAGCTCCAGGATATGAAGAGGGAGCTTGGCAGGGCTTCACAGGCAGAGAAGGCGCCTCCCCTGGGAACCACGTCGGTGGACATTGCCGGGAAAGAGAAGGTAACCATCGGGACCTTCAACGTCAACTGGCTGGGAGGCGAGGCCGCTGTCGATATGAAGCCGAGAAGTGACAGGGACTACCAGGATATTGCCTCTATCATCAAGGACTCGGGCGCCGATATCATGGGCCTTGAAGAGGTGGGCTCCGAAGAGGCCCTCGACAGGATTATCAGCAATCTCCCGGGATTCGACTACGTGATAGGCACCACCGGTGTAAGGGGCGGCGGAAAATCCCAGCGCCTCGCGGTGATATACAACGCCGAGAAAGTCCAGTGCGACAAGTCCTCGATGGAGGAGATAAGGGAGGTCATGGTTCCGGAGCTCGCCGGCGAAGGGCGCCTCAGGGCTCCCCTCGCCGTGAAGATGAAAGCCGGCGAGTTCGATTTCACCCTCGTGGTCTGCCACATGAAGGCCCGCTTTGATGACAAGGCAAAGAAGATCCGCAGTGCCCAGGCGGGAAAGCTGAACGAGTGGATCACCGAAAAGGTCCAGAGCGGCAAGGAAAAGGATGTCATAGTCGTCGGCGATTTCAACGATTTTCTGGACAGCCCTCCCCTCAAAAAGATGGACAGCCAGATCTACTTCGTGACGCAGGAAGCCGCCCGGAAAGGCGAAGCTTCAAATATCAAGTGGAACTCCCTCATTGACCAGATAGGCGTTACAAGCAGGGCTGGCGGCGCGAAGGAAAACTTCATCGAGAGGTCGGTCTTTCTCCCCGACATCGGGCCCTACCCCAGCTTCGTCGAGAGAATCTCGGACCACAGGCCCGTGGTGGCCTCATTCAGGTCCGACAGCGACGCCCAATAGGGGCAGAGTCTGTCCCAGATTAAGGAGTGGAATACCATGGACCTTTCTCCAATATCACCCCGGAAGCTTACGGCCGCCACTGCGGCTTCAAAGCCCGCGCCCCCGCCTGAAGCGCCTGCCGGACCTCCCGGCGACAGCTTCCAGCCCGGCCGGCAGGAAGTGAAAAAGCCCATTGAGAAGGCGCCTCGCCCGGCAGGGACAGAGGGCCCCGCAGCAGCCACGCCCCAGGCAGGAAGCCCCGGGAGCAGCGCCGAGCTCGCCGAGAAGCTGGAGGGCTATGTCGCGAAAATCCTGAGCGATCCCCAGGCCGAGGCCGAGATGATACAGATGCTGGCAGGTCTTAACGCCTCGGGGCAGCTGAGGCCTGTCCTTCAGAAAGTGGCGGAAATGGCCGCACAGTCAGGCAACCTGCCCCCCATGCCTGACCAGAAGAGAAAAGAGATGGCGGACCAGCTTGCAGGCATGATAGATGCCGAGCTCCGCTCCCATGGCATGACGCCCGGAACAAGCGGCCAGGTATACCAGAACTGGGAGACCTTGAGCAAGGAGCACCTCGCGCAGGTCCAGAACTCCCAGGTCCCCCCCCGGGGCCCCGGCTCGCCGAGCTGCTTCACCGAGCCCGCCTTCGTGAGAGAGCTTGAAGTGCTCCAGGGGGCACCCTTCCGCCAGGGAAACAGGATCACCCCCCTCATAGACGGGCCCGCATCGTTTGCCGAGAGAGACCGGCTCATTGACGGCGCCACCAGATCCATTCACCTCATGTCATGGGCTTTTTATGACGACGAGACTGGATGGGAGGCAGCGCACAAGCTCGCCGCCAAGCACAAGGAAGGCGTGGATGTGCAGATCGTGGTTGACGGCCAGGTGGCAGAACGGTCGCCCCACAGGGAGACACTGAAATTCCTTGAGGAGCAGGGAGTCAAAATCACGCGCTGGCGCGATGGCGAGCACCCTTACAATGGACAGCACCGCAAGGTGATGATCGTCGATGGGAAAGCCGCGGTGGCCGGCGGCCTCAACGTGGGGAACTTCTACAGCCACAAAGGGCCTGCCGAGGGTCCCAAGTGGCGCGATACCGACGTGCTTATCGAAGGCCCCGCTGTTGCAGACTGCGAGCGCCTCTTCGCCTCGGTCTCAGGCAGGGAGGAAAACCCCCAGGTTCCTCAGCCGGAAGGGGGAGCCCGCGCAGCCGTGGTGAACCACGTGCCCGGTGCGGATGCTCATATCATGCTCGCCACTCTGAAAGCGATAGAGGGAGCCTCGGAATCCATTGACATCGAAAATGCTTACTATATCGAGACGCCGGGGATCAAGAAGGCTCTTACGGACGCCCTCGCGAGAGGGGTGCATGTCCGTATCCTCACCAACTCGGCTCAGAGCGTCGATGAACAGATAGTGACCGCTCCCATTCTCAGGAGCCTTCCCGCCCTGGTATCTGCCGGCGCCGAGGTTTACCTGAAGAAGGGCGATACGCTCCACAGCAAATTCCTTGTTGTTGACGGGATTTACTGCTCCGTGGGAAGCTATAACCTCCATCCCCGCTCGGAGCGCTACGAAGGCGAGATGACGGTGAACACCCTCGATGCCCAGGCGGCAGGTGCCCTTACCAGGGCTTTCGAGAAGGACATTGAAAAAGCAGAAAAGGTCCTCTCGGCGGACCAGGTACAAGTGCCGGAAAATGCCCTTACCATGCTGGTAAGCCGCTATTTCTTCGACCAGTTGTAGCAGGGGACCCATTCGGTGCCATGAAGAACAAGATGAAGGCTCTCCTTTTTGATAGAGACGGCACGCTTGTAAGGGCCGGCAGCTCAATGCATGGCGCCGATCTTGTCCTGAAGCACCTTGGAGCCTTACGGGAAATACCTGCTCTTTTTAACCGGTAATGCCACACCCGGAGAAAAATCCCCTCTTCGACGTGGCGATTATCGGAGCCGGTCCTGCCGGCGCCACCCTGGCGCGCCTCATCGGGAAAAGCCACAGGACTCTCCTCGTTGACAGCCGCAGCCTCAGGAGCTCTCCCCTGGCCGCCTCCCGTGAAAAATGCTGCGGGGGCCTCCTTTCCCCCGATGCCCAGAACATGCTCGCAAGGATGGGCCTCGGCGTGCCGCTGAGTGTCCTTGTGGGCCCCCAGCTTTTTACCGTGCGGACCATTGACCTGGAGCGCTCCAGGGAGCGCTTTTACCAGAGGCACTACATCAACGTTGACAGGGAAGCCTTTGACCGTTACCTGCTGTCATTGATCCCTGAAGAGGTAGATATCCGCTGCCCTGCCCTTCTCAAGTCCCTGAAGGAGGAAGGGGATGGAGTCTCCCTCACGTTCCGCGACAGCACTGGAACATTTCGAGAAAAGGCCCGGGTTGTCGTGGGCGCCGACGGGGCCTGGTCCAGGGTGCGGCGCCATATCACCGGGGGAAAGGATGGAATCCCCCTCTATATCGCCATCCAGGAGTGGAATCCCGTTCCCGAGACACCTCCCTATTTTTCCGTGGTCTTTAACCGCCACGTCACCGATTTTTACGGCTGGACCATCCCCAAGGAGGACAGGATTCTCATCGGCGCCGCGCTCAGGCCGGGCAGCGATGCCTGGCGGCGCTTCCGGATGCTTAAGGAGATGCTCTGCGGCCTCAGGCTTGGGAACCTGGCGAGGGAAAAAACCAGGGGCGCCTTTATTGCACGCCCCCTCAAGGCTTCCCACCTTCTGACCGGGAGGGCTCCCCTGTTCCTCATCGGCGAGGCGGCGGGATTCATAAGCCCCACTTCCGCCGAAGGCCTGAGCTTCGCCTTCCGGAGTGCCCTTGCCATGGGCGAGGCACTTCAGCGCATCGACAATGGGCTCATGTCCCGGTACAAATCAGAGTGCCGCTCTCTTATCACCACGATACGCCTCAAATTTCTCAAGCTCCCTTTCATGTACAACCCATATCTGCGCTCTCTCGTTATGGCTTCAGGGCTGAAGTCCATGAAGCTCTGCAGGGATCTGTGAATTGCTGCGCCGGCCGGGGAGAAGGAACTTGCCCCGGGGGAAAGAAAGTTAAAGAGTGCCGTTCCTTGAGGAACAGAACGGGGAGATATTATGAAAAAGAACACGATGCTTGCGGTCATAGCCCTCATGTCGCTGGTGCTCACCGGTACCGCCGGGTGCCCTAAAAAGGCCGAGGTGAAGCCCGATCCTAAAAAGCAGCTAATCGGGAGCTGGAGCTACGTGAGAATCACCGGCTCACCCTCCGGCGAGGACCACAGGTTTCCCGTAAAAATCGCCGCCCGGGGCAAAGTGCAGTTCCAGCAGAACGGCACCGTCACCATGGAAGTGCAGTCAAAATTCTACAAGGATGCTCCCGGGCTTGCAGAAAAAAGCCCCGGTGAGTTCTCCTCGCCTCCCCTTGGAGTGGGAACGAGCACCGGTCTCGGCACCTTCAGCTTTGCCGATGACAGGACTCTGAAGACCGACCTTGAGTGGAACGATACGATTTACCGCTGCGACGGCAAGGGGGTGCCGGGGAAAAACCCTGAGAGAACGGGAAAGAAAAAGGAATCAGATACCTTCTCGATCCTTTCCCTCACCGCTGACGAGCTTACGGTAAAGTGCACCACCACGGGGAAACCCAGCGGGGAAATCCGCATGAAAAAGCTCAAATAAAAGGCTCACTAGAGTGAAAAAGAGAAACTCCCGAGCCGCCTGCCCCGCCATTCTTGCCGATGACTACAAAAAGTCGCTGGGACTCTCCCAGGAAGAGTACGCCCTCTATGACAGGGCAAGGGGGGGGCTCCTGGTCACCGAGGCACAGGGCATTGCCGCTCTCCCTGAAAAAGCCCTTGCCTCCCTCTCACTGAAGAGACTCGTTACCCGGTCCAGGGCGCCCGACGGGCAGCAGCTTTTCTGGGCCGCTGATCCCGTGGCCCTCCTTGAAGAAGGGAGGCTCGCCGCGCTGGGAACGCCGGTAAAAATTCTCGAGGCGGTTTCGCCTTTCCAGAAAATCGAGATCCACGGGCACCGCCTCTTCTCTTATTTCAAGCTCAACGGCAACATCCAGTTCCACTCCGGTGAATATGCACTCTGCCGGTATCCCAAGGCGGGCCTCCCTGCGGAGCTCCTGCAAAAACCCGCCAGGGCCCTTATCCTTGGAGGCGGCGACGGCCTCATCGCAGGGGATCTTCTCCCTTACAATCCCCGGGAAGTCATTATCGTGGAGCTTGACGGGCTTCTTACGGAGATATTCAGGCACAGCGAGCAAGGGAGGAGAATCTCACAGGGCGCCCTGGAGGCGAAAAAGGTGAAGGTCGTTACCGATGATGCCTTCAGCTTCCTGAGGGGGCACAGGGGCTCCTATGACCTGGTTTTCGCCGATATGGAGCTCCACTGGACCCGGAGAGCCCGGGGAGATTCCCTGGGCCGCGACTATATCGGGATGCTCTCAATGATGGGGGCCCTTCTCGCTGACGGGGGCATATTTGTTGCGATGCCTGCAATGGATGAGAGGGAGGCCCGGTTCTTCCAGAGGGAGATTCTCCCGCTGCTGGAAGAATACGGCCCAAGGGAGAGGAGGCCCGGCCAGAGGGAGCGCTGTGACTGGCATTACTTCCTTTTTCGGCAGTTCTTCCCCTCAGTGAAGAGAATGATGCTGAAGATGTTTTTTACCGGCGGGCACCTCCTTTATTTATGCTCCTTCAGCCCCATCGATGAAAAGAAGATAAGGCGCCTGCTGAAGGCCCGCATGGCGGCGGGGCGCCTGAGGCTGGGGCGCCCCGGCTCCTTCGAGCCAAGGGTATTCTATTGTCAAGACCACTGATTTCATATATAATCTCCTTGCGGCTCCAGGCCGTTGCCATGAAAGGAGGGCCGCGGGAAGGCGTGCTTCCCCGTGACTATGAAAAGAAAAGTGAGAACGCTGCTTGAGTTCACCGGAAGCCATGGGCTTGACCAGCGGCAGTCCTATGAGCTGCTCTTGAAGCTCTCGCTCTGTGAAGAAGGCACCAGGGGAGGGAAGGTGCCAAGGCCCCTCTTTGTCACCATCGACCCGGTGAATGCATGCAACCTGAAATGCCGGTGGTGCAACGCAGACTTCCTGCTCAGGCAGAAAACCCGGATGATCTCGAGAGACACCCTGTACTCCCTCATCGATTTTCTTCTCACATGGGATGACGGAGTTGACGCCGTGACTTTCAGCGGCGGCGGCGAGCCCCTGGTCCATCCCCAGTTTGCCGGGGTCCTTGAAAAGTGCCTGCAGCGCTCCCTGATAACAGGAATCTCCACCAACGGGGTGAAAATCGGTGATTATGCCGAGCTCATCTCGCGCTGCCACTGGGTGGGCGTCTCAGTCGATGCAGGATCGGGAGCCCTGATGAAGGAGCTCAAAGGCTATGATTATTTTGACGGGATCATGGAAAGCCTGAGGAGGCTCACCGAGCTCAGCAGGAAGAAGCGCAGGCCTCTCACGGAAAAGCCCCTGGGGTGCGGCGTGCTCTTCCGCTACCTTGTGAGCCGTGAGAACGTCCACGAGCTTGCCCTGGCGGCACGGAAGGCCAAGGAGGCGGGATGCGGAAGCTTCTACTACAGGCCGGCGTCCCTTCCCTGGCACAGGAGGGAGGAAGCCTCCCCCGGTGATGAGGGGCTCGGCGGCATGGAAGAGCTGTTTCTCGAGGAGGCGGCCAGGGCAGGTGCACTTGAAGACAGGGACTTCAGGATATGGGGATATACCGACACTCCGCCCAGGACGGGGAGGACCTGCAGGGAGCTGCTGTCAACGGCACTCTTCATGCCGGCCCTGGAGGGCAGCGAGGATGAGTTTGACCTGGGCCTCTGCTATGACAGGCGGGGCGATGAGAAGCTCCTGCTGGGAAAGTCACTGAAATCTCCCCGCGATGCCGCGGCACTGTGGGGAAGCGGGAGGCACCGGGATATGGTGGAAAGCATTGATACCGCCTGCTGTCCCCGCTGCCCCCGTTGAAAACCTTGCGGGGAGCCGTCCGGGGGATACCAGGATCCGGCGTGGGAAAAATTATGAAACAATGGGATGAGTCCTTCACAATCGTTGATATATTGAAATGGCGGGCTGAGCACGAGCCTTCAGCCCGGGCCTTCACTTTTCTTAAAGACGGCATCGTTGAGGAGACAATGCTCACCTACGGTGGGCTTTTCAGGGAGGCCCGGCGCGTGGCCGCCGAGCTTCAGAGGCTCTGCGCCCCGGGGGACAGGGCACTCCTGCTCTACCCCCATGGCCTGGAGTTTATCAAGGCGTTCTTCGGCTGCCTGTTTGCAGGCGTGATAGCCGTGCCGGCACCGCCGCCCGATACGGTGCGGCTCAGCAGAACGCTCCCGATGCTCCAGGCCCTTGCCGCTGACTCAAAAGCCTCGGTACTCATCTCCACGGGAAAAATCATAGATCTCCTCGAAGAAAGAGCCTGCGACATGCCGGAGCTGAAAGAGCTGCACCGCTGCTGCACAGACAGCCCCGGCGCCATTGAAGCATGCGCCGCGGGGCCCGTTCCCCGGGGGATTGATGAGCTGGCCTACCTGCAATACACCTCGGGCTCCACAGCCTGCCCGAGAGGAGTGATGATCAGCCACAGGAATATTGTCCACCATTCGGAGCGCCTGAGGCAGACCTGGGAGCACGGGGACGGCGCCATCATGGTGAACTGGCTTCCCCACTTCCATGATTTCGGCCTTGTTGACGGCATCATCGAGCCCCTCTATGCAGGGATTCCCTGCTACACCATGCCGCCCGCTGCCTTCCTCAAGTATCCTCACCGGTGGCTTGAGGCCATATCACGCTACGGCGCATCTCACAGCATTGCGCCCGATTTTGCCTATGAGCACTGCATATCACGGGTCACAGAGCGCCAGCGGCGCCACCTGGACCTGTCCTGCTGGAGAACAGCGGTTGATGGCTCTGAGCCGGTGAGAAAAGCCACGGTTCTGAGCTTCTCAGAGATCTGCGCCCCCTGCGGATTTCTCAAGGAATCATTCTGCCCCGGGTACGGCCTCGCCGAAGCAACGCTTGCAGTGTCGGTAAAGCGACCGGGGGAGCCCCAGAGCTTCCTGACCCTGAGCGCCGGAGCTCTCGAGATGAACAGAGCGGCGCCCTGCGACTCCTCGCATGGCAGGACTATTGAGGCCGTGGGATGCGGAAGAGTGATAGAGACAATCCATGCCTTGATCGTGGACCCGGGGACAAGGAGGCCCCTGCCTTCCGGCAAGATAGGAGAGCTGTGGATAGCCGGCGGCCAGGTGGCCCTTGGTTACTGGAACAGGCCCGATGAGACAGAGGAGGTCTTCCGCGCCACTCTCGAAGGCTCCGGCGAGGGACCGTTCCTTCGCACCGGCGACCTTGCCTTCTTTCGCGATAAAGTGCTTTTCATCACGGGGCGCCTCAAAGATCTCATAATCATGGACGGCGTGAATTACAATCCCCAGGATATAGAGCACACCATCGAGGAGAGCCACCCCGCCTTGAAAAAATCCTTTGCCGTTGCCTTCCCGGTGAACGGCGCCACCGGGGAGCAGATCGCCGCCATAGCGGAAGTGGAGCACCTTCCCGAGGCTCCCGGCGAGCTCCTCAAAACAATCAGGCAGGCCATAGCGGAACGCCATGAGATAAGGCTTCACTCCCTCTCGCTGGCAAAGAAAGGCTCAATTTTAAAGACTTCAAGCGGAAAGCTCCAGCGTCGAGCCTGCAGGGAGAAATTCCTTGGGGGCGATATGGCCATCCTCGCCCAGTGGGTGAAAAAGGGGGGGCAGGGAACGCCGTCGCCGCCGGGATTGGAGAAACCCGGGGCCGTTACAAGAGGTGACCTTGAAGAATGGCTTGCCGCGAAAATTGCCGGGCACCTTGAAATCGAAAAACAGCATGTGAGGATTGACGAGCCCTTTGCACAGTATGGCCTCAGCTCCAGAGTCGCGGCCACGCTGGCGGCCCTCCTGGAGGAATGGGGCGGCTTCGAGGTCTCTCCCGTCCTCTTCTGGGAATACCCGGACATCCAGTCCCTGGCAGGCCATCTTATCAGCGTCATTGAGAAAGGCCCGGGCTCCCCTGCCGCGGAGCCTCATTGTTCCCCTTACCGCTGGCGCGCTGAGGAAAAGCCCTCCTGTGAGCCCATCGCCATCGTGGGAATGGCCTGCCGCTTCCCCGGAGGCGCCGACACTCCGGAGATCCTCTGGAAGAGGCTCATGGAGGGTTTTGATGCCGTGACGGAGATCCCCCCCGAGCGCTGGGATGTGGAGGCTTTCTATGATCCCGATCCCGCGGCGCCTGGAAAAACCTGCTCAAGGTGCGGCGGCTTTCTCACCGGCGTCGATCTCTTCGATCCCCTCTTCTTCGGAATCTCGCCCCGCGAGGCCGAGAGCGTCGATCCCCAGCAGCGCCTGCTCCTTGAGGTGATATGGGAAGCCCTCGAGCGGGGATGCCAGGACTGGAGCATTCTCAGCACGACGCCGACGGGAGTCTTCGTGGGAATCTCCTCCTTTGACTACCGGCACATGCTCACGGCAGGGCACGATTACACCCGCCTTGATCCCTTCTCCCCCACGGGCCTCACCTCGTGGGGCGCCGCGGGAAGAATCTCCCATGCGATGGGCTTCAGGGGCCCCTCCATTGCCGTGGACACGGCATGCTCCTCGTCCCTTGTGGCACTGGATACAGCCTGTCTGAGCCTGCGGGGCGGGAGATGCCGGCAGGCTGTCGTCGGCGGCGTGAACCTCGTCCTCTCGCCGCTTGGAGCCATAACCTTTTCAAAGCTCGGAGCCCTCTCGAAATCAGGCCGCTGCAAAGCCTTTGACGCATCGGCGGACGGCTACGTGCGAAGCGAAGGCTGCGGCGCCGTCGTATTGAAAAGACTCTCAGATGCCATGACCGATGAGGATAGTATCGTGGCCGTCATACTCTCGACTGCAGTCAATCAGAACGGCGGAGCGGGAGCTTTCACGGCGCCCAGCAGGGAAGCCCAGGCTGACCTTATGAGGCTGAGCCTCGATGAGGCAGGCCTTGCCCCCCGGGAAGTGGCCTATGTGGAGGCCCATGGCGCAGGAACCTGGATCGGGGATATTGCAGAAGCTGAAGCCCTGGCTTCGGTCTTCCCGGGCAGGAGAGAGCCCCCCCTTTTCATAGGCTCCCTCAAGTCAAACGTAGGTCACATGGAAGCGGCAGCGGGGATCGGGGGCCTTATCAAGGCAGTGCTCGTGGTGCAGCATGGCATGATCCCTCCCCACCTCCACTTTGCAGTGCCGAATCCCGCCATACCCTGGAGCCGCTCCTCCCTCGCCGTTCCCCGCATCCCATTGCCCCTGGCGCCGGAAGGGGTGAGAGCAATCGCTGCAGTGAGCAGTTTCGGCTTCAGCGGCACAAACGCCTTCGCACTCATTGAAAAGGCACCGCTCCCTCGGAACAGGGAGCACCCCGCGACGGGGGACACCGATATCCTCACTCTCTCGGCGCCCCGGGGGAAGGCTCTCTCCGAGAAAGCCCGGCAGATAAGAGATTACCTTGGAGCAGGAAGCCCGGCTCCTCTTCACTCACTCTGCTACTCGGCAAACCGCGGGAGAAAGTCCTTTCCCCTCAGGCTCAGTGTGACAGCGGCAACATGCGGCGAGCTTTCAGAGAAGCTTGAGGGATACCTTGCGGGGAGAAGGCCCCTGGGAGTCCATGAAAGCCCGGGGAAGGGAGTGCGCACGCAGGCTTTGGCCTTTCTTTTCTCCGGCCAGGCGGTACCCTGCCGTGAGAGTATGGCAGAGCTCTCGCAGGCCCACGAGGTTTTTCGTGACATCATCTGGCAGTGCGACGCCCTGTTCCACCGGCACTTCAGGAAATCCCTCCAAGGTGGCGGCCCAGTTGAGCAGACAGCCCTGGAGCGGCAGGCCGCGCTCTTTTCCCTTGAAATAGCCCTCTTTCAGCTCTGGCAATCCTGGGGCGTAAGGCCATCGGCGGTGCTGGGCCACAGCCTTGGAGAATACGCGGCAGCCTGCGCGGCGGGAGTTTTCACCGTCGAGGAAGGCTTTGCCCTTCTCTGCGAGAGGGGCCGCATTGCTGCCGCCCGGTGCGCCCGCGGTGCCATGATGACCGTTTTTGCCACCCGGGAACAGATCGGGAGGCTTATTAAAGGCTGCGGCCTCCCTGCAAGAGTTTTCGCGGCGGTGTACAACGGCCCTGAGATCATCACCCTCTCCGGGGAAGAGGGAGCGATGAAGACTCTGGAGGGAGTCCTGGAGCGCGAGCATCTCAGGCATGTCATGCGGGAAACGCCCCACCCGTGGCACTCACCATTGATGGAGCCTGCCTGTGCAGAGCTTGAGAAGGCCGCGGCCTCCCTTGCCTTGTCGAAGCCGACAGCAAGAATTTACTCTGGCATTACCAGCGCTGAGATGACGGACCACTGTACCGACTCCCGGTACTGGTGCCGCCATCTCGTTGAGCCTGTCAATTTCCCTTCTGCAGTGGAGGCCATGCTCCATGATGGCTTTGAAACTTTCCTGGAAATCGGACCCGACTCCACAGTAGCCGATATCGTGCAGTGCCTCCCGAGGGAAGAAGGCGCCGGGCCCGAGGCATATTCCAGCCTCAGGAGCGGAGTGACGCCTTCGCGGCAGCTCACCGACACCCTGGGCGCCCTCTTCACAAGAGGGATCTCTGTTGACTGGAAGGAGTTTTACCGTTCCAGGCCGCGCGGAAAGACAGTGCTACCCACATACCCCTTCCAGCGCTCCCGCTACTGGATTGCCGGCAAAGAACTGCCGCATGTCAAAGGCCAGGAAAGCAGTCATGATGCCCCTGGCAGCCCTGCAGCCGGGATGCTCTTCGAGGTAAAATGGAAAAGGGCGCCCCGAAGGGAAAAGCCCTCATTGCAGGGTGAGGGTCTCTGGATTCTCTTCTGTGACGACGGAAGAACGGGGTCTTCCCTGTCATTGAGGCTTGAAAAGGCGGGCTTCAGCGTTGCATGCGCCCGGAAGGGAGGGCGGTATTGCCGCCATGGCAGCGGCCACTGGACAATCAACCCTTCCAGGGCGGGACACTTCAGATCTTTTCTCAATGAGGCTTCGGGAGAAGGAGCACTGCCTCTCCGGGGAATCGCTTTTCTCTGGGGGCTTGACCTGCCTTTCCCGGGACACGTTCCTGACCTGAAAGCCCATGGAGAGAAAGCCTGGGGCGGGCTGATCCACGGGATTCACAGCCTTCTTGCTCTCGGTGTTGAGGCGCCTCTTTTCATCGTCACCCGCGGTGCCCAGCGCACCGGGAGCGAGAGCGGCGGGCTCTCCCCTCTCGCGACGCCCCTCTGGGCCCTTGGCAAGGTCCTCTCGGTGGAGCACCCCGGGCTCTGGGGAGGGATGATTGACTGCGATCCAGCCTCACCGGCGGCCGGCGTCGAGGAGGAGTTGCTCGCAGAGGAGCTCTTCAACCCTGGCAGCGAGGATCATACAGCCTTCAGAAGCGGCATCCGGCTCACCGGCAAGCTGGAACATGCATTCCTCCCCCCTGTGAAGGCCCTGGACCTTCACGGGGAGGGTCTTTACCTTATCACCGGCGGCAGCGGAACGCTGGGTCTTTCCCTTGCACGGTGGCTTCTCAGCAAAGGCGCGTCAGATATAATGCTCACTGGACGCAGCAGGCCGTCAGCAGGGGCGGCGAAGCTGAAAAAAGAATTTCCCCGCGCCATGGTGACTGCGATAGGGGCCGACGTCACCTCGCCAGAAGCCATGAGCAGGGTTCTTGGTGAAATAAGGGAATCGGGGAAAAGGCTCCTGGGAGTCTTCCACCTGGCGGGGAGCTTCACCACCGGGCCCCTTGCCTCGGTCTCACCAGGAAGGCTCATGCGGGAGACTGCTCCCAAGATCGAGGGATCGTGGAACCTCCACTGCCTCACCGGCAGAGATTATTCCGGCTTTTTCGTGATGTTTTCTTCAGCAGCGGCCGTCGTGGGTGGCCACGGCCTTGGCTCCTACGCCGCAGGCAACGCTTTCACCGATGCCCTGGCACAGCACCGTTGCCTGGAAGGGCTCCCCGCGCTCTCCATCAACTGGGGGCCCTGGGAAAGCGCTTCCAGGGGGAAAAAGCACGCCCTGGCGGAAAAATTCTCCCGGGTGGGCGTGAAGACCATCCCCGACGGGAAAGCCTTTTCAATCCTCGAGAGCTTCCTTGGCGCCCTCTTGGTCCCGGGCGGAAAGACCTTTCCACCCCAGGTGTGCATCTATTCCGCAGACTTCCCGGTTCTCACGGGGTACATGCCGGGAAAAAGGCAGCGCTCATTTTTCTCTGCACTACTTCAGGAGAGTCCCGCGGAAGACCCTGATGGAAAGCCCCTGGAGCACAGGCAGGACGGACCTGTGCGCTCCCGCGTCTGCGAGGAAGTATACCGGCTTCTCAGGATCGAATCGGCCGATCCTTCCCTTGAGAGGAGAAGCTTCATGGACCTGGGAATGAACTCCCTTATGGCGGTGCAGCTCAGGACACGGCTCTCGTCGGTTTTCGGCATAAATCTCCCCGCAGACCTCGTGTACCGTCATCCTGACATCGAGTCCGTCTCGGCCTTCATCACGGGGGAATCCCCTTCCCTCCGGGCCGGTGAAAAACCGGCGCCCCATAGAGCGAATAAATATGAAGGCGGCGAGAAGGTCATTTACCGCCTTGCAGGCGGGGAATTCCGCTTCTTCGCCGGGGCCATGGGCGCCCTCACCGCCAATGAGCCCTATGTGCAATCCTTCCCCGCTCTATACCTGGAAAGGGCCCTCACCGAAGAGCGGGCAATCCTCGTCATCACCGGGGACGCCCTCATCGGCTTCGCCCTCTGGGAGCCTCTCCCGGTCAAAGTCGAAGGCCATGAGGGATTCATGCTGATGACGGCCATCCTGAAAAAGGAATACCGCCGCTGCGGCCTGGGATCACGGCTGATTTACCTCAGGAATGAGCACCTCGGGATCGGGAGGAATATTCTTATCAACTCCATATTTGACGGGAGGCTGAAGGGATGGGCCCTGAGACTGGGCTTCAGAAAGGTGGGCTTTTCGCGCTTCGGCGCGGCATTTCTCAAATTTTACTGCGACTGCGACGGCGGGACCAGAAAAGAGGCCTGCGAGTTCCGTGACAGGGAATGCGAGCTCCTTGTCCACTTCCCCGGCTCGCCCTACCGCCCCTCGTACTGGCCTGATACCGCGGAGCTTTTTCAGGGGAGAAGAATATCAGCCGGAGGGGAACGGATATGAGCCTGGACACCGTGGGAGTCATCGGGGCAGGAGTGACAGGATGCGGCGTGGCGCAGGATCTTGCATGCCATGATTTCAGCGTGTTCCTGGTGGACATCAGTTATGACATTCTCGCCCGCGCAAAGAAAGATATCAAGAACGGCATTCGCTTCCAGAGGCTCTTCAGTGAAGAATCGCCCGATTCCGGGGAAGCCTTGGACAGGATTACCTTCTCCACGAGCTATGGCATCCTGGCCGACATATTCCTTGTCATCGAATGCATCGATGAAATATGGGACATGAAGAGGGACCTCCTGAGCCTTCTTGACGGCCTATGCCGCAAAGAGTGCATATTTGCGAGCAGCACCTCGGCCATCCCCATATCGCGTCTCGCCGCTGCCACGAAACGCCCCGCCCAGGTCATCGGAATTCATTTCATGAACCCTGTCCCGCACAAGGCTCTCGTGGAGCTCATTCCCGGCGTGGAAACCTCCGGCGGTACCATTGAAAAAGCCTGCAACCTCCTGGAGAGGCTGGGCAAGAGCTACGTCCTTGTCAAGGATTCACCGGGCTTTGTCTCCAACAGGGTCCTCATGGGCTCGATAAATGAAGCGGCGGCACTCCTCGAGGAAGGCGTGGCGACTGCCGCCGAGATAGACAGGATATTCAGGGGATGCTTCGAGCATAAGATGGGGCCCCTGGAGACGGCCGATCTCATTGGCCTTGACACGGTGCTCCGCACGCTGGAGGTCCTCGACGGGTGCCTCCCGGGGAGGCATTTCAGGCCTGCAGGCATCCTGCGGGAGCACGTTGAGTCGGGACGCCTGGGGCGCAAGAGCGGCAGGGGGTTCTATGATTACTGTTGAGAAAATAAGAAAGGATATCAGGTCCTATCTTTCAAGACTTATAAGGGTGAGCGAGATTGCCGACGATGACGATCTCTTCTCGACAGGGCTCATAAGCTCCCTTTTTGCCATGCAGCTTGTCCTCTTCGTGGAAAAAACCTACAGGATACGTATTGAGAATGAAGACCTTGCGAGGAGGAATTTTTCATCGATCAGGGCCGTGGCAGAGCTCATCACCAGGAAGCTCCCTGAGGAGCCCGCGCAATGAGCGGCACGGCATCAGGAAAGGAAAAGCACAGGGAAGGGCCCATTGCAGGCCAGCTTCCTGCGGAAATTGCAGCACAGGGCTGCCTCGGGGCACCTATCCCTGAGGAGTACGGCGGGAAAGGCCTCGACATGAGAGCCTGGGGGCGCCTCTGCGAAGCGGCGGGAAAGATCAGCCTGGCAAGGGCGGGACTTTATACCGTTCACGGGATGGTCTCGAGGGCCATTCTCCGGTGGGGCACGGCAGCGCAGAGAGAGCGGTGGCTCCCTCTTATGGCGAAAGGGAAAGTTATCGGGGCCTTCGCCCTGAGTGAAGCCCAGGCGGGGAGCGACGCCGGGAATGTCGAGACCGCGGCGGCGAGGACAGGCAACTCCTATTCACTGACAGGAGTGAAGAAATGGGTCTCCTTCGGCGAGGCTGCGGGAGTTACCCTTGTCATCGCGCGCACCATCGAAGGCCTTTCAGCCTTTCTTGTGGAGAAGGACACCCCTGGACTCACCTGTGTCACCATCAACGGTATGCTCGGCATGAGGGAATCAATGCTTTCAGAGCTTCACCTGGCTCAGGCCATCGTCCCCGGCGAAAACCTCCTGGGCGCCGAGGGGTTCGGGTTCTCCGCCGTAGCACAGTCAGCCCTGGATTTCGGGAGATACTCCGTGGCCTGGGCTTCCCTGGGAATCGCCAGGGCCTGCCTTGAGGAGACGATCGCCCTTGCAGCGGGATCACCGGGGAGCCGGGGAAATTCCCTCATTGAAGGGGCACTTGCGGAAATGGCAGCCGAGGTGGAGGCGGCAGGTCTCCTCTGCCTCAAGGCCGGGTTTTCCAGGGAGCATGGCGACCCGGCATCAATAAGAGACGCATGCATGGCAAAATACTTTGCCTCCAGAACAGCGATGAAATGCGCCGATGATGCTCTCAGGCTTTCAGGCCTGGCGGGATGCTCAAGCGGAAGCCCCCTCGAGCGGTACTTCAGGGATGCAAAGGCCCTGGAGATAATCGAAGGGACAAGCCAGGTCCTGGAAATCCTTATTGGGAGCTCTTCCTCCTTTTTCAGAGAATCCTGAACTCTTTCGCCTTTGACGTGAGCTCTTCCCTGAACCGGGGATGAGCAATCCCGATGAGCGCTTCGGCCCTTTCCCTCACCGACTTTCCCTTGAGGTTCGTGACCCCGTGCTCCGTGACGACGTACTCGGTGTCATTCCTGGGATCGGTGACTATCGACAGGGAGGGCACAATCCTCGAGATTGTGCCTTTTTTTGCCGTTGAGTAGAGAGCCATTATGGACCTGCCGCCATGAGAGCGGAAGGCGCCTCGCATGAAGTCATGGGCTCCCCCGGAGCCGCTGAACTCTGAGCCTCCGAGGCTTTCGGCATTCACCTGCCCAAGCAGATCGACCTCGATGGCGGAGTTTATGGAGATCACCTTATCGTTCTCAGCGATGATGACCGGATCGTTGACAAATGATGAGGGATGGCTCTCGATTGAAGGGTTGTCGTTGATGAACTCAAAGACCTCCCTGTTGGCAAGCGTAATGGTGAAAACGTGCTTCCGGGGGAGGACGGCCTTTTTCCTCCCCGTGGCGATTCCTTTCCTGATAAGGTTCATGACCCCCGTGGCAAAGACCTCCGTATGGATCCCCAGGTCCCTGTGGCTCTCCAGAAAGCCCGCAATGGCGTTGGGTATGCCTCCGATACCCATCTGCAGGGTTGCGCCGTCAGGCACGAGCTCTGCCACGGCGCGGCCGATGGCTTCATCCTCAGGCTGCGGAGGGTGATCGTCAAATTCAAGCAGGGGCGCATGATTTTCCACCACGGCATTCACCTCGGAAATATGGACGAGAGAATCACCAAAGACCCTTGGCATCTGTTCGTTCACTTCCACGATGACCTGACCGCAGCGGTGAATGAGGGGCGATATCCAGTCATTGTTGGTCCCGAGGGTGAAATGGCCGTGGCGGTCCATAGGGGAGAGAGTGGCGATAAGGGTGTCTATTTTTATGAACTCCGTCATCATGCGGGGCATCTGGTAAAAATTGCAGGGCAGGTAGTCAATGGTCGCCCCCCCTGATTCCCTTTGCCTCTTTATTACCGACCTGTCCAGGGCCGACTGGAAGAGCGAATAGGTCCGAATCTTTTCTATCACGTCGGGCTGAAAGAGCGTATCGGCCATGTGAGACATCGATATCTTGTGGATCACCTTCAGTTCCTTAAGATCGCCGGATCTGACGCGCTGCGCAAGGGCGGCAAGCAGGGCGGGTGGCTGGGCGTGAGCCATTGCCACTGCGACGGTGCTCCCGCTTTTTATCTGTAGAACGGCGTCATCCGCCGTGACAAGCCTGTCTTGATACTCCCGGGCATAGGGCGAAGATGAAGAAGCCATGGTACCCCTCCTTTATCAGTTCATGCAGATTTCTCTGCCAATCTCCCATAACCTGCCTTGGCAAACACTTGACCAAGGCCTTCCCGAAAGACTACAATTGCAGAGAAGGCACATTCCCCTGATGGCCTCGAAGTGCCACGGGCTTTAATCCTCAGGGGAGAAAAGAGATTCCGCCATGGAGAATGAACAGCGGCGCGCCATAAAATGCCTCGTGTGGGATCTGGATAATACCCTCTGGGACGGCATCCTCCTTGAAGACCGCGAGGTCTTCCTGAAGGAGGAGGCGGTGAAGATAATCAAGCTCCTCGACGGGAGGGGGATACTCAATTCCATAGCGAGCAGGAGCGACCAGGGGCTTATCATGGAAAAGCTGAGAGAGCTGGGAATTGACGGGTATTTTCTTTTCCCCCAGGTCCACTGGGGCTCCAAGTCCTCGTCGCTCGAGAATATTGCCTCGCTCCTCAACATCGGCCTGGACTCCCTTGCCCTGATTGACGACGATCCTTACGAGCGGGGAGAAGTGGCTTTCTCCCATCCCGAAGTGCACATCTACAGTGCGGAAGACCTCGGGGAGCTGCCCGATATGGATTCGATGAAGCCTCCCTTCATTACCGATGAGTCATCGAAGCGCCGCCTCATGTATCTCGCGGAAAACGCCCGCGCCGCAGAGGAGCGATCATTTCAGGGCACACCGGAAGAATTCCTTGCCACCCTGTCGATGACGCTCACCCTCAAGGAGGCTGTCAGTGATGATCTCCCCAGGGCCGCGGAGCTTGTGTCGCGGACCCACCGGCTCAATACGACGGGCTATGCATACTCTCTTGAGGAGCTGGAGTCCTTCTGCAGGTCGGAGCGCCACACCCTTCTTATCGCGGGGCTGGAAGACCGCTTCGGGCCCTGCGGGAAAATTGGCATTGCCCTGGTCGAGCACCGCGGCGAGCTGTGGCTGCTGAAGCTGCTCCTCACGTCCTGCAGGGTGATGGCCCGCGGAATCGGGACTGTATTGCTCAGCTTCCTCATCAATGAGACAAAAAAGCATGGCAGGACCCTCCAGGCTGAGATAATACCCACTGCCATGAACCGCCTCATGTATGTGGCCCTCAGGTTCTCAGGCTTTGAAGAAGCCGGCAGGAGAGGCGATCTTGTCCTGCTGGAGCACAGGGCAAAGGGAGAGCATCATTATCCTTATTACATGAAGATGATTGTTGACGGACAGATGCAGCTTGGAAGCAGATAAAAATGTTCTCTCAGGGAGGAAATCGCCCCCCGTCATTGAAGTCCTCCCCATCAACAGGGAAAGAGTTTCTTGGGAACCCTATGTCACAGCAAGTCATGATAATTGCAGGCACGGCGGCAGCACTGGGATTTGTCCATACCCTGCTGGGGCCTGATCACTATCTTCCCTTCGCGGCTATTGCAAAGGCAAGAAGCTGGAGCCTTGCAAAAACACTTTTCATCACCTTTCTCTGCGGGCTCGGCCACGTGCTGAGCTCCGTCATTCTCGGCTTCGCAGGCATAGCCATGGGGATGGCCCTCTTCAGGCTCGAGCGCATTGAGTCGCTCCGCGGCGATATTGCCGCGTCGTTCCTGATCATATTCGGCTTCGCCTATTTCGTGTGGGGCCTTCACCAGGCACTGCGCAACAGGAAACACAAGCACGCGCATGTCCATGGCGGCGATGGCTCCCATCACCACGAGCATAACCACCATGGCGATCACACCCACCTTCATGAGGGGAAAAGCGAGAGCACCATCACTCCCTGGATTCTCTTCACTATTTTTGTCTTCGGACCCTGTGAACCTCTTATCCCCCTCATCATGTACCCTGCCTCACAGCATGATATGTATGCCGTGGCACTGGTGGCATCGGTCTTTTCCCTTGTCACTGTCGCCACGATGCTTGGCATTGTGGCACTTGTCTTTCTGGGCCTCTCCCGGATCCCCCTCAGCCGATTCGGGCGCTATGCCCATGCCGCTGCAGGTTTCTCCATCTTCCTCTGCGGCGGCGCGATAAAATTCCTCGGACTCTAGCGGGACCGGAAAACCCGCCCGCAGAGGAGGCCCTCAGGCTCCCTGCGGTTTACCTGAAACCGGCAGGCAGGAGGATTTGCCTGGAGGAGATTTTTCTCGTAAGCACATAAGAAAAGGAGCACATGATGGAAAAAATACAGGAAATCATTGAGGGCCTGCCCAATATCTGCGGCGCCGAAAAGGAAGTGGAGGAAGTGACAGCCCGCCGGGGGCCGGTGTTCCTTCACGGGACCAATCTCCGCCTGGAGAAGCTCGAGGCAGTCTTCGCAATTGCCCTTCACATGCACCAGCCTCTCATACCTGCAGGCGGGGCGGACCTCCAGAGCGCCGATCTGATAAGCAACCTGGACGTAATGATGCATTCAAACGACAGCTACAATGCCGGGGTATTCGCTGACTGCTACGGCCGTATGGGAGATATTATCCCCGAGCTGGTCAGGGAAGGCCGCAACCCAAGGGTGATGCTCGACTACTCGGGCGAGCTTCTGTTCGGCCTGAGGAAGATGGGCCGCAGCGACGTCCTGGAAAGGCTCAGAGGTATCACCTGTGATCCCGCACTGAGGAATTACGCCGAGTGGCTCGGAACCATGTGGGGCCATTCAGTAGTCCCTACCACGCCGGTCCCCGACATAAAGCTCCATATAAGGGCATGGCAGCAGAATTTTGCTGCCATCTATGGGTGGGAGGCACTGGAGCGCGTAAAGGGATTCTCACCTCCCGAGATGCACCTTCCCAACCACCCCGACGTGGCCTGCGAATTCATCAAGGCCCTGAGGGAATCCGGCTACCGGTGGCTCCTCGTGCAGGAGCATACCGTTGAGGCCCAGGGAGGCCATGGCCTCCAGGACAGGCATATCCCCCACCGCCTCGTGGCAAAAAACTCCTGCGGCGAAGAAGCGTCAATCATCGCCATCATCAAGACGCAAGGCTCCGATACGAAGCTGGTGGCCCAGATGCAGCCTTATTACGAGGCACTCACCTTGAAGCGGCAGACCGTAGGAGGTATTTCAATCCCGCCCATTGTGACACAGATCGGCGATGGTGAAAACGGCGGCGTGATGATGAACGAGTTCCCGCCCTGCTACCGCCAGACCGTGGGGCGCTTCGGCACCGAGGGCGTCGTGAGCGTTTCGGTGACCGAGTATCTTGAAATGCTTGAAAAGGCCGGTGTGACGGAAAGAGAGCTTGCCCCCCTCCAGCCCATTCACCAGGAGCAGGTCTTCAGGCGCATCACTAAGTGGGAGCCGGGGGCTGCCGACAACGCTATCGCAGAGATAAGGCGTGAAAACCAGGGGTTTGCCATGGAGGGCGGCTCATGGACAAACAACATAAGCTGGGTCCGCGGCTATGAAAATGTGCTTACGCCCATGAACGCCCTGAGCGCACAATTCCACGAGGCCCTCGACCACAGGGACATCGACAGGGGGAGCCACGCTTACCGCAATGCCCTGTTCCACCTCCTGGTGTCGCAGACAAGCTGTTTCCGCTACTGGGGCCAGGGAATGTGGACCGACTATGCCCGCGAGATATGCCGGCGCGGGAGCGCCATCGTGTCAGAGCTGGCTTCTACCCTCTAGGGTTTCTTAAAAGAACTGTTATCAAGAACTGGAATCGTGAGGCCGGGGGCAATTCTCCCGGCCTCTTGCTTCGACTGCGCATGGAGTTCTCAACAGCCGTGTTCTCCAGTCATAACGTGCGATCACTCCCAATAATCCCGCTCAGTGATTCCCATCCGTTCTGTGGAACAGGCCAATCCCCTTTGCTTTTACTCAGCATCACCAAGCAGGCGCTTGCCGAGGAGCCTGCAGTCAGATAACAAGCGTGGTGCTGTTTTCAATAACATCGCACCGGAAATCTTCTCATAGTCGTGGACAATTCGGTTCCTGAGCGAAACATATTCTGCGAACCTCAGAATCTCCTCTTCATCGATGAGCGACTGTTCACGGAGGCGCTCAAAAACTCCACGAACTGATTCTCCTGCAGGGAACCCGCCTGCATCAAGCCAGATGTCGCCGGCATCGGCAGCGCATTCAACAATAAGCTGGAACATCCGCTCGACAATGCGCTGAAGCCCTCTCTTTTCTATTGACTCCTGAGGAGCTCCAAGCCATTGCTCCAGCTCATCCAGATATGAGAGGAGATGATTCAGTTTTTCTTTCAGGTCATCAGGCAGCCGTTCCATCGCGAATTCTCCTTTTCACCTGCCGCCAGCGCCGGTCTCTGAACTTTGCGTCATCTTCAAACTCCCTGAATGCTCTTATGCGGAATGTCCTCCAGAGCGACGGTGATGAAGCATATAAGAGAAGGCCTGTTCTGGCAACATTTCGTTTTAAAAGAGAGCTGGCACTGTTCAGTATGACAAGATCAAGCTCCCGTTTTGGACGAAAGGCTTTCCACAATTCATGAGTGAGAGCTGCCTCACTATGATTTGATCTCTCCTCAGCATCGCCCGACAGGAGTATTCCTATATCGAGGTCGCTCTCAATGGTATCCTTTCCTCTCGCCGCAGAGCCAAAAAGTACAATCAGAGAGAGATGAAAGCGGCAGGCCAGGATACTGCATTTCTTCCTGAGATCTTCCAGAGAAATGGGGACACCTCCAAGAGAATGAGGCCGGCTGTCAGAGAAACCAGTCATTGAGGAGGTTTCAGGCCTGGCATCGGTCATGTCTCTATCCTTTCTCCGGCATAATGATAAGAGACTCTTTTCTTAGTTTTTTCCCGCCGCCTTATTCTCCTTCTTTCTGCAAGGCACTCCCCGCTCCAGAAATATTTTCTTCTCTACCCTTTCCACCGCCCCTCCCGTGCGCCGCCGCAGGCGGGTGCCCCGCGAGTAAATGCTCTGAAGCCCCGCGGCGTCAAGGAGGGCCTGCGGGAAATTCTGCACACCGGCGCCGTCAAGAACGGACTGGGGAACTCCCCCCGATCCCGAAATGATATGGGTGCCGGAGAAGGTCATATTGACGGGGTACGATATGCCGTTCTCCGTGAAGGGACAGACACTGAAATAGGAATCACTCCCCCAGTAGTTGCCGGTGAAGGTGATGTCGCCGTAAGTCCTGCAGCCGCCGATGTCGCCGCCGTACGGTATGTTGTCAATTTCACTGTAAGCCGGGTAAGGAAGGGGGTCGCCCTCTTTTGACGGAGGGCCGAAGTCCGTCACGCCCTGGGGGTTGTCATAGGAGACATTCTCCTGGAGCACCACGTAACGGCTTCCCCCGTCGGTATAGAAGATGTTGCCGCCGCCGGTCGGCCTTTTGGCGTTCGCCACGTTGCCCTTGACGAGGAGAGGATCGTCCATCGAGGTGCCCTGCTGGCCCGTGGTGTAGATCGCTCCGCCGTCCCAGACCGTCATGAGAAACTGCTCGATCCGGTTATTCAGTATCCTGTTGCCGCTGTTGGGCGTCGGCGTCGTGTACGTTCCCCACTCTCCCCTTTGAGCATTTGAAATGCCTGGGAACATGCCCGGGTCGTAAAGGCCCCATCCCCATCCCATGGCGATTCCCGACCAGGGAACATCGATGATGGTATTGTTGCTTATGAGCGTGTTGGCGGTGAAGCCGACCATGATCCCCGCCGCGTCAACGTACTCGGTGCCGGCCTGGCGAATCAGGTTGTTGGAGATGGTATTGTTGCGCGTGACCTGTTCCTGGGAGCCGGGATGGGCGTCTGTGGCAGTCACTCCCCCGAGCTGGACGGCCGCCGAGGAAATGTCCATGAAAAGGTTGTCCTGGACGGTGCATCCCTCGCATCCCGGTTCAAAGTCAAGGCCTGCGCTCCCCAGGTGCATGAAGAGGTTGCGGCGGAAGCTTATCCCGCTCGCGTAGCGGAACTGCAGGTTGCCGGGCGTGCGGACCACGTCGGGATCGTGGCCGGTGATGTTGGTCTTGTGGCCTGTGCCGACAAGGAAAAATCCGCTCTGGTCCGCGACATACCCGTTGATGCCCGAGGGGCTGAGCCATGTGGCTCCCGTGAAGGTGAGGCCCTCGAAGCGGATATTCGATATTGGATTGCTGAGCTGTCCCTCGCCTTTTACAAGAACTTCCAGGACCGGCAGCTCAGCGGAGACCGATTCCATGCTTTCTCCCGAACGCGGGATATAGTAGAGGGAGCCCGCCGCCTTGTCGAGGTACCACTCTCCAGGCTCGTCAAGAAACTCGTAGGCGTTCTCGAACCAGGTGACCTGCCAGAAGCTCCAGAGGCCCGGCTCATAGGTCACGCTCGACAGGTAGATATTGGCGTTGGTCCAGGCAGGCTCCCTGATTTTTAAAAGACCGGTCTTGAGGTCGGGCTGCAGAAGGGGATCGGGGACATACTCCGGATAGGGCGTGACGGATTCCACGGGGACTCTCATCATCTTCCACTGGCTCACGATCACCGCCTCCACGTGCTGCGGATTGGTCCATTTCGAGGGATCCTTCCACCTGGCGTCGTTCAGGTCGGTGGGAATATAGAGAATGCCCAGGGGATCGGGAATGTCGAAGATATAGAAATAGGCGGGGCAGAATCCCGAGGGATAGAGGCTGGTCCTGGCCCTTACGGCGCGCTGCCCGTTGACGTAGAGCTGGCGAGTCTCCCGCTGGCCCACCTGAGCCCTGTATATCCCTAGATCCTTGTCGTGAAGCGACCAGTTCCCGACGCTGACGGACCCTGAAATTACCGGCTTCTCGCCTGGAGCGGCGCAGTATATCACCTCCCGGCCATTCTGGCCTGAGTCCTCCGGGCCAAGCACTAAGGGCTGGCTGAGGCGGTACGTGCCCCCCTTCAGATAGACCACTATCTCGCCTTCTCTTCTTTCCTTGTCGAGGGAGCGGATCGCGTCACGAGCCCTCTCCATGGTGAGAAATGGCGATGACTGGGTGCCCGGAGACGAGTCATTGCCATCGGGCGAGATCCAGAATTCCGTCTGTAAAACCGACATATCGGGGGCCCCGCTGCTGCCGGCGCCGCCGCCGCATCCGCACAGGAATCCCGACAGCATGAGAAGCGCCAATAAAAGCATGGGGCAGGCGCTTATTCTGGCGGACCTTGAGAAGGATACCTCAGCACAATCCAGGATGATTTTGGAAATGAAGGAAAAAAACGAAAACACGATAGGCTTCATGGGACCTCCTGGGATACCTTGTTATGCATGACATCCGGATCATTCGGGAATACCCTGTCACTTCGCCCGGAAAGCGGGCATGATGAGCAAAGCGGAGGGAAACGCGACAGCCGATGCCTTCCTCTGACTATACCAGAAAAGAGGTCTCCTTTCAAGATGTCAGGACTGCTGCCGTGCGGAATCCTCAATTTTATCACTATCGGAGTCTGTCCCCATTCTCCCAGGAATAAGGAGGGGGATTACCGAAGTAAAGAGCGGGCCGCCCCGGCTCGTAAGAAATGCACACCCCCTTCTGAAAGGAGAACAGAAATGCTGCTTGAAAGGTTTCTTGACTATGTGAAGATTGACACGCAGAGCTGCGAGGACGCGGAGAAGGTGCCCAGCACGGCGAAGCAGTTCGACCTGGCGAGGCTCCTGGTGAAAGAGCTTGAGGCGATGGGCCTTAAGGAGGTGAAGCTTGACGGGGACCACTGCTATGTCTATGCCACGGTCCCTTCCAACCTTCCTTCGGGCCACCCTCACAAAGTGCCCGTCATCGCCTTCATCGCCCACCTGGACACCTCTCCCTCGGTGACCGGCGCCGCCGTGAATCCCCAGTTGGTAAAGGACTACAAGGGCGGCGACATCGTCCTGCCTGCCGACAGGTCCATGGTGATAACGGAAAAGGAAAATCCCGAGCTTGCCCTCTTCAAGGGCGGCACCATCATCACCACCGACGGAACCACGCTGCTGGGAGCCGATGACAAAGCCGGCATCGCCGTGATCATGGAGGCGGTGGAAAGGCTTCTCTCCGCCGGCGATATTCCCCATGGCGAGATAAAGATAGTGTTCACGCCTGACGAGGAGGTGGGGAACGGCACTGCCCACTTCGACGTTGAGGGGGTGGGAGCTCAATATGCCTATACGCTTGACGGTGAAAGGCTTGGCGAGCTCAACGCCGAGACATTCAACGCCGCAAGCGCCACCGTCACCTTCCATGGAAAAAACACCCACCCGGGCACTGCCAAGGGCATCATGATCAACTCGGTATATGCGATGGCAGATTTCATCCTTAAAATCCCGCCGGGCTCAAGACCCGAGACCACCGAGGGAAGGGAGGGCTACCTCCATCCTTACGTCCTCAGCGGGTGCGAGGAAAAGAGCGAGGTAAAAATCCTGCTGAGGGACTTCGACGGCGCCGCCCTCGAAGAGTGGAAGAAGACCGTGGAGAAAATAAGGGGAGAAGTGGCAGAGCGCTATCCCGATGTACGAATAGAAATGGTGATAAAAGACAGCTACCGGAACATGAAGGAAATCCTCGATCATCACCCCAGGGTGCTGGAGAGAGCGGCGCAGGCGATGAAGAAGGCAGGACTCGAGCCCCTCTACCTTCCCATCCGCGGCGGTACCGACGGGGCGCGCCTCTCTTTCAAGGGCCTGCCGACGCCGAATATTTTCATGGGCTGCAACAATCCCCACGGGAAACTGGAGTGGGTGGCCCTCGAGGCCATGGAAAAATCCGTCGAGACGATCCTCAATATTGCGAGGCTCTGGGCAGAGGAGGCATAGGGCGGAGGGATCGGCAGTGCCGCTCGCGGGGCTCTTCAGGGAAAGAGCCTTCTTGCCGCTTTCCCTCCGTCGCGGAAAGACCAGGCCTCGAAAGGATCCCGGAAGAGGAGAAGCTCGCCGTCGCCTCTCCATTGCATTTCAATATCATAGCTGTAATTGCCCCTGATGATCCTCACCTTGTCGAAAGCAGAAGCCTGGCAGAACTCAGAGGTTGCGCAGTCTTTTATCAGCAGGGTGAGTTTTTCCTCTCTCGGGTTCATATACTCATGGTGATCAGTGAAATCGCCGCCATGATGCTCCATCTTGAGAAAGGCAAGCTTTGTGAGGCCCGGGGAGAGAAGGGTGAGGCTTACGCCCCTGTCCCGGTGAAGACACCTGGTCTCTCTCTTCTCCAGGTCCATGAGAAGAAACTGCTGCTCCCAGGTCGTCCTGTGATAGACGGAGAGATAAAGGTACTTCGTCCCCTTGAGCCATCTCGGCGACGCCGAGAAGACCTGGTCTTTTCCCGTGCGGTAGATCACTTCGCCGCTCTTCGCGGAGAGGTTAAAAAGCCTTATCTCGCTCAGGCCCGGTCCTCTATCTTTCTTTTCTTGAAGCCATGCGTAGACCTTCCCTCTTTCATCGGCCCACTGTGCCTTGCCGATTCTCATCGGGCCGTCGTAGAGAACTGTCTCGAAGCCATTCTTTGCAAGGTCCGCCACCGAGAGCCGATCTCTTTTGAAGTCATCGCCCTCCCTGTCAAGGTGCCTTGTGATCAGCTGCGCCCTGCCATCAGCCGAAATCTCGCCGCCCTGCAGGTGAGTGCCCTTGTCATCCTCAATCTCGTAAAGCTTCCTGAGGCTCCCCGTCCCTGGATCAAACCGGGAGAGGCGCCATGGGAACTGCTCATCGCGCCATGGGCCGCCGCCTGCGGGACGTGATAGATTTCCCCCCCTGGAGAGGAGGTAAAAGCTCTCTGCTGATTGCAGAAAACCTACCCAGTGGCAATCACTGCCATCAAGAGGGAGCCTTTCGCTTCTCACCAGCCTCCCCTCGTTGTCAAGGACGGCATAGCTCATGCTGCCTCTCGTCTCCCTCTCACCCGCGGGAAAAGTGAAAAGTGTCACCGTGCTGTTATGGAATATATCCACATTCCCGGAATAGTCGTATTTCACGGTAGCCGCATAGAGGCGCCTCCTGTGGCGGCCGCTGCGGTCCATCCTCCAGAGCTCGTATGTCGCTCCCGGCCCGAGAAGCATGCCGAAGACCTGGGGCTTGATGATCCTGACGAAATCAATATCGCCGCGGGGGGTGAAGCACGCATTGTTCAAGCCGAAAGCGCTCACCCTGGTTATCTTGTCACTGCCCTCTTCCATCAGCAGGAGGCGGTCTCCAAGGTAGAACAGTCCCCTGGTGGAGACGGTCCGGGGGACCTCGTAACGAACCGCGAGAAGAATGCCTCCCCTGTCTTGCGTGATGACCCCGACCCCGCCGGGCTTCCCTGTCAAAAGCGTGAGATCGAGGGTGAAGAGAAGCCACAGCCCCGCCGCCAGGCAGGGAAGCGCCACGAGGGCGCATTTCAGGATAACCAGCGCGCTCTTTCTTACCTCGAAAAAATCAGTCCTTATGAATACCGCCAGCGAGAGCGACAGGTAAAAGGATACCCAGAGAAGGGTCACTAGAAGGGGCGTCCAGCCTGTCATCGGCCAGTGAAGGCCGTATGACAGCATGGCGCTCACTGACGCAGTGACAAAGAAGAGGAGAAAAGCCAGGCTGTTGGCGCTCATCTCCCGCGAGGTGGCGGCCGTGGCGAAAAAGACCGTGGAGAGCATGACCAGGGGAATGGCAAGGACGAAGAAAGCCGCAGGGTCCCTGTATTCAGTGATGAGCCTGGAGAGCTCAAAGAAGGAGCCGTTCAGTGCAAAGTAAAGACCGAATATGGCAGAAAGCGAGAGGAGGCAGGCGGCGAGCTTTGCGCACCACAGCTTCCATCGCGGGAGAGGAAGGGAGAGGAGAAAGGTTATGTTCTTTTTTTCCACCTCACCTGCGATTGCGGGGCTTGCGATAAACATGGTGTAAAAGAGCGCCATGGCCAGGAACTCAATCAAAGCCACCGAATAGGCAAAATCCTTCATGGCGGTGCCCTGGTCTCTGGACAGGGAAAAGCAGAGAATAAACAGCAGGGGGAGGAGGCAGAGTATGACTCCAATGGCCAGAACGGTTTTTTTCTCCTGCAGCTCCTTGATGATGAGGGCTCTCACTTCTCCTCCTTGAAGGGATAGAGTCTTGTCACTTTCGCGCCTTCCGGTGAAAAGGTGACAGAGGCAACGTGCCATGGCCAGAGGCAATAGACAAGCTCACCGCTGTTCCTCCACGTGATGGTCCACCGATCGGTCTTGTTGAAGTGCACCCCTTCAACAGGGAGGGCAGGGCTCCCGGAGCCAAGCTCCTTGTGATAGAGGGAAAGGGGTGATTCTTCGCCGGAGGCGTCATTGACGACAAAGATGACCCTCGTGCCGTCAGGTGAGAGATGAAGTCCCGCTATGCCATCAGCCTCGAAAACAGTCTTCGCGGTATTCTCATCGGTGTTGAATACAAGAGCTTTCTCTTTCCGCCCTCTTTCCTTTTCAATAAAGAGTACGGAGCTTTCATCGCGAAGAAAATGAGGACGGGAGAGCGTGCCCTTTTCTGTCATGTAAAGGGTCTTCCATGAGCTTTCCTTCTCCTTATGGGTTTCACCGGATCCTCTCTTGAGATAAATGAGCTTCCATGTGCCCCGCTTTTTTATCAGGGCGAGGCAGTCGCCTGTTCCCGGGGCAATCTGATAGGCAGGGCACTCCTCATCTCGTTCCAGGACAAGCCGTGAGATCCGTGAGCATTTGCCGCTCTCAAGGTCCACTTCGTTGAGGATCATGGTGCGGGTGCCCCCGGCTTCGGTAAATGGAAAAAGGAAAGAGAGAAGCTCACGGGGGCCGCGGGTGAGATGCTGGAGCTCTACTCTGCTCCCCCTGTCCGAGATTCCACCGCTGGTCTGGACCGATGCGCCCCTGTCGATCCTTTCGGGGAGCCGGAACTCTCTCAGCCTGGCGCCTTCCCTTGTGACGACGGTTATATCAAGCCTTACATAGTTCCCTTCCTTCACCGGCAGGATAAAAAAGATCTTCCCGCCGCCGTCACTCATCGAGAGTCCCTTGGAAAAGAAGGAGCCCAGGGACTGCGCATCCACTACCGAGGTGAAGAGAAGCTTTCTATTCTTCCCGTCGCTCCCCATCATCCAGTGCTCGAGGGTCACTTTGCCCATGAAAAGCATGTCGCAGGCCACTATTCTTTCGTAGAGGATCTCAGTGCTGTTGACGAACATCGGGGCAAGAATGCGCCGCTCACCGAACTTCCGCGTGGTGCCCTTTTCCGGATCCAGGAGCCACATGCGGTAGTTCTGAAAGCCCTTGCATCGCACGTCCGCGAGAAGCCTGCCGCTTCCAGGCACGGCAGTGACTGATTCAAAGCCCGTTGCTTTCGATGACAGGAAATAGTAAGAGCCGGCATAGATGGCCGCCACCAGGCCTGTAAGGGCGAGGAGCCCCACTCCTGAGGCTTTGAGGGCCATGCGGATCTTCTTTCCCTCGTCAAGGAACTGGGCTTTCTGGAAAATATACCACGACGTCGCTGCCGCCGAGAGAGAAACAGCAGAAGCGAGCAGGATAAGCTCCGCCAGCGAAATGGTCCATTGGAAGCCGTTAAGGATAAAGAGGGCGGCGAAGGAAGTGAGAAAAACCAGCAGGAGCGTGCCTATACTGGCCGTCATTGTCCTGGAGGCCACTGTGGAAACGAAGAGGGCAAGGGAAAGAATGACTGTGGGAACAAGCACTATGACTGCTATCAGGATTCCTGCGGCATCCGCTCCGGGGCTTCTGAGCCTCGCGAAGGCAAAAAGTGAAGACGCCGTCACCAGTGAGAGGAATAGCGTGCCATAAAGGATGAGAAAGCACGAGGCGATCTTGGCGCACCACAGTCTTTTCCTGGATACGGGAAGGCACAGAAGGAATGAGAGAGTCCCTGCCTCCACTTCTCCCGCCACGGCCGATTCGGCTATCATGATGGGCAGGGCCACGTCGATCAGCAGGAGATTCAGAAATGCCACGGGAAATATGAGGCTTATCAGCAGAGGATCCTTTAGAAGGCCGGCAATAAGGGCATAGAGGGATGGGATAAGGCTGAGAATAATCCCTGTCAGTATGACGGGCTTTCGCTCCCTGAGCTCCTTGATGATAAGGGTTGTCATAGTGATTCCTTTTTACGGGTTTCCCGCCGGCATTTATGCAAGCCCCGCCGTGCCCTGCTCTCTCGTATATTCCACAAAAATATCCTCAAGCTCCATGTCCTGCACATCGAGAGCCTTGTGTTTCAAGCCTTTCAGCAGGGCGAGCAGCCCGTCATGACTGTCCCTGGTATAGATGGTGAGATCATTCTTCTCCCGCGCCACGCGGAGCACGCTTGAGGAGAAGGGGGCAAGAGCCTCGTCGCTCACCTCTTCCTCCAGGGAGATGAAGACCTTTTTCACCTTTCCCTTGAGCTCGTCGAGAGGCATCTCGAAGGCGAGGCTCCCGTTCCTGAGGAGGCCCACCATGTCGGCGACTCTCTCGAGCTCGGTGATAATGTGGGAAGAAAAGAATATGGTATGCCTGCCGTCTTCGACAAGCGACACGATATGCTCCTGGAACTCTCTTCTTACGAGGGCGTCAAGGCCCGAAGTGCAGTCATCGAGGATCAGGATCTCGGGGTTGTGGGCCAGAGCAAGCAGGAGCTCCACCTTGGCTTTTGTCCCAAGCGACAGCTCCTGCACCTTCTTGCTGCCGTCTATTCCCAGCGACTGCTTGAGTCTTGAAGCCCTGTCATGATCCCAGTCAGGATAGAATCGCGAGGTAAAGGCGATAAGAGCATCGACGGGCATCCAGTCATAGATGTGCGGTGATTCCGGCACATAACCCACTCTGCTTTTTATATATTCGGTTTCCTTGACCGAATCTTTCCCCAGGATGGCGACAGTTCCGCTCTCAGGTGACAGCAGGTTCATCATGAGCCTGATTGATGTGGACTTCCCTTCTCCGTTTCTGCCCAGGAAGGCATAAATGCTGCCCCGGGGGACATGGAGCGACATGTCCTTCAGGACCTTCTGCTTCCCGTAGCTTTTATGGACCCCGTTCATCTCTATCGCATAGTCACACATGTCCCGGTGCCTCACTTCCCGCAGGGAGAGAGCCGGCAGTGCTCAGGTGCTCATCGAGCATCTGGTGGACCTCGGCGGGAGGCACCTTGAGGGTCCTCGCCGTTTCTGCCACCTGCCCGAGAAGGTTCCTGAGCACGCCAAGTCTCTCTTCCTTGCTTGATTCCGCTGCCGCTGAGGAGATAAAAGTCCCTTCGCCGCGCTTCGTGTAAACGATGCCTTCATTTTCCATGATATTGAAGGCTTTTGCTATCGTATTGGGATTGATCCTGAGATCCATTGAGAGCTTTCTCACCGAGGGGAGCTGATCTTCTGCCTTCATGGTCCCCACAGAGATATGATACTTTATCTGCTCGATGAGCTGCAGGTAAATGGGAAGCCCTGAGGAGGGATCAATCTTGAGGTTCATAGCCTTTCCTTCGCTCCGGAGTCGCTGCCTTTCTCCTGGCCTCTCTCTTTCAGCACGTCATTATTTCCACCAATGCTAGCTTTTTCCTGTGCCGCTGCAATAGTAGCACTTGCCGGTGCCGTCACAGATTGAGCATTTATTGTCAGAGCTGTTCTTCCCCGAGCCCCAGCACACCTGGCACTTCTTCGATCCGTCGCATTTTATGCACTTGCCGTCATCGCAGTGGGCCATATGGCAGCACTGGGAGGCCAGGAGGCTGTGGGGTCCCGCTGCCGGGCTCATCTCCCATGCGGTATGCATCACGACAGTGCATGCCATGTTCAGGACAAACATAATGAGGGTTGCTGTGGCGATCCTTACGACTCTCTTCTTCATGGTGACCTCCCCGGTGTATCAGTGTCATACTTCTATAGTGTATTATAGCAGTAATACACCTGGTTGTCAAGATGCATGATGAAAAGATATAAAAGCCCTTATTGAAGACATTTGAGGGGAAAGCAAAGAAAGGTGCGGCTGGTGCAGAAGGGAATAGCATGATCAGAGGGAATTCAGGAGCTTCCTCCTTGAGGTGAAGCAGCACTTTGATCCGCGGCACAGATTCATTGAGGGCATGTTCCCTTCCGGCACCGCTACCTGGAGAGCTTCAGATAAGCTTCCACGACGGCGGGGGGAGGCGCCAGGTTCAATTCCTTTTTCAGGATCGCCTCGCACCGGTGAAAGAGCTTTACGGCCTCGTTCTTGTTTCCCAGGGCTCCGAAGCTTTCCATGAGGCCCCCGTAGGCTTCTTCGAAACAGTTGTCGAAGGCGAGGATCTTCTTCCAATATTCTATGCTCACCTCGTGCTTGTTCTTCCCGGCGAAATACCTTGCGAGGACCGAGAGAAGGTCCAGATAGCTGTTCCTCGTCAGCAGGCGGATGTCATCGCTCCACTCGTCGTAGGTCCCCTCCATGAATTCTCCGGTGACGAGCCTTTCGGCTTTCTGAAGCTCCGGGAGCCCTTCTTCCCACTCTCTGCGCTCAAAACAATAGCGGCCTCTGCTGAAATGCCTCTCAAACTCATCCAGGTCGGTCCACACCGGCATCTTTCTGTTGAGCATGTACCGCCCTTTCTGGTTGACAAGGAGTTTCTTGGCTGCGGTGCCAAGCATCGGGGCAAGGATTCTCCGTATGAGGGAGATGGTGTTGTGAAGCGCATGGCGTCCCCTCTCGCCGAAATCACACCAGAACATGTCAACGAGCCTGTCCTCACGCTCCCCGTCACTGCGGCGGGATGCCAGGTAGGCAAAGAGGCTCTTCGCCTTGCGGGTTGTCCACGCCTCGTCACCGATGAGGGTGCTCCCCGCCATTACCCTGAATTTTCCGAAAAAGAAGACCTGGAGCGGTACAATGTCTCCTGTGCTCTCCGCCGCGCCGATTGAAGAGAGAACCCTGGAGGCGCTATCGGCGACAAGCCTGTCAGAATCAGCCTGGGCTTTCACCAGCAGGGCTCTCGCCCTCACATCCTTGAGGTCTTTCAGGATCGATATGACCTTGAGCTTCAGGGTGATCTCCTTTTCGCCGGCGAGACTCTCCAGCAGTGCCATCAGGGCACCCTGCGAATCTTTGAACAATGCTCCTATCTCATCTACAAGGAGACTGCCTTTGAGCGCATGGCGGATCACCATGGTGGAGAGCTCTTCGTGCCTTGTGAGGATATCGTAAAAACGCTCTCTCGCCATGGTTTCCATGAGGCCCCTTAAAAGGCTGAGGTATTCAGGTCCTTCCGCCTTGCCGGCACTCACGAGACATGAGCAGAGGAGAAGCTCTGCCTCGCTCTGATGATAAGATGACTCCCAGATGCGGAATACCTCAAGGGCGGCCTGGAGATCGTCCTCTATGCCTTCAAGAGATGACAGCCTGATCCTGCTGTAAGCAGCAAGAAGAAGCGCCCGTGCCCTCAAGAATTCAAGGGACTGCTCCCTGGCAATGCGCTGGGCCTCACAGGCAAGCTCCAAAGCTTCGCGGTGCCTGCCTGAGCGCTGAAGCATAGAGGCTCTCCCCATGAGAGCCTCTATGGAGAGCTCCTGTGACTCACCCTGAGCGATGAGGGCCAGAAGCTCAGCATAGGCGCTCTCTGCCACGGCGTAATCGCCCATATCACCATAAACCCTGGCAAGATTCAACAAGGTGAGTGCCCTGTGATCATCCCTTTCATTGAAAGCCATGGGCATATCACTTTCACCGCCCACCTCCAGCTCCGTCATGGAAGCAAGGAGCTTCACAAGGCGGGGCTCGAAGCTTTTCCCCTGCTCCTTTTCGATAATCCTGAGGGCATCGGCTCCACTCTTCCGCTTCCTGTGGGGACGCTCACTCACGAGGCTGCTGAAAGCTTCACAGACGGCGATGATTCTTGCCTCCAGGGGAATCTGCTCTTCCCTGAGGCCACGGGGATATCCGCTTCCGTCCCACCGCTCATGGTGGCATGCGATGACCGTAGCGATTTCCTTAAGCTCCTCAAAGGGCCTCAGGAGCTCTCTTGCGAGCTGCGGATGGTTTCTGACAAGCTCCCGGTCATGCTCCGCAAACTCCCCTTTTTCCAGCATGCGGGGAGGAAGCTCAACATACCCTACGTTGTGGAGAAGGGCAGCCAGGTAGAGGTTCTGCATCCTCTCGGGGGGAAAGCCGAGCCTGCCGGCCATGGCAAGGGAAAGCCTCGCCACGTGGTCTGAATGGCCTATGAGATGGGAAATCCTGCTTTCAAAAAGCACTCCCCTGACGAGCTTGAGGAAATTCCTCCTGGAGCGCGTGAGGCTCCTGCGCTCCTGCTGCTGCCCCGCCCGCAGAAGGGCTGTCCTGATGCTCCTGAGAAGCTCGTCTATGGAAAAAGGCTTCATCAGGTAGTCATCGACCTTCAGCTTCAGAGCCGATATGGGTGCGTCATTGCTTGCATAGGCCGTGATCATGATGCTGCGGGCGACGGGCTGAACCTCCTTGATTGCCGATATGGTGTCGATTCCGTTGATGGCAGGCATCCTCACGTCACAGATGATGAGGTCAAAGCGCTCATTCCCGGCCATCTCTATGGCCATCCTGCCGTCATCGGCCACTGCCACGGAAAAGCCGTGGGCTTCAAGCTCCCTCTTGAGGCTCGTACGCATGAGCCTGTCGTCATCTATGATCAGTATCCGCTCCTCCATAGGCTACCCCGCTTCCGGAAACTCAAAATGAAAAGCCGCGCCATTTCCTTCCCTTGATGAGACACTCACCTTGCCGCCGTTGCTCTTCACGATCTGGAACACGACTGCGAGGCCAAGGCCCGTCCCCTCACCCACCTGCTTCGTGGTGAAAAAGGGCTCAAATATCCTCTCGGCCGTCTTCTCGTCCATACCAGCGCCGTTGTCACTTATCTCACAATGAACCTGCCGCCCCTCTTTCCAGGTCCTTACCCTGACCTGCCTTGCCGCGTCTCCCTGCAGCTCCCTGAGGGCATCCTTCGCGTTGAGCAGTACATTCAGGAACGCCTGTGAGAGCCCGCCCCTGCGGGCCTTCACAAAGAGCCCACCGCCGAGGTTCTTCTGCACGGTGATACCCTCTTTTTCCAGCATATCCTCGATGAGGGAGAGAGCTCCCCGCAGAGGAACATTGATATCCGTCAATTCAAAGGCCTCGCCTCCCTCGGGGCGGGCAAAGCCGAGAAGCTTGCCCACTATCTCCCTGCAGCGCTGCACACCTTCCTCGATAGTCTCCAGGCGTTCTGCAAGGTCACCGGTACAGGACTGCCTTCTCAGCGAAGACACGGTGATCTCTATGGCACCGAGGGGATTGTTGATTTCGTGGGCCACGCCTGCCGCGAGCTGCCCGACGGCCGCCATCTTCGATGCCTGGAAAAGCTGGGCCTGGGTCTCCTTGATCTCCCTGCGGGCCTGCTCCAGGCTCTCCTCGTAAATGCTCTTCATTTTCTCATAGAGCCTGGCGTTTTCTATGGCAATGGCCGCCTGGCGGGCGATGCATTCCAGGAGCTCCTTCTCCTTTTTCCCGAATACGCAGGTCTCGATGAGATGATCGGCATAGATGACACCGAGGGTTCTCCCATGGATAATGAGGGGAACGCAGAGGATGGAGCGAAGGCCATACTGCGTGATGCTGCCGCGGCCTTCAAAACGCCTGTCGCTGAGGGCGTCGCTTGCCATGATGGCCCTGCCGTCGCGGGCCACATGCTCCACGATGGTTTTGCTCACGCGGAAGTTCTCGCTTTCCAGCTCCCCTGAATCGATGCCCCTCGCCGTGATGAACTGCCACTTTTCTTCGACGGCGCCGCGCATGAGGATAAAGCCCCTCTCGGCCCTGATGACGCCTATCACCTCGTCCATGAGGCGGTCCAGGATCGACGTGATGTCGTGGGATGATGAGAGAAGCTCGCTTGCCTGCTTGACAAGGTGAAAGTGCCCGCTGTCAGGGCTGTCACGTGGTATGCCTTCTTCACCGCGCTTCTCCATGGTGGCTATCTTCTTCTCCCACGACGCTTTTCCCTCTCCCGGCCGGGGTGCCGTCAGCATCAGGATGGCTTTGAGCTTTTCAGGGAGAAAAGAAAAGGGCCGCCTTTCCGGAGAGGCAGCCATTTCTTTATCTCAAATCGGGGAAAACAGCCATTGATACGGGGTGTGAGCGACAGCACCTGTTCTGTGCGGGAGACGGCGCTGTCACCAGCCCGATGTCACTGAATCACCTCCTTTTCATAAGCTTTTATCAGATACGGCAGGCTCTGCCGTTGCTTCTGCCCTGTGCTGGTTCCCATTCTCAGTCCCTCCCTGATCTCCCTTTCTTACTCTCATTATAGCAGGCATGACTCACAGAATTCTCACAGGATTCTTTAAGAAAACTCACCGGTTTTACAGGGAGGTAAACTCTTTGATCTATTTCACTTCCAGAGAAAAAGAGATTCAGGCGGTGTTATTTTATGTCAAGGAGATATTTCAGCCGCGGCACCTTGTCCTTGAGGCTCTGCTCCCAGTCTCCTCCGTCCTTGTAGCGGTCCTTGCCCTCGCTGAACTGCTGAAGCAGCAGAAAATCATCCTCGTAGACAGTCCACACGCGGACAGGCTCCTCGCCGGGGTACTGGATAATGATGCCCAGGCGGGGCTCTTTCACCTGGGGGCGGCATGCCTTACAGAACTCAGATTCGTCGAGCTTCACGGGAAGGCTCCCGAGCTCGCCTGAGAGCCTCCGGCAGGAGGGAATATCGCCGACAGAAAAGTTATTGCTGTACAAGGTCCTATGGCCGCAGACAGGGCAGACATATTCGCTCTCAACCTTGCCGGGGCGCGGCCCAGCGGCGTAACACATGGCTCCCTGGGCAAGGTTCGTGGGGGCGGGGTCTTCCGCAAGCTTTTTCAGGCGCTTCTCAATCTCTGCGCGGCTCATGGAAGGGCCGGCTTCTGCCGGAGTGTGCCGCGGAGACCCTGCCGGCGAGGGCGCCTCTGTCGCCACGGGCGGCTTCTGTGAAGGCAGCGCTCCCCTGCCGGTAAGCGTGGAGCAGCCGGAAAAAGCGAGGAGCCCCAGAAGAAGCAGCGTGCAGAGCGCGATTCCTGTCCATTCCATCTTGATCACCTCTCAAAAGACTTCTGCCACCCCATGGGAAGTCCTTCTCAGAGAGCAGGCATCATGGAATTGCTTTATTCTGTTATGGCTTCTGCATTTTTATACTCCAGAGCATATGAAATTGCAGCATTACTATATCTCACACAATGCTGACGTGTAATTTCCACGGATGGCCGGCATCAGACAAGAGATACCATAAGGTCAACCGGCTCCCGTATCATAAGCCTTTATTTGACATACCAGAGCTTTTTTGCTATACTATAGTTGTCACGATTTTATGTCAACATAATAATGTGTTTTTAAATACAGAGGGGTGCCGCATGGAGAATATCCGTTCATCTCAAGGAGGAGTGCAGGCCTCTCGGGCCATTTCATCTCTGCAGGCAAGAGCCATTATTGATCGCCTCGAGGAAGGGGGACAGGCAGGGGCACGGCAGGTCACTACCGAGGACGCGGCAGTACTCACTGAATATTACCACAGGACCCTCGCGGTAATTGATGAGCTTCGCACAAGGGCGACGCCCCGCCTGCAAGTGCCCCCCGGCGGTGAATCTGCACGGGCACCCGGTGATCCTTCCATGGTCAGAAACCAGGTAGAGTCAGGCGAAAGGGCACTTGCCTCTCTCTCAGAGGATGAAGCCGCATCACTTCTCTCTTATTACGAGAGCACCCTCACAAGGATCCAGAGAATCCGCTCCATAGTACCCCGCAGTGCCCGGGAAGCTCTCCGTCATGCGGCCGAAGAGGCACGCCAGCCTGGCGCGGCCGGCAGTCAGGTTCATTCCCCCGGTGAGGGGGAAGCCGAATTGCGCCAGATTGCCGCGGCTCTCCGCTCAGGCGAAATGGAGGCAAGGGACCTGTCTCCCCGCCAGCTCAGCATCATAAGGAATTATATCACAGGTATACTCACGCAGCCAGGGAGCAGCCGGCAGGAAGCCCCGCCCTATGAGGAAGACGGCACGGGGAGAACAACTCTTGGGGACGGTGACCAATGCGCCCTCGTAAGGGTTTTTCTTGACAGCCTTGCCAACGGGGCCGGTAGAGGAGTGGTAGGCAGCGAAAACCGCCCTGCCCTGCAGAGTGCCTTCGCCTTTGTGAGGGAGCGCTCATCGCGCCCCGGGATGGGGGGAAGCGGCTTTGAAAGCAGGGAAGCAGAGATTGCAGGGGAAGCTCTTGAAGAGAGCTCAGAGGACGAAGCGCTCGCCGCGGGGCTTGACCGCTACCGCACCTGGCGCGGCAGGAACGACCAGTCCCGCATGGGACTGCTTATAAGGGAGCTTGACACCCCCGAGTACAATATACACAAGCTTTACTGGCGCCTCACCGAGGGCAGCCAGGGCGGCAGAATAACCCTTCCCCTCCAGGAGGATCAGCGCAGAGAGGCAGCCGCGCTCATCAGGAAAAAAATGAATGAGGAGGGCTTCGGGCTTATCCAGGCAGGGATGGCAAAGTCTCTGCTGGAGCAGCTTGATCCTTCCTTTGATGCGGGGACCTGGGCATCAACGCTCGCGAAGGCGGTCACTTCCCATATAGATGCCGAAGGGAAGCCCCGTGATGACCGTTTCTTCGATACCACGGGGATGGGGGAACTGGGAGAAGCGCTCAGCAATGCGTCTGAACCGGCAAGGACAGAGCTGCTGCAGGCGCTCCGCCAGTGCTACCCCCACCTTCACCAGAATTACCGCCGCCGCCTTGTGGAGTCATCAGGCGGCCGGGATGTCCACGGAAGGTTCATTCCGCCTCCTGACGCGCGGGGAGGCACGGGCTCTTCAGCGCCGGGCAATGTCCCGGCAGGTGACCGGGAGATCGAGGAGGCCTTCGACAGGATGAGCCGCCTGGGAGCATCGGCTGATGACTATCACCGTGAGCTTTCCCGCTTAAGAGAGCTTGGCGTTCCATGGGAGCGCCTTGCCCCTTATTTCATGGATGCTTACCGTGCGAGCGGCTTCCGCGACGCAGAAAGGTTCATCGAGCCGCTGCTGGAGGCTCCCGATCCTGAGGGCAAGGTCGCGGAGACTGTCGTGAACATGGTCTCTGAACGGGACGGCTCACAGTTTTACGGGGAGCAGAGAACAGTGGGGCTCGAGGAGGCGCAGAAAACTCTCGATATGCTCTCGCGGCACCGCGAAAGCGGCGTCGCCCGGGAGGCAGCCCGGAGGATATTCACCATGATTGGCGACCGTGTGGACGTGAGGGACACGGGGATTGAAGGGCGCACCATACCGCCCCCCTCCAGAAGAAATCTCACAGAGCTCATCGGGCGCTTCGATGCCGGGCCTGAGGCGCTCCTCGCGGCATACCGCCTTCGCGTGGATGAAACAGATCCCGGCCAGAAAAGGGCTCTCAACGCTCTGATTGCGAGGAACAGGGAAGCGGTGCTTTCACAGGCAAAGGATATGAGTGGAGACGAGAGGGGCCTCGCGCGCCTCGACGGCGGCCTGGAGAGGCTTGGCTTCTTCTATGAAAAGGCGCTGCGCGGGGGACGCCATGAAGACGCGAGAGAGATAAGGGATTTTTTCAGCACCATCGCCGCAGCCTCGGCGGGCCTTCCCGCCGGCCGCGACTACCTTCCCCGGAGCCTCGGGGGATCACATCTCTGGACACCATACGGCCGCAATGGCTCATATATGAGAGATTTCGTAATCTCCTCGGGGAGGCTGCCTGAAGCACGGAGGAAAGCTCTTTTTGAGCACCTTGGCGACGAGCCGTCATCATGGAAAGAAGCGCCGCTGGGATTCCCTGCCGGCTCCGACGAACTCTCACGGCGCGGCGTGGAGCTGGCGAACAGGTATTACCAGGAGATGCGGGGCCTTGTAATTGAGCGGGAGCGTCTTGACAGGCTCGGGCAGAATACCGATGCGCTGCAGCGGAAGATTGAGGAAAAGACCCGCGCCTATGAGAGGGAAAGAGCGGGGCTCCCCGGGCTCACAGGAAGAGTCGAAGCGGCAGCCGCGCTTGGTGACCGCTTTGATTCCCTTACTCATTACCTTGATGCACGGGGAGGGCCTTATCCAAGGGTCATCACCCCCGAGAGCCGCCAGAGGGATGCCGGGCAGTTTGACGGGCTTCTGATGAGCGCCTCAAAGGTACGGGAGATAGACAATGGCGAAACCCTGGGCAGATTGCTCGGCCTTGCGGGTGCAGGGAGAGGCATCGATCCTGCCACGCTCCAGTTTGTTTTTGAGGCGTCACGCGATCTGCCCGCGGAGAACCTGAAGGCCGTGGTAAGGAATGCCGGTACGCCTGAAAAGCTTCTTGAAGGAATTGGCGACCTCTGCCTCAGGAAGCTCAGGGATTATTCCCGGGAAGGGGAAAGCTCGCCCCTTTTCCAGGGGTCGGTGCTCCGCGCTTCATCGGGGAGCCCCATGGGCGAGCGAATGGCGCAGTTTCTTGTTGCACAGGGCCGCTCTCATGAGCTTATGCTCAATCCCGACGGGAGCCGCTCGGTGATTGACACCCTGACTGAGCGCTCCGGGAGAGACCTCGATGCCCGTTCGGCGGCCCGCACCATCCTTGAGCAGGCCGCCGGCACCGCCACTCTTGTCCCTTCAAACACCTCTTCAGGCCGGCTCGCGCAGGTCAACAGGATCAGGCTTGAGCTTGCGGCAGGCCGCTCCGACAGCAGGGACCACCTTATCCAATCCCTCAGAGAACTCAGAAGGGGCAGCAGCTCACTCCCCTCAGGAGAGCGGGAGATTCAGGATTTCGCAAATCTCGAGGGGACCATTGCCCTTGCCGATGCGATAACGGGGAAATACTATAATTTCTCGTGGATGCAGAAGCCCCAGGTGACCTCCGCCCTCGCAGAAATAGAAGGCCTTCTGCAGCAGATAAGGCAGGACAGGGGGCGCATCCCTGAGTCCATGGAGGCAGACCCCCGCTACCGCAGATACACGGGGGAGCTGGAGTCAGCGCGCCAGCGGCTTGAAGCGAAAAAGCTCCAGGCCCGGCAGAGGCTCGGGCAGATCACCGAAGAGGAGAGAGACCGCCGCCTCCAGGAACAGCTCCAGTTCAGGGGAGGGATGGATTTCAGGGCGATAAGGGGGCTGATAAGGCTCGCTGTTGATTCTCCGACAGATTCCTTCTTCGTCGGGATCAATGCCCGCGTGGGCGTGGCCGTCGACATCCCCTTCTTCGGCAGGGCGGAGGCCTTTGTTGACGGGAAGGCCGGCTTTTACCTCAGCATGACTGAAGAGGGCCAGGTCGTCGTCTCCTTCAGTGCCCGCATCGGGGTGGGAGCAGGAGTGCAGAGCGATACCCTCCGGGCAGGCGGCTCAGGAGGCGCGGGGCGCTACACCATGATATCCTATTCATTTGCGAATGAAGACGAGGCGGCAAAATTTATCCAGTCGATCATGCACCAGATTGGTATCTCAGAGGAGAATCCCCGCTATGATCCCCCTGTAGCGGTCAACAGGACCGGCTCCTATACCGAGCTTGAGGGGCACGCAGGTCCCGTGGCGGTGAGCAGGCGCGCCCGGGAGGAGACTGCCGAGGTGCGCTACCAGGTCCCGTGGCTCCCCCAGGGGCAGTCCCAGCAGACCACCATCAGCTCAATGCACGAGACAGACTCGGCAAGGATAAGAATCCGAGGCGCTGATGTGGAATTGAGCGTCACCGCGGAGGATCAGAACGGCGCAAGAAACCAGGTGGCCAACGGCACCACGCTCACCTTCGGCTTCGGCGCAGGCGCGGGAATAGGAGGCGGCAGGAGCGAGCACCTGCTGGACACTCCGATGGAATTTGTCAACAACCTGCTTGAGTCGGTAAAGCAGATGAGGCCCGAACTGCTCAAAAGGATTCCAGGCGCGGACCGCATGACGCCCCAGCAGCTGGACGATGCCGCCAGGCAGCGCCTGCTCCAGGGCTTCACCCACGCCGACTTCCGCGCCAGCCTCTCTGCACAGGGTCGCGTTGAAGTGACACTTGCCTCGCCGGTGCACCTCATGCTTGACAAAAAGATGCAAGCCTTCGAGGTGCTCTTCAACCTGGTGGAAAGCATCTTCACCAGCGACCCGGGCCATAACAGGTGGACATTCCAGAACGCCCGGTCGGCGCGGGAAGTCTCCTTTGAAGCCCGGGTGCGCCTCCAGTACGGGTCTGTGGTGAATGTCTTCGCGGAGCTCGGCATAGAAGCCCATAGCAGGGATGCCACGACCCTCGCGGGGAGCCTGTGGCATGCGCGGCAGATGCTTTACGAGAGCCGCTCCGGCGCATATTTCAGCGAGAGCCAGCTCGCGGAGCTTTCACGTGACGGCATTATCAGGAGCGACGGCACCCTTGACCGCGATGCCTTCAACTGCGTGCTCGCGGTAATGAGGAAAGAGCTTCTGGCCCTCTACGACGACCCTGAGTGGCGCCGCGGCCATATATCATCCTCCATGACCAGGGAGCAGTTCACTGCGAATATCGACAGCCATCTCCAGGGCATCATGCGCTCCATGTGGGCGGGCCTGAGGAACTCACAGCGCACCTTTGACAGTGCCGAGGAGTTCCAGAAAACGGTGAGCATCGACCATGTGAAGACCTTTGAGCGTTATATAAGAGAGAACAGCCTGGACACCCTGAGGGCTGAGTCGGCGCTCCAGAGCTTCAGGGACAGCGGGGGCTCAAGAAGCCGCCACGTCACTTATTCACAGTGATCTGCATGATGGCCTTCCGGATATTCGGCTGGCTCGTGCATCCCTCTCTCCCTTCCTGCCCCACCCGCATGGTTTCTGAAAATTTAACATAAAACGCAGCTATTTCACAAGACAGCAATATTCTGATAAAGCTGAAATGCTATCATATGCATGACACGAAAGGAGGCATGCTATGAACCTGATATCACAATCTTCCGTTATGTCGATGGCTCAGATGCAGCTTACCGACAGCCTTCTGTCGGAGAAAACGGCTATGCAGATGGCAGCGCTGAAAACAAAAAGCACATGGGAAAGCTGGAAGCTCAACCAGGACCTCCAGACCGAGATCTACAAGATCCAGCAGGAGGTAACGCTTCACAGGGCAAAGACACAGGACAAAATGATCAACAAATGGGATGAGTATATCAAAGGCTGAATCGCTCCGGCTGAATTCTTAATTCCTGATGCATGGATCATGCAATGGGTGTTAGTATGGAATGCTGGAAAGGCAATGCAGGGGGGGTATAATCTGGGTACAAGCCTTTTCACAAGCCGACACCTGCGCTCCGGGAGAGAGTCTTTTCGCAGAGGCACGAAAAGCGGTGACGGCCCTCTGCAGTAACAGCTGCCAGCAGAATCCTCTTCAGAAATCATCTCCAAACCCGCCGGGAGTCGGTGATGGCTTTCCCGTCAGCGGCTTCACCGGTGACGTCTCCACAGGCGACGGCTTTCCCGGCGCGGCCCCGGCGATGCTCACGTTGGCAAGTATCTGCTGAAGGGCGTCCACGAACTCGCTCTTCCGGTCAAAATCCCCGAAGCACTGGATCATGAAAGCAGTGCCGCTTCCCGCCACGATAATCGACTCCCCCCAGAAATTTTTCCCCGCCGTGGTGCCTTTGTACTGGAGCCTCCGGGCAGGCAGGCCGCCCACCTCAGTTCTCTTATCGATGATGAACCTCTCAGGCCCGAAAGGCTGCAACGAGCTGAGTATCCTGTCATGGAGCTCCTGTGAAAACACCACTTCCTCTGACATTTTACCAATCACGTCAATTCTGAAGACCAGGACCGCCGATTTCTGCCCCGGCGACTCAAGGTACACCAGCGTGGCTCCTTTCTCGTCTGCAGGGCTCCTCTTCAGGGTGTCCGGCCAGCTGACACTGATTCCATGGCGCGGGCTCTGAAACTCGCCGGCATATGAGGCGGCGGCCACCGCCGCCAGCACAAGGATCACAAGCGCGCCCGCCAGGATAACACGGTTTTTCATAGTTTCCTCCTTTATTTCACAGGTGCGCCGCACAGAGGCCCTGGTGCAGCAGGACTGCCGGATGGCACCGTTATTCTTACCGGGCCTCCATGAGAGAATTACATATCAGTAGTTCTTGAAATGAGCCCCACCTGGGAGATCACCATCCATCCTGCCATCCGCTTCAAATCGTATAATCACATAAGTCTCTTTCCCAAAAGGTTTATCACCATAGTGCCCGCTGGTGACAGGGACAGAAATGGCAATACATTTGGACCTTTTAAAACATTGTGCTCTTCTAATATCATGTCCAAATGTGCCTGCGAACGCTATTTTTTTGCCTTTAACCCATTCGTTCGTATAACTAAAACTTCCCTGTACATTACTCTTGATAATGGTAAAACTAATTGTTCCAGTGGCAGAACCCGAAGCATCATAGAGTGACGGGCTATAAGAACCGTCATAGCCGTGTTGAGGATCTTTCCCGGCCGGCGAAGCCGGTTTCACCGCCGGGCCGGCTTGTTTTGCAACAGGCGCGAGAAACCACCCTATCGTTCTGGATTCGCCTGCTGCGGGGGTTTTCCCCGTCGCCTGGCGCGGCAGGTACCCTTCTGCCGAGGCATTCATCTCCACCTCGGTTCCAGGGGGCACCTTGAGCACGCACACGCCGCCTGCATTGGTCGTGCCCGATGCCGTGCCTGCTTTCACCAGGGCTCCGCGCACCGGTTTCTGAGTATCCTTGTTCCTTATGGTTATCGCCAACTGCGCGACCGGTACGAGAGTGCCGCTCGCAGAGGCTTTCCCTTCAATAATGGGCTTTGTTACTTGTACATCTTCGTAGCCCTGTTTTGAAAGAGCAATAGTAACCGATTTACCTGCAGGAATCTGCAGAACGGCAGTTCCATCGGTAGAGGTTGTTACCGTTGTTTCAGCTCCATTGACAGAAGCCTTTACCTTCACCCCGCCGAGGGGCCGCTTGCTTGATTTATCTCCCACCATTACGCTCAGAGTGGCTCCGCTCTTCTGAAGATATATCGCCGCCTTTGCCACCCCGTCCTTGACTTCACGCTCCCCGGTTCTGCCTGCATAACCATCTTTTGAGACGGTAACGGAAACCTTTTCTTTACCAGGCACCGCCATGCGTGCCTTGCCATCTTCTCCTGTCAGGGCATGCTCGGCAACTCCCGCCACGGCGACATTGACCCCGGCAAGGGGGGCGTCGGTGTCCTTGTCTTTCACAAAGACTTCGAGCATTGCCTGGTCCGGCTCCATTTCAAGCATGGCAGAGGCGCTGAGCAGCGAGGCCGTTTTCGCCCCTTCGAATGTTTTTGACGCGGTGAGTGTCCTGAAGCCCTCTTTGGCGGCAGTGATGCCGGCAGCATTTCCCCTGCCGACTTCCCTGAAGGAGAGCTCGGCCTTGCCGCCCCTGGTGACGTCGGATGCTGTCTCTCCCCCGGCCGCTGCCGTCACGGTGACGCCGTCAAGAGGCGCTTTCGTCATCTTGTGCCTCACGGTCACCGTGAGCCTGCCCCCGTAAAGGCCGGGATCAAGATCGACTGTCCTGCTCGCTCCCGCCGCCGGCACAGTGATGGATAAGCTCTGGGACTTGTAATCGGCCATCGATACGGTGATCTCCACATTCCCGGGAAGCACCTTCAGGGAAGCCCGCCCGTTGCCTGATGTCACCGCACTCACGGAGGAGCCGCCGGCCTTTGCCTCGATGGCTGCGCCCTTCAGCGCAGAGCCGTCCTTGGAATTTTTCACCTGAATGTCAAGGGGGACTTTGTCCCTGCTCAGGAAGGCGCTTCCTGTCATGACGACAGGCCTGCCCCTGCTGTCCAGGGAGACTTCAAACCTGCCCAGGCTGGTCTCATAGGATTTGTAGTCTTTGTGGGCCACGTGGAGGGTCAGATACGAGACCAGGGGGATCTGAAGATCTGCCGTTCCTTTGCTGTCAGTGACGGCGCTCCGCTCTACGGCAGGGGCTCCCTTTCCGGGGTCCCCGAGCACTGCTTTGACAGAGGCTCCCGCGACAGGCGTGCCGGTTTCAGACTCCGCCACGCTCACCCTCAGCGTGCCGATCCTTGAGAGGCGCTCGAGCTCCGCCCTTATTTCATCCAGCTCTCTCTGGGCCCTTTTCTCTGTTCTCACTCTGTATATATTGGAAACCGAGTCTTTAAGCTCTTCGGCGAAAAAGCGCGCCATGAATTTTTCCCGGTAGCTCTTGTCGGAGAAGGCCAGCGCGTCACCGACGAATCCCTTGGTATCCTTGCCGTGATAATCCCTGAACAAGCCCATGAGGTTCTCCTGATCCCAGAACTGGTTCATGTAAGCTCTATAAGTGTTCTGTTCAAGCCTGTCAGCCCACTCCGTGTACTTCAGCCTTCTCTCCCCCTCGGTGTAATAATGGCGGTAAAATTGATACCAGCGCTGCTCATAGGCGTCATACATCGCATTGCCGGCCCGTTCCATGAAAAGCTGCCCGGCCGTGAGGGCAACCCCTATTCCCCCCATTCCCGCTCTCCCGAGGAGATTGGCCATGACCAGCAGAGAGCTTTTCACGACCACGATGTCTTTCCGCGTGCCTGAGGCGAGGTCAAACAACAGCCCCGTGCCGGACATGAGTATCCCGAATTTATCCACTTTACCGCTTATTGCCTCAAAGGCCGGGTATCGCTCAGAGATGGCCGTAAACTCCTGCAGGGTGGAGACGCTTATTCCAAACTCCGGGAAATATTTTAGGAGCCCCCGTTCAAGGGTTATCACTTTTATGTCATTTACCAGCTTCTGCCTTCCCTCAGGCGTGTCCCTGTATTCCCTGTTGAACACCTCGCCGTAGATGCCCTTGAATTCGCCGGCATCCCTCTGGGCGAAGGCCGGAAGCGCAAGGTGAATCAGAAAAATGAGCGCAAGCGCGGCGCATGACAGGAGGCTGCGGGAAACAACTTTCATAATTTTACTTCCATTGCCAGGATTGTTGGAGCAGATCAGCGACAAGAGAAGGCCTTCTATAAAATCGTATGAAAAACCTTTCTGGCATCCAGCGCCTGGCACCTCACTTGTATGGACGGGCAGTTGACCTTGATTGACAGATCCAGCCCGGTAAGTTAAAATGTAATCACAGATTTATTTCTCACGATACCAGGGAATCGAAGCATCCTTTCCCCTTGGTAAAACTTAATAACTGACGGGTCCGGGGAGCATTCCCGGAGATCTGTGATGCGCTGGGTCGCCATCATCTGTTTTACCATGGATGATGGTGTTTTCTTTTCTGGCAGGAGCTGATGGCGCGCTGAAATAAATTCTTTCAGGGGGATACCATGCGTCTTCTCGTTGTTTCCAACCGCCTGTCCGTAACCGTGAATGATGAAAAAAGCGGGAAGTTCACCTTCAGCGAGAGTGCCGGAGGCCTTGCCACCGGACTGAAGGGATTCCTTGACGCCATCGGCACCTCTTCCCACATGTTCGACGAATATCTCTGGGTTGGGTGGCCCGGCGTGTCTGTCGGGAAAAAAAAACAGGATCATATCAAGGCTGAGCTTGCCTCAAAGTTCAGATCACACCCCGTATTTCTCTCTGCCGGTGAAGTCGAGAAATTTTACTCAGGGTTCTGCAACAAGACAATCTGGCCTCTTTTCCACTATTTCCCTGTGTACACCATCTACGATGAGTCGCTCTGGAATCATTATAAAGAGGCCAACAGGAAATTCATGGAAACAATACTTGAGGTGATAGAGCCTGACGATACCCTGTGGATCCATGACTATCACCTCCTGCTCCTTCCCGCCATGCTTCGCAGGAAAATACCCGCAGTCAAGGTCGGCTTTTTTCTCCATATCCCCTTCCCCACCTTTGAAGTGTTCCGGCTTCTGCCTATGAAATGGCGCAGGGAGATTCTCCAGGGACTGCTCGGCGCGGACCTCATTGGATTCCACACTTACAGCTACACGCGGTACTTCCTCGAGTGCGTCCGCAATATCCTCGGGATAGATCACAGCATGGGAAAGCTTTACGACGGCGAGAGGATGGTCCAGGCCGATGCGTTCCCCATAAGCATAGATTACCGCCGCTTCAATGAGGCCGCCCGGTCCCCCGAGGTGGAAGACGAGATAGAAAAATACCGCTCCATCCTCCTTGGCCACAGGGCCATATTGTCGATGGACCGACTGGACTACTCAAAAGGTATCAGCAACAGGCTCAAAGGCTATGAGCACTTCCTTTCCTGTTCTCCCGAGTGGCGGGGGAAAGTGGTGCTCATCTTGGTGGTAGTGCCTTCGAGGATAAAAGTAGAGCACTACCAGGCCATGAAGCGCCAGATAGACGAGCTTGTGGGAAAGATAAACGGCACATACGGCAGCATGGAGTGGACACCGGTGCTCTATCTTTACAAGTCGCTCTCTTTTAAAGAGATAGCCGCTCTGTATTCCCTGAGCGACATTGCGCTTATCACCCCCCTGAGGGACGGCATGAATCTCATCGCGAAAGAATACGTGGCTTCCCGTATTGACGGCAGGGGCGTGCTTGTCCTGAGCGAAATGGCGGGAGCGGCGCAGGAGCTGGGCGAGGCGATCCTGATAAATCCCAATAACACGGAAGACATGTGCGGGGCATTGAAGGAAGCGCTGGAGATGAGCGAGGACGATCAGAAGAAAAGAATCCTCGCCATGCAGTCAAGGATTATGAGGTACAACATAGTCGCATGGGCCGAGGATTTCCTGGATTCTCTTTTTTCCCTCAAGGAAGAGCAGAAAAAGTCAATATGCCACATGGTGACTCCTTCCCTTCGGAAGCAGATTGTCGAAGATTTCAGGAAAGCAGGGAAGAAAATACTCTTTCTTGATTATGACGGCACTCTCATCCCCTTTTCCGATCATCCTCTCCAGGCGGTGCCGACACCGGAGGTTCTTGAGCTCCTGCTGCGGCTCTCCTCCCTGCCCGGCACGGAAGTGACGATTATCAGCGGCCGCGACAGAAGGATCCTGTCGCAGTGGTTTGACACCCTGCCGGTAAACCTCATTGCCGAGCATGGCGTCTGGACAAGAGAAAAAGGCCTGGAGTGGGAGGCGCTTGTGCACCATGAAAGCGAATGGAAGCTTCACCTGCTCCCGCTGCTTGAGCGGTCATGCGACAGGCTTCCCGGGTCCTTCATTGAAAACAAGGAGCACTCCCTTGTATTTCATTACCGCAAGTCTGAGACCGACCTGAGCTTCCTGAGGGTGAGAGAGCTCGTGGCAGACCTGGTGAGCTACGTGGCAAACAAGAATCTCCATATTGTGCAGGGAAACAAGATCGTTGAAGTAAAGAATTCGGGGATAAATAAAGGTGTAGCCGCGCAGCGCTTCCTCGCGAAAAAGGAGTTCGGCTTTATTCTCGCCATTGGTGATGACCAGACCGATGAGGACATGTTCAGGGCTTTTTCTGAGCCTGCTTACACGATAAAGGTGGGAATGGGCAGCACCCAGGCCCGTTACGCGGTGAAAGATCACCGGGACGTGCTGAATCTCCTTGGCAGTTTTGCCGACTTGAAGAGCCCCGGCATTCCCGTCATTGGCACACCATTAAAAGCGAGGTGAAAGAGAAATGTATACCTTTGTCACTTATTCCTTTGCAGGAATGCGCGGAGTCCAGGCAAGGGGGGTGAGAATTGCCGAGCATCTCAAGGATAAAGAGATAGTATTTCTCAACTCCGGCGATGCGGAATGGCTTGAACAGGCGGGATACCGGGTCATCGACGCACCCTTCGACAGTGTATCCCGCCTTTCATCGGTGCGCTTCCCCGGGGGAACGGAAGCCGTGGTGTTTACCGACATACCGACAAACCGCCCTTACCAGGCGCTCCTATTCCTTGCGGCGAAACAACAGGGCATTCCTACGGTCGTGGTAGAGAATATTTACCATAGAGACCAGCACCGGGAGATGGTGTACCGTTCGGTGATGGAGTATGCCGATCTCTTCCTATGGAACGGGCTGAGCTGCCTCTGGGAAAGGAAGCTCCCCAGAGTCCACCTGATCCCCCCTCTTATCAAGAAGCCCTCGCTTACGGCTGAGGATGCCAGGAAAGCCATCTTCCGGGAATACGGGATACCGGAAGACCACCGCCTCCTCCTTGCAAGCGGCTACAAGGACGACGTGAGGGAGATTCTTGACCGCCTCTTCCACGCACTCACTGAGCGCAACAGCAGCCTCACCTGCATTGTGATCGCGGCGTCAGAGAGAATAGAGCGCCAGGGAAATGTCATCTGCACGCCTGTGCTCCAGGAAGAGCCAATCCGCCACCTGCTGCTCGCCAGCGATCTTCTTGTGTGCAAAAAAGGATACCTGCAGATTCTGGAAGCGTTTTCGCTCGGCACTCCCGTGGTGTGCATCGGCAGGCATGAGGGCTTCCTCAACAGATGGATAGATCCGCAGATCCTGGAGGTGCTCCCCTATTATCCTTATTTCTCCGCAGACCTTGTAGGCAAAGTAAAAACTCTCATGGAGAGATCCCCCGGGAGGGAGACCTGGATTGCAAAAGTAAAAGCCCTCCACAATGGAAATCTCGATGGCGCACAACAAGCGGCACGGCTCATAAGAAAAGCGAAGCATCATCCTCTCAGGATCCGCACCAGGCTCCTGGTGAGTCTTAACAGGACCGCGGAAATCGAGGCGGCAAAAAAAATAATGAAGACTGAAAGGCATCTTTATCCTTTTTTCATCTCGCTGCCCTATCTCGCCCTTGAGAGCCTCTGGCTCTCGTCTGCAGAAGGACAGACCCACCATATGGAGCTTGACTTCGGGAACCTCGTGCCCACTCCCGATATACTCCAGTACGGAGCCTCTTCCGTGCTCCACGCAGGGCCCCATGATATGCACGGGTGGTCACCGATGTTCCCGTGGGTCGATTTTCAGCTCGCGCAGGTGGAACAGCACTTCAGGTATGCCGATGAAATAATCATCGTGGGGCACCTTACCGAAAGCTACCTGGGCCCGCTCCTTGGCAAAGTGCGCCATAAAACCAGGGTAGTGGAGGTCTCCCCGGAATCTCACGGGGTAAAGTAAGGGGCCTCTCAGTCAAGGAGAAGCGCTTTCCCTTCAAAGGGAGCAAGTGAAAGGCAAAGCTGCCCCCGGGTAGAACCAATGGTCTTCCGCTCGAGGATGTCGGTCACCGTGAAGTGGGAGTTCTCTTTGAGCCTGATGGTGTCTTCAACACTCCTGGAGCTGAAGTTGAGCACGGTCACAAGAATCCCTCGATTTGACGGGAGCTCATGCACCATTGCGATAAGTCCTCTGGATCTTGTGGGAGGGATTGCAGTCTGCTTTGACTCGGGGATCCTGTATTCTTCCCTTACGGCAAGCATGTGCTGGAGTTTCCGCAGGAAAGAATCCGGTGACTTCAACTGCTGCGGCAGAGAGCCATAGAGAGAGACCGCCCTGGCGATACCTGCTCCTGAATGGGTCGCATGGGGATTTACCTCCATGAGGTCATAGGCTCCCCTGTTGAGCCATCGCGTATCGCCGTCCGCGAGAAGCTCTGCTGCTTCTTCGGGCCTGAGAGTGAGAGCTCCGACAAGATCCCAGCCCGAGAGGGCAAAGACTCCAGGCTGGAATGCGTTGAACATGGCAAGAAGCAGGTGAAGCCTCTTGATCCCCTCGCATTCGGAAGGAGTCGTCCGGTACACATCTCTTATGCCAAGCACCGCGGCGCACAATGTGGCATTTGTGCTCACTATTCCGTTCGGATGAGCCACGTTATAGGAGATTCCGCCTCCCGCATAACGTGAAAACATTTCGCGGTGAACGGCGGCTCTCAGGTCGGCTCCTCTGAGCTTCTTTCCCCGGTATCTGAAAAGCTCTTCCGCGTGGGCGGTATTGAAATGGATAAGCTCGAGAGTGAGCTCGTCGTGATTCTGGAGGGCGTGGACAAGCGCTGCAGGATCAATCTGATATTGGTGCATGAGGCGCATCATGAGGCGGAGAAATTCCACGTTGCCGGCTGCAAGGGCGTGATGATATGCCGGCCTTGTGATAAAATCATAGGACAGGTCGGGGCCTGTAATTGTCATTGCCTTAAGGTCCTCAAGCGTCAGGTTCAGCTCCTGAAAGGTAAAGCCGCCCAGCTTTCTCACCATCATCGCGATAATGCCGTTTGCCGTCACGGAGAGGGGGTGGCCTTCAGACCAGGCCTTCCCTGTCATAGGGTTCACCTCGATACCAAGAAACCCGTTCGCGTCAAGCCTGAGGCCGCTGTCGCCAAGCACTCTCATGGAGTCGATGATGTCGCCTATGAGAAGCCTCTGGGCTGCAAAGCTCGGGTCAAGCCAGTTGAGGGTAGGCTGCCCCTCCTTGAAGTAATGGAGATATACCCAGCGGAATTTTTCCCCTCCCTGGCCGGTCACCACGGCGGTGGCGCTCCAGTTGGACTCCTTGATTCCCGGCTCATAAAATATGATCCTGGTGAGCTCCCCTATTATGTATCCCTTCTCTTTCAGTTTCTGCACCTGCTCCTGCGAAAGGTTTGCCGAGTCAGCCCCGGCAGGCACGGGAGGGAGAAGATTCCAGTCTTCAGGTCCTATCATTACCATGTGATAGATGCCCGGGTAATCGCTGAAATTCCGCTCTGCGAGAAGAAAATCAGCACCTTTGCCGGTATGGCCGGGAATCACGTCGCCGATTATTATTGCGCCGTGATTCTTCGCCACATGCACCATTTCAAGATAGTCTATATCGGAACCAAAGTCTGGGGCGACATCGTAGCTGATCCTGTCAAAGCTCCCGTCTATGGAGGGGGTGTAGTGCCTCCCGCTGAGACCTCCCGCCCTTTTTGTAGGGCCGGTGTGGAGCGCCTTGATGCCGATTTCCCTCAGGCAGTCCCACAATCTGTCATCGGCGAGTGTCCTGAGTATTGATTCACCCTTTGCCGTTATCATCGAAGCCGGGTAGGCAGTGAACCATGCGGGGGCCTTTGAGACCACCGCGCGGGGATTCGGCAGGGCATAGGGCCTCTGCCATTTCTTTTCCGTTCTGAGATAGCTTCTCGCGAGTATTTCCGCCTGGTACAGCATCGAGTTCAGCTCGAGCCACCTGATATATTCCTCCCTCTCTGTCTGCTCCCTGTAATGTTCTTGCCATCTTTCTTCCACTTTCATCACCTCTATAAAGAAATCTGGAATGAATGGGCAGGCAGCAGGTATAGCTGTCCTGTGAGAGTCAGAAGAATTATAGCAGAAATTGAGCAAAGAGCCAAGCTATCGAGATTTCTCTCAGCAGGAGCAGGAGCGCTGCCTTTAATCGAAAAATGAAAACCACCGGGAAGCGGAGAGAAGCCGGGGAAGGATTATGGATATAAAAAACAAATTAAATAAGCACAGAACATATACTATTGCACACACTTACAGAAGGCACTCCATCGTGAAACACCTCAGAATCTCACAGAAACGCCAGCAGGAGATATACGGGAATATAGATGATATCTCCACTCCAAGGGCTTCATTTTATATAATGGTGATTCTCTCAACGACCATTGCGGCCTATGGACTCCTCTCCAACAGCACCGCGGTGGTCATAGGCGCGATGCTCGTGGCACCGCTGATGGGGCCCATATTCGGCATAGCCCTGGGCCTCTCAACCGGTGATGGAAAGCTCCTCAGGAAAGCCCTCGCCGCCGAACTGTTCGGCCTGATCCTTGCAACGCTGGTGGGGATGCTCATCGGTCTTCTTCCTCTCCGCCTGGATTTCGGCTCGGAGATCATGGCAAGGACCCAGCCGACACTATATGATATTATCATCGCCCTTGCATCGGGCCTGGCTGGCGCTTATGCGCTGGTGGATGAAAAGATAAGCCCGGCCCTTCCGGGAGTGGCCATAGCCACGGCCCTCGTCCCTCCCCTCGCCACATGCGGCCTCTGCCTCGCCGCTGGCCGCTACGAGTGGTCCTTCGGCGCATTTCTCCTCTTCCTTGCCAACCTTCTTGCCATCGAGCTGGCGGCGGCCATAGTATTCACCTTCTTCGGCATGTCGGAGGCGAAGCCCCATGAACCTTATAACATATTGCGCTTCTTGAAGCGTTTTGCTATAAGCTTCATAGCGCTCGCCATTGCAGCAATTTTCATGACCGGAACCCTTGCGGGTCTGATTGAGGAAAGGAAGCTTTCACGGAAAATCGAGTCGGTGCTCTCGGCGGAAATCCATTCCTCACTGGGCGCCCAGTTATCTCAGACCACCATCAGGAAGCGCGGCGCGGCCATGGAAGTGATCGCCACCGTACTGACGCCGCAGGAATTCAAGCCGTCCCAGGTGGCGCGCTTTGAGAGCCGGCTCCGCAAAGTGGTGAATCCTTCCGTCAATCTCATCGTGAGGTCCCTTATCTCCAAGGATGCCGACAGGAGCGGGATTGTCTTCATCGATGAAAAGGAGCGGGAGCGCCTGGCAAGAACCTCGGAGCAGACCCTCCTTCTTACACAGACCTCGCAGATCCTTGAAGAGAGCCTGAAGAAAGTCTCCGGCGCCCAGCTCGACGAGGTGCGGGTCGATGCGGAAAACGGAGACCTGACCGTTATTGCCGCCGTCGATACCCCCGCGGTGATTGCTCCTTCCCAGGTGAAGGAAATGGAGCAGTCCCTCGGTGAAAGCCTTAAAAAGCCGGTCCACCTTATGGTGCGTTCCCTTATGACCCGCAATGCAGACTCACAGCGCTTCCTCTATGAGGAGAAGAAGGAAGTGAAGCCCCTCACCGGCGATGCCCTTGCCTTTTATAAGCGCCTGCAGCTTGAGATAACAAAAGAGATCGGCAGGCAGGTAAAAGGGTCAATGCTCATAGAGGTGCGCTACAGGGAAAAAGATAAGCGCCTTGTCGTACTCGCGTCGGTGAAAACGCCGGTGAACTTCCGCCCCCTTGATGTGAAAATCATCGAAAAAGGCCTGAGAAAGTCAATCACCCCCCGGCTCGACCTGGTCATCCGCTCGACGGTGGGGACCGACACCTCCTCATCGGGGTATGTCTATCTTTTCGATGAAAGCAGGCTCTCACCGGATTTGAACAATGAAGATGCCAGGAGTGTGCCCGGTGGCGGGGTTCCGGCAGTGCCCGGCAGCGGAGCGGGAAAGGAGCAGCCATGAGCCACGGCGGCAGCTTTGATATGGAGCTCAGCATCGAGAGGATCGTCGAGCTCCTCATCGTCGCCACGGTGGTGGCGCTCATCACGAAGAAAATCAGGGTCCCCTACACGGTGGCGCTTGTGCTCATCGGCATTGCCATAGGCGTCAACCACCTTCTCCTCCCCTTTTCCCTCTCCACCGACGTGATACTGCTCCTCTTTCTCCCGCCCCTCCTCTTTGAAGGCACTCTCTCGATGGATCTCGAGATCCTCAGGGAAAAATGGCGGGAAGTGCTGCTGCTTGCCTTTCCCGTCACGTTCCTCTCGGTGCTGGCCATCGGGGCGGGGGCCCATTATTTCCTGGGTTACTCCTGGACCATATCCCTCTTCCTCGGGGCCATTCTCTCGCCCACCGACCCTATAAGCGTGCTTGCCCTCTTCAAGGAGCTCGGTGTCTCAAAACGCCTCTCCCTCATGGTGGAAGGTGAGTCATGCTTCAATGACGGCCTGGGCGTCGTGCTCTTCCTGATCTTCTCCCGCTTTGTGGCCGGTGAAAACGTCGCCGCGTCGAAAGCTTTGCTGCTTTTTGTCTCAGAGGTGGCGGGGGGCCTCGCGGTAGGTATTGTGCTGGGCTACGCCGTCTACCGGATCATGAAATATATCGACGATCACCTCATTGAGGTGATGATATCAGTCATCCTCGCCTTCGGCGCCTATATCCTCGCGGAGAGGCTCCACTTTTCCGGCGTAATGGCCGTCGTGGCTGCAGGCCTGATAGTAGGAAACTACGGCCGCGTCTTTTCCATGTCGCCGAGCACGAGGCTCGTCCTCTCCTCGTTCTGGCAGGTCATGGCCTTTATCGCCAATTCTCTCCTCTTTCTTCTGATGGGCATCGCGATGGAAAGCGCCGCTCTCGGCCATTATGCCGGGAAAATCGCCCTCATATTCATGATAATATTGATTGGCCGGCTGATCTTCGTGTTCCTTATGGGCCTCCTTCTCAAAGCCACTGGAAGACCGATGCCCTTCTCATGGCAGCTCGTGATAGGCTGGTCGGGCCTTCGGGGCTCAATTCCCGTCGCGCTCGCGCTGGGCGTCACACTCCCCGCTGCAGGCGGTGGCATTCCTGTCCAGAAGGAATTCGTCACTCTGATCTTCGGAGTGGTCGCCGTTTCAATTCTGCTGAACGGCCTTACCATAAAGCCCCTCATTGCCCGCCTGGGGCTCGCGAAAAAGGACGAGCATGAGAGTGATTTCGAGTTCCTCATCGGGCGCAGGATGGCCCTTTCAGCAGCACACGGAAGCCTCCAGGAGATGAACTCCACGGGGCAGATACCTCATGATTTTTATGAAAAGCTTTTCACCATCCTGGAAAACAAGTCTTCACGGCTCAGAGAGGAGATGACCAGCTACCTGGAAAAACACCCCGGTGTGGCATATTCGCGCCATGATGACATACTCATCGCACTTGCCCGCGCCGAGCGCACTGCAGTAGAAGACGCTTTCATGAAAGGCCTCATCTCGGAGGAGACCTTCACCTCTCTCAGGAAAGAAATTGACAGGAAAATTGAGCAGGGCTCAGAGACTGCAGAAATCGGCGGTGAGGCCCCCCTGGACGCCGAAGAGGAAGTGAGTCGCGGCCTTCCGCTCGCAGAAGATGACGAAAGGCAGGATACCGCAGGAGAAGCTTGAGCTCCTTGTCTTTTGGCCCTGAAGGACGTACAATTAAGGGGGAGTCTGCACAAAATCTTTGAATCTGCGGAGGTCAGTCTATGAAGATAGCGGACTGGATGAAAACGGAGCTTGTCACGGTGGCAGGCGAGACCACCATCGAGGAGGCCATCAACCTTCTTGTCGAGAAACGGGTGGGCACTCTTCCCGTCGTGGCCGCCGACGGGAGGCTCCTGGGGCTCGTGACGATGAAGAGGATCCTGAAGCAGTTTCTTCCCGATTTCTTTGACCTGAAAATGAATATTGATCATATAGAGGATTTCGGGGCGATGGAGCTCCCCTCCAGAGAGCGCCAGGCCCTGATGAGCAGACAAGTCGCCGGGGTGATGGAAAGAAATCCCGTCACCGTCTCAACGGAGTGCACCGTGTTCAGCGCCGTCAATATCATGTCCCGCCATAATATCTATGACCTTCTTATCGCAGACAAGGGCTTCCTCAAGGGCCTCGTCTCGACGGTGGACCTCGGCGTGGCCTTCCTGCACTGGATCAAGTCCAGTGCAGAGCTCTCCGAGAAGGAAAGCTCCTCTCCGCAGGATGATGACTAGTATTTCATGAAGTTGAAAAACAGGATGAAGGTGAGCGTGGCCGCCATACACGTGGCGAGCATCACGACGAGCCCGCTTTTCAGCCATATCCTGGTGGTAATCGGGGTGCTTGTCTTTTCAGAAAGGCTTACTATCACGACGTTCGCAGTAGAGCCTATGGGCGTGCCGTTCCCGCCGAAGCCCACTCCAAGTGCCAGTGCCCACCACAGGGGTGTCACCATCACCCCCTGGGTCTCAAGATACTGAATGACGGGGATCATCGCCATGGTGAAGGGGATGTTGTCCACCAGGGCCGAGGCGACGGCCGAAGCCCATATCAGGAAGATGCAGCAGTGAAGGCAGTTTGATTTTGCAAGGCCCACGATGCTCTTAGCAAGCACCGTGAGGATCCCGCTGTGCTCGAGTCCCCCCACGGTGACGAAAAGAGCGGCGAAAAAGACCAGCACGGCGAGCTCGACCTGCGTGAAAATCTCCTCCACCCTGGGCCTCACCCACAGCAGCGCCGCGGCAGCCCCCATCAGGGCGACGACTGAAGGCTTGAGATGAATGGCACTGTGCAGGAAAAAGAGCACGATGACGGCGCCGAGCACAATCATGAGGCGGCGGGCATTCACCCTGTCCTTGAGCACGGAAGCCACATCCATGTGCATCAGCGCGTCAAGGCCCTTCGGCTTTTTTCTCAGCGTTTTCCTGAAGACTATCATCAGGACTACGAGGGCGATAATCCAGGCAACGAGAACCTGAGGGGCCAGGTGAATGATGAAGTCCATGAAAGTGAGGCCCGATGCCGAGCCTATCATGATGTTAGGAGGATCACCCACGAGGGTTGCCACCCCGCCGGTGTCGGAGAGGAGCGCTTCCGCCATGAGGAAAGGCACCGGGCTGATTCCCAGCATCCTGCAGATCAGGATTGTCACGGGCCCTATGAGGACCACCGTCGTCACGTTGTCCAGAAACATCGAGAGCACCGTGGTGGTGGTGCCGAGGGCGACAAGCAGGACCACGGGATTGCCCTTGCTCCTGAGGGCGGCAAAGATGGCCACGTACTCAAAAAAGCCCGTCCGCTCGAGCATGGCAAGTATGATCATCATTCCCATCAAGAGGCCTATTGTCTCGAGGTCCACGGCTTTAAAGGCTTCCTCGGCATTATAAAATCCCATCCAGGTGCCGGCAAGCACCATCGCTGAAGCTCCCAGCATGGCCGCCGTCGTGCGGTGCACCTTCTCCGACATGATAAGGGTGAAAGTGACGATAAAAATGAGGGCTGAGACTATCATTTTTGGCTCAGGCATGGCATCACGTTCTCCTGAAAATTCACTGTGAAAGGGCTCTCCAAGGATTTCACCATAGAGAACCGCTTATCCTGCCTGAAGCGCAAGACCTGCCGTGGCCTTTCAGTCCTCCATGAAAGGGAAAAACAGGATAATGGCAGTGGCTATCATCTGCAGTCAATTCCATCAAAGGAGGTCATTTCCTGCAACGGCAGGAGGCAGCGCCTTAATAATAGTACAGATGCTCTGGTAGTCATCAAGGTTCTCTCCCCGTCGTTCACCTCATACCCCCTCTCATCAGGAAGCCCACGCTCACCGCAGAGGAGGCGAGAGATGAGGTCTTTCAGCAGTTCAGGCACGCCGATGAGATTCTTGTCATGGGCTCCCTTACCGAAAAGTACCTGGGACCGCTCCTGGAGAGGGTGCGCCATAAAACCAGGGTCGTGGAGGTCTGATAAAGCTCACGGGCCCGAGAAGGCTCTCAATTTCGCTCAGGACCCCGGTGACCTGTGCCCTGTTCATCCAGGAGACATTATAGCACTTGGCCGTTAAAGCCTCTGCAAGGGCCACGGTTCCCTCTAAGTCGGCGTATTCCTGGATTTCGCGCTCCCCCCCCGGAAATAATATGCATTTTATCTATTGCCATTTTATTATGTTATTTTAGTATAGCAAAAAGACCGCTGCTGTAAACAGATAAGCCTATTTCAGCTTCTGAGCGCTGACAACATGCGTTTGCTCCCGCTGTCCCTCACTGCATGGCAGTGGAGCGCCCTGGCGGATCCAGAGGTCGAGCTGGTTGAAGGGTATCTCGATTCCCTCCCTGTCAAAACGCTGCTTGATTCTCCTGTTGAGCTCCCTCTCTATATACCATTGCATTTTGGGCCGGGTCCTGAGAAACATGCGGAGCTCCACGCTGCTTTCTCCCAGCCTGTCAACACCTGCAAGCTCGGGCTCCTCAATTATATCACCTGAAGCCGATTCCCGGAGCAGGTCTGCCTCTTCCTTGAGGACCCTGAGAGCCAGGTCAATATCTGCACGGTAGGAGACCTGGACCTTGAAATCTACCTGGGCGAAATTATGGGAGAGATTGCGGACTTCGCGGAGCAGCGAGTTGGGAACCGTGCAAAGGGCGCCCTTGATGTCGCGCAGGCGCGTGGAGCGCAGGCTGAAGCTCTCAACAATGCCTCCATAGCGGTTGCTCTCAATGATGTCCCCTACGCCGAACTGGTCTTCCAGCACTATGATAAACCCCGATATAGTGTCGCGCAAAAAATCCTGGCCGACAAAGCTCAGGATGACACCAATCGCCCCCGCGAAAGCCGCGATGGCCGTAGTATTGACCTTGAGAATCTTGAGATATATTATGATCGCCATCAGGATCACCAGGCTCCTTATGACATAGCGCGCGGCTTCAAGGAGAGTCTCGACTCGCTGCTTCTCCCTGGCGCCGCGGAATCTTCCCAGCGAGCGAAGCCCCTCAATATCCTTTGCGGCTATGAACTGGAGGAGAGGATCAATGAGGCAGGCCCCGGCAATCACTCCCCAGAGAATTAAGATGGGCATTATAACAATGTCAACGGCAAGGAAAGCGGCTCCCCGCGTGAAGGGAAAGAGAAGCAGGACTATTATGGCGGTAAAGATCCAGATGCCAAATCTGACAAACCACCTGAGGTATGTCCGGGGGAAAAACCTGCGCAGAAGGAAGTTGATAATGGTAGCGATGGCAATGAGCACGGCGGCGATAGCGGCAGCGGCATGGAGATAGCCGGGCTCGCTCATCTTCCGGTATCTTTTCAGCGATGCGTTGAAACCCTTGAGGGCTTTCTCCGCAAACTCCTGCTCAAGTTCGCGGCGCTCCTTTGCAGAAATGTGACTCAGGTTATACTCGGGGAGGTCTTCGTCTATCACGGTCATGACAATGATGTCGCCGGCGCGGATTACCGTAATCCCTCCCACATTGTCAACAGAAAGGATGACTTCTTCACTGTTCATGAGCGTTTTCACCATGTCAAGGCGCCTGTTGATGAGGCGGCGCCTTTCAAAGGAAGATATCTTGCTGCTGGCTGCCGGGATGAAAGGGATTGTCGGAGTGAAAATATTCTCAAGAAGGGAGAACAGGGAGAATTTCCCGGGAGCAGGGCCTGCGGACTCAGCCAGAGGCAACGAAGGTGAAGCTGCAGGGAGAGCCGAAGAAGTGACTGCAGGAGAGGCTGAAGCAGAAGCGGCAGGAGAGGCCATGGGAGAAAGAGATGGCTCAGGCACTGAGCCGGGTGAAGCGGCAGGGCTTTGTTCCTGCGCAGGAGCTCCCTTCATCATCAGCAAGAGCGCCAGAACAGCAAAAAGCAATGCAAAAATGATATGCTTGTTCAAAGCATCCTTCACAGCATGATCATTTTTGCACTGCTCAATGGCTCCAAGGAATTCACCTTTACCTCCATACCTCTGCATACTATCAGGAATGGACTTTTTGCTCAGCCAGATTTTCTCCGCGCAAAAATTTCAGGATACAGGCTTTCCGCGCATTCAGGGCAGATGCCATGGCTGAATTCCGCATCGGTGCGCCTGCAGATATACTGCTCAAGTCTCTCCCATGAGCCGTTGTCATTATGAATCTTCTTGCAGTGCATGCAGATGGGAAGGATGCCGCTCAAAGTCTTAATCTCGGCAAGAGCCATCTTAAGATCGGTGATAAGATCCTCCCTTTCCTTCTCCAGTTTCCTGCGCTCGGTGAAATCGAGCACCCCTGCAATCAGCCCACGACAGGCGCCCTCTTCATCGAGCACCGGAGAAGCATTGACTATTGCATGCACCAAGCCCCCATCCTTCTTGATAAACTCCACATATTGACGCTCTCCCGATTCCCTGCTGCCGCATCTGCTGCCAGGCCAGCATACATCAACTTCCTGACGGGCAATGATTACAGCCAGGTCTTTCCCTGTCAGCTCCTCTATCGTATATCCAATCATTTCTGCCATTCCTGCGTTCACAAATAGTATAACGCCCCGCCCGTCAGTGATTATGATGCCTTCCTGCAGGCTTTCCAGCAGCCTCCGGAAAGCGTTTTCCCTCTCTTTCAGCGCCTTTTCTTCCAGTTTGCGGTCGGTAATATCCAGCGATATCGTTCCCACCGCTTTTACCCGTCCGGAGTCACTGCGAAGAGGGAACTTCACCGTGAGATAATATTTCTTCCCTCCGTCACCGTCAATAGAGAGCTCCTGGCTCTGAGGAACCCCTTTATTTTTCACTTTGTTATTGACACAGATAATCCGCCCCGCCACCGGGGGCGGGAACAATTGGTCAATCTTCTTCCCGAGAGCCTCCTCTTTCGCGACCCCCGTCCTCTTTTCCCACTCCCTGTTCACCACCAGATAGCGGTTATCTGAAGAGGTGATGTACATGGACAGGGGGGCAAAATGCATGAGATTGATGATGAATTCCTCATCAATGGCCATTCCTGGCTGCTGCCGTGTTGCCCTGAGCCGGACAAGCTCTTTGCGCAGTTCCTCAAGCTCCTCGATGAGCCGCTTTTTCGTCTTGCCGCTGTCCTTCATGGCTTCCTCCTTGCTCCCTTTGAGCTTGATCCCTTATGGCCGCGGCCCCGGGGAATGCCTCTGCGCTGATGACCCCTATCCATGATACGCATGGAGGAGCTCTCTTTTGGGCACATCAATGACGGAAGCGACAGACAAATCTCCCCTGTTGATTACTGCGCCTTTCATGATGAGAAACGCTGCAATTCTTTTTCTGCTGCGCCTGAGAGCACGATAAAGAGGAGTCCTGCCGCACCTGTCCCTTGCGTTGAGCCTGGCCCCTTTACGAATCAGCAGGTCAACCATCTCGAGGGAATTTCCCTCGCAGGCCCAATGAAGGGGGGAAACACCGTTTATTGTAAGAGCATTGACATCTGCTCCCCGGGAGATGAGCAATTCCGCGACATCGGTGAAATTTTCCTTGACTGCCCAGTGGAGTATTGTGACCTTCCTCTGCCTTTCCTCTTTCAGCAGCTCAGGAGTCGCCGCTAACCGGGCGCGGAAAAGTGCGATGCATTTTCTGTATTCCCTGGCTTTTCTTTTACTGCACCTTATCTCCTCTCCAAGCAAATCAATGATGGACTCGTCCCCGCTGTAAAGATTCATTGAAGCCTCCCTTCTAATTTCTCCGCTGAAATTACAGGATGCCTTTCAATAGGTGACTGGCAGATTATCCAAGAATACAGGAAAGAAGCAAATGCTGTTCCGTCTATGTACTCTCTGCCGGAAAGTTTTTGATTGCCGGCAGAGTGCCATGGCAAAAAAATTACTTATTTATATTTTAGCATATTATGCAATATTTTGTCAAATTTATTAATTATATTGTAAATATATATTTACCAATTCTCCGAGCTTAGCATCGGTAATCAGATAAGCAAATTTTCTTCTGTCTTGGGATTACATTAATAACTTCCATATTCATGAGCTCATTGATCCTAATCATAATCGGGCATTGAGCCTCGCTTAACCGATCAACAATGGCACCAGGCGGCTCTCAGCCGTGATGATGCGGTTCCTCTATTGGCGAGCTTCCTCTTATCAGCATCAGCGGGGGATTGCCCCCATTGACATAGAACAGAGTTTTTTTCTCCGCCTCTATCTTTCCATAGAAAAGTGTGATAAACAGATTTTCCGGCGTATCTCTCATTACCAGCTATCGCCCCTGGAGGCCCGAGGTGCTTATTATTTTCATTGCCGCCTCTGCAATTTCTTTTTGTCTCTTCGTACTGCATACCACAGCCTCCGCTCCCCTCATTAGCTTTTTCTCAAGGGCATGCCATAAGTAATTATACATTTATATTCTTCGATGACACTGCTGTCAATCAACTCGGGCGATTTCCGGTTGGCAATTGGAGGCGCGTCTTGACTATGGAATACTCAATAAACGCCCAAGGATGCGCGGTTTTTATGCACAATAATGATAATGAAGCCTTCAATGCCGTGGAAGAATATGGAGTGAGCAAAAATTTCCTTAAGTTTATGGAAGACAACTATGTGAACCGCTCAAAAGAATTCCGCTGCGGAGATCCAGAATAATGGGCGACCTCCCGGCGGGGACTGGCTCAGCAGGTCAAGGTCACTATGCGAGGAGGATTCGCACCTCGTCCGTGAGATACTGGATATCCAGGGGGAGAGGGATCACGAGGGAAAAACTTTCCACCGCCTCAATGCTCGGCTCCTGAGAAATCAGCACGGCTGGCAGTTTCCGGCGCACTGTGGAACTGCCGAGGAGGTCCATGAATTCAAGTGTGTCACAGTCAGAAGGCCTGCGGAAGATGACCACGAGGCCCGGGTCCAGGGAATGGATCTTTTCAACGGCATCGCCGCTCCGTTCAGCAGTCTCAACAGGATATCCCTCGGCGGAGAGCATCTTCGCGAGGCTTTCAATGTCTTTTGCCTCATCGCCCACGATAAGCACCGCGTTGCGCCTCGGCAGCGCCTCAACGGGCCTCTGCCCCTTCTGGAGAGAAAAGGTGAAGGCCGTGCCTTCCCCCGGGGTGCTCTCCACCTTAATCTCCTTCCCATGGCCCTCAAGTATCTTTTTCACGATGTGGAGGCCAAGCCCTGTGCCCCTCCGTTCTCCGTGGCCCTGCCCATATTTGTCAAATATCTTTTCCTGATCAGACCGTGTAATGCCAGAACCCGTATCAGAGACCCTGATGCTGATGTCCTCACCGGCAGGCACCACGCTGATTGCCACGGTCCCTCCCTCGGGGGTGTAGCGATAGGCATTGGAAATGAGATTATAAAAGACTTCCCTGATTCTTGGCCTGTCAGCTCGCACCCATGTATCCTCAGGGCAGGAAAAATCATTATTCACGCCGCTCAGAAGCGAATGGGAGCCGAATGTCGCTTTCAGCTCCCCGATCAGTTCCGAAAGCAGAAAGCTTTCACAGTGATAATCCATGTGCCCTGTCTCAATTTTTGAGGAATGAATGACGTTGTTTATCATGACAAGGAGGATCCTGCCCAGGTATTCCGCTGTCTTGATATAATCCAACTTTTTCCGCGGCACCTCCCCAAAGCGCGGGTTGGCAACAAGACCGATATATCCCATCATAGAGGTAAGAGGAGTTTTCATATCATGGGTGAGCGTCGCGAGGAACTCCTCCCTCACCCGCTTGAGCTCATCTTCCGCTCTTTTTCTTTCGCTTATGTCCCGCACCACCCACATGACGGAAAGCTCGTCATGAAAACAGATGGTTCCCGCTGAGATGCCCACGACTTTCAGCGACCCGTCATCGCAGCGCATCTGCATTTCATAGAGAGACTGCGAATGCTCGTCAAGGAATCTTGTACTGCAGGCATTACTGAGGAGGCACTCCGCTTCATCAAGAACAATATCCGAGACATTCATGCCCACAAGTCTTTCCGGGCGGTATCCGCAGATGCCACCCATCGCCCTGTTGGCGAAGCTGATGGTTCCTTCCCTCATGATGATGATCCCGTCCTTGGCCTGCTCCACAAGCGTCGAGTATCTCTTTTCCGATTCCTTGAGAGCGTTTTCCGCGAGCCTCCTGCTTGCCTGTGCTCTGGCGATATAGAATGAGATGAAGGCAAGAAGAACAAGCAGCAGCGCTTCAAATATAATAAAGTCTCTCGAGATTCTCCTGATGGGCAGGCTGAGAGTCTCCCGGGGGACAAAGGATATGATCTTCCAGCAATAGCTGCTCTCCTCCGGGACCACATCTGCGGGATCACTTCTGTAACCGGGGCCGGCTGCAAGCCTGAGAGCCTCCCTTGGGGGAAAGACGGTCTTGAAGGTAAAGAGGCCCTGCCTGTCCAAAAACTGCCCCGAGTCGCCTGCCATAATCCGGGTCCACTCGAGAGGGAAAAGCTGCTCCAGCGAGAGGCCGCTCTTCAAGGCAAAGCTGTTTTCGCTCATTGAGTCCATAAAGCACACTCCCGTGGAGTCTGCAAGCATCACATGCCCTTCTGAATTGATTGACAATCTTTCAAAATGATTAAGTATCTGGTCTGCATAGTATTTCACCAGCAGGACGCCCCATTTTTCATTGTTCATGTCGTAAATCGGCTTCCCTATATAGAGCGAGAGATGAGGGTGCTCGCCGGGCCGCCTCTCTTCCTGGCTGTCCCTCATGACCGGTGAGATATAAATCTCCCATTTCCCCCCCTTTGCGCTCTCAATGAAGTGGGGAAATTTTTCCCTGTCGGCCAGTTCACTCTGGGGCACCGCAAAAGGATTTCCTTTTGAATTGACCAGCCTGAGGGCTTCCTTGCCTTCAGCATCGAGAAGGGTAAGCTCCTCGAAGAATTCCTTCATTTTCAGACTGACGAGATACTCCTCCTTGAGATTGTCCATAAAGGAGGCAGTGAAGAATCGGCGGGGCTCGCGAAGCTCTCTTTTTTCGGAAAGGATCAGAAAATCGGATATCACCACGTGGAGGTCGGAGAGGATGCCCCTTGTAATGCGGCCCACGGTCTTTTCCTCCTCTCTCTCGAAGATGACCCGCTCCACGTTCTCTTCATTCACGTATATTGTGTAAGTGCTTGCGGTGATAATAAGAGCAATGGGAAGAAAGAACAGGATAAAATAGCGGACGAGGATTTTTCTCTCCATATCGGAATCATTACGGGTCCTGGGGGTTTTCATGAGACCTTCCTGCCCTTTTTATAATGATAAGGCTGGATCTTTCTCTGGAAAATAACAGAGGCGAGGTTTCGGCACTCCCAATGAACTTCAATGGGCGGGCCCGTTTTCCTACCTCGCGGGAAACTTTATGGAGAAATCGCGGGAAGAAGAAGGAGGCACATGGCGCCAGGCTGCCTTCAACAGCAATACCGGGGGCTCAGGGAAAAAAAGGTTCCTGTCCCTGTTTCCCTGATTTCCTTGTTCCCTGCAATGATTTATGATATAATAATTTTAGGAGGCTTTACGGCTCTCGCCCCGTTGCCCTCCTGCCGCCAGAGATGTAACAAGAGCAATGATTCTCACAGTATAGAAGGGCATTGCATTTATTCCTCCAAGACCCGGCTTTGATATTGTTCTATATCCGCTCCGACTGCCATGATCTTTATCTGCCGGCATCCGCATGAGGCGGGGTAATTCTGAATAGTGCCACAGGAAAGGAGATTGATACCATGTCCACAAAAACACTTGACAGGCTTATTAATTCGCAGATTCACCGGTGGGAAAAAGAAAAGAAAGCCCGGGAGAGGCGTGATGAATCACTGCAGAGGCGCTCCCCGATCATCACCATTTCGAGGCAGGTCGGCAGCGGCGGCGGTGAAATCGGTGCTCTTACCGCAAAAAAGCTGAAATACCCGTTTCTCGACCGGGCCATCGTGGAATCAATCGCGGAGCGCGCATCAATCAGGCAGACTGCCGTTGAGACGCTCGATGAAAGAGCCCGCGGCATGATGGAGGAGTATCTCCGCGCGGTCATGAAGATGGACGATCTCTCAAGGTCAGAATATCTCAGGCAGCTTACGGAAGTGCTCGTGGTGGCGGCCCAGCACGGCAGGGTGGTCATACTGGGAAGGGGAGCGGGCTTTCTGCTCAGGTCATTTCCTCTCCTTCGGGTGAGAATAGTATGTCCTCCGAAAATCAGGGCAGAAAGGATTGCATTAAAAAACAGCATGACAATGCGGGAAGCAGAAGAGATGGTGGAAGTGATAGATAAGGAGCGGGCACTGTTCATCAGGAATAATTTCTTCATGGACATCAGCGATGCGACAAACTATGACCTGATAATCAACAGCGAAATGATCAGTGCGTCTCATGCGTCTGACGCCATTGTCAGGATGTTCAGAATGCTCTATCTGCAGGATCGTGACAAGGAAAGATGAATCCTTCATCTGAGTTCCGATATTCTGCAAAAGCAGTATAAGATGATAGGAGACCCTGGTATGATTCCCTTTAAAAAGATTCTGTGCCCCAGCGATTTCAGCGACCCCTCCTATAATGCCCTTGTCATGGCAGATAAACTGGCAAAGTCTCTCGATGCCGAGCTCTTCGTGCTGCATATTGTTCCGACGATACCGCTTCTCTATTATCCCTCCCCCATGGGTCCCGATGAGTACGTTGACTTCAACGTGGTCACGTACCAGGATGCGCTTCTCAAGGAAGCGCATCGGAAAATGGACAGCGTGGTCGAGGAGAAGATATCGCCGGAAGTAAAGGTTCACAAGGTCGTGCTCCAGGGAGCGGCAGCAGAGGAGATCGTCAAGTATGCAGAAGCCGCAGGTGTGGATCTTATTGTCATATCTACCCATGGTAATACGGGGCTGAACCTGCTGGTCTTCGGCTCCGTGGCAGACAAGGTGGTGCGGAGCGCGGAATGTCCGGTGCTCACGATGCGCAGGCAGGATGCCCGGAGCTGAGAGCGCCTCGGCAAGCCGTGATGAAGCAAGGCCAAGTGGCAGTATCCTTCCCTCATATCTCTCGAAGGAGATTGAGCCCCGTATGCCAAGACACAGGTCCTGTTGAATGCTCCTGGGAGCTCCGGGTATCTGTTCAGTTGCAGAATTTAACGCTATATAATGGCAGGAGGCTACTCACCCATGGAATACCTCAAGAATATGAAGCATGTCCTGTTCGGCTGGCTCAATGATCCGACAGCGGTAAAGGTCATGGTAATGGTCGTAGGGCTGCTGATCCTCAATCGCTTGATGCACTTCGTGCATCGCCAGCTCGACCTGCGGATGCGGAATCCTGAGAGCGTCTACCCCATGAAGAAGCTCACCATGGTGTTTGCTTATGTGGTCGCCTTTATCTTCATCACCGGCATTTTCCGTGACAAGCTGGGAGGGCTCACGCTCGCTTTCGGCGTTGCCGGTGCAGGTATCGCCTTTGCGCTGCAGGAGGTTATTGCAAGCATAGCGGGATGGGTGGCCATTATGATGGGTAATTTCTACCGCGTGGGAGACCGCGTCCTGCTGGGAGGAATTAAAGGCGATGTCATCGACATCGGCGTACTGCGGACCACGCTCATGGAGCTGGGTGACTGGGTGCGCGGCGATGGCTACAACGGGAGGATAGTGCGGGTGGCCAACAGCTTTGTTTTCAAGGAGCCCGTATATAATTATTCAGGCGATTTCCCCTTTCTCTGGGATGAGATCATCGTTCCTGTCAAATACGGAAGCGACTGGAAGCTCGCGAAGAGGCTTTTTAAGGAAGCGGCTGACGAAGTGATGAAAGAGCATACTGAAGTCGCCCGCACGGCCTGGGAGCATATGGTGAAAAATTACAGGATAGAAAACGCTTCTGTGGAGCCCAAAGTGTGGATGACGGCCAATGATAACTGGATAGAGTTTACCGTCCGCTACGTGGTTGACTTTAAGGAGAGACGGGATGCCAGGGACAGGATATTCACGCGAATACTGGAAGAGGTGGAAGGGAGCAGGGGTGCGGTTGGGTTAGCCTCAGCCACTTTCCACCTTGTGGAGGCACCGGTCTTCACGGTGAAGCTCCGTGATGCACCGTCGGATATTGATAAACGGCCATGAGAGTTTCTCCGGGCTCCCTGAAGGCTCATGCATTCCCACAGTGCCTGAAGGCACTGAGCTTCAATCGAATTGAAAAGGAGGAGAATCATGGACCTCGTAACCCTGAAATCTGTCTTGATGTGGTGCACAGTCATCAATGCAGCTCTGCTGTTCCTGGCCTTCATATTCTGCGCCGCTGCCGGGAACTGGATTTACGGCATGCACAGCAGGTGGTTACCAATCCCGAGGGAAGCCTTCAACATTGCCATCTATTCCTTCATCGGCCTGTATAAGATAGCGTTCTTTGTCTTCAACCTTGTTCCTTATATCGCTCTCTGCATAGCCCGGTAAGAGGCCGCCAAGCGGTTTTCAATAGTAATACCAGAGGTTCCCATATTCACTTGTATCTTCTCCGCGCCCGGCAAGCCTCCTTAAATAACTGCCCAGGGGTACGTCCTCGTAGAGGTAAGTGCCGGAAGTGACTATCGCCTTCTCCCAGGGGTGCATCTCGTAAATCCTGTTTCCCCGGGGGGTCAGCATTATGAGCTCATGGTCCTGCATGGCCCTCAGGTGGTTTTTGCCTATTCCCGGTATATTGTATACCGGCTCATCGGTCCTTATGACACCGGGGGTGAGGCGCGCTTCTTCCTTTCTCTCCTGGAGAAGGCGGGCAATGGGAACTATGTAATGCTCGGTCTCTTTCTTGCCCTTGGCATAGAACACGTAATAAGGATCAACGCCCATGAGCTTCAGGGCCCTCCTGAGCGCCACCGTTTCGAACCTGCGGCTGTTCTCTATGGTAAATACCTGCTGGTTGTAAAAGTTGATGCTCGTGCTCTTTTTTACCCTCTGCACCGCTTCCATGGCCTGTGGCGTGATTTCGTAAGGATGCTCAAAATGAGTCACGATACATAATTCCTTCTTCCCGGGGGAGTGGTATTTTTTCAGGATCTTCACAAGGGTGCCTGTGAACCTCATGGGAAGCACCACGGGGGTCCTTGTGCCGAGGCGGATTCTCTCGATATGCGGGATGGCGCTCAGGCGGCCGATAAGCTCATCAAGCATTGCATCGGGCAGAATCAAAGGGTCTCCTCCCGTGATGAGGACCGCACGCACGGTATCGTTCACCCTGAACCACTCGATGGCATCATCGATCTGCCTCGAAGAGGCAAGTGCATGGGGCGAGTTCACCTCGTCTATCTCCCAGTTTCTCTGGCAGTAAACGCAAATCTGGGCGCAGGTATTGAAGGGCTTGAAGATGGCGATCATAGGGTATCTGCGCGTCACCAGGTCGATGGGAGAGGTGTCCTGCTCGCGCATGAAGTCCATCTCCCTCCTGTCCATGTGGCGGAACCGCTTCACGTAGCTCAGGGGAGGGATTACCTGGGCGCGTACGGCATGGTCGAATTTCCGGTGTGGCTCCCTGTCCATGAGGGAGACATAGTAGGGGGTGATGCCGAAAGGAATGCCTTTTCCCCGGGCCTCCTCTATGGCTTCCCTCTCGTCGCCGGTAAGCTCCACCAAGCTCTCGAGGGTGCTGCAGTCCTTCACAATGTGCTTCAGGTGCCAGGTATAATCATTCCAGTCGCGCTGCCTGGCGCTGAAAAAGCGCAGAATCCTGCGCACGTTCTCTTTTCGAGCGGCGGCGACATGCTCTTCAATACCGGAAGGGTACTTGTGATAAATGTACTTCTCGCTGTACCTCGAAAGCCCGTCAAGGAAGCGGCAGCGTGCAAGAGCCGCTTCGCGGCCTTTCAGCTTCAGGTAAGCAGGCTCTTTTCCCTGCAGCCCGTCCCGGGAGTACTGCCCGGACATTCCCCTGAGGGCCTTCAGAAGGTGCTCAAGCTCCTCTATGAAGTCAATGGACATGCCGCGCAGAGTCTCTTCATCACTTCTGAGTGCCTGAAAGACAGTCTTCAGGACCTGGTGGCCCGTTCTCTCTTCATTTCTCTCGCTGAGGAAATTGCGGAACACCAGCAGGGCTTCCTTGATGCTTATCCTTTCAAGGGGGTGGACCATGGAATCGCGACTTTCTATGCCCCTCTCAATCCTGTATGAAAGCGAAAGGAGGGCACCCCGGGCTTCCTCGACTCCGCTCTTCCTGCCCATGATGGATTTTATCTCAGGGAAGATGTCCAGGGCTTTGTTGAGAAAATCCAGTTTGTCAAGCGGAGTAAAAGAATCGGCGTCACACAGGCCATGAGAGTTTTCCCTTACTCGCGCCATGAAATCCCACCTCGTTTCCTGTTTTTATGAGGAGCCTTACTACAGACTCCAGAGTATTATTGACGCTTGATTCCAGTCATACGTTATTTGGCATGGAACGTTCCTTTTCCTCCAGGCGCCTTCAACTCGCCTCAACGCTTCACACAAGTAAAGAAATATTTATTCTAAAAATCAGGGTCCTTATGACATTATGATAAATAATCCCTGCAATTTGCGGTAAATCTCACCGTGCATTTTCTTCATTGAATAAATAATGATGATGCTTTCAGTAAAATGAGAACTTCGGCACTCATAGGGCATTGAGGGTCTTATCAAAGAAGGTAAATGGATATTTATCTTGAAATCATATAAAGAGACGCCTCTGCGGAAGCGCTCAGCCGCTCTGAGAGATACAGATTCAACAGGCGCTGCCGGGCTTCAGCTTCGCGAAATAACCAGTGAATGGGGGAGACGATAATGAAGAGAATCCTTATTTCCATTCTTCTCTGCGCGCTGCTGCAGTCATTTTTCCAATTCACCTCAGCCTGCGCGGCGGAACAGGCTTCTGTGAATCTTGCGATAAGCGACCTCATTATAAGAAAACAGGGCAGCCAGGTAGACTTCAGGGTCATCGTGGGCAACATCGGGAATGCCGACGCGGAGAACCTCATGGGGAACCTTTCCGTGGCGCTCTTCGTCTTTGACAGAAGCAATGGGAAGTGGCACGAGCTGAAGCGGTGGTCAGATATCGACAGGATAGCGGCAGGCGAGAAGGTAGCCCGCGATTACCTCCCGGTGGTGACGAAGAATCCCCAGATCCTCTCTGGGAAATTCACCCTCCAGGCGGCGATTGAACTGAAATATGCCGGCGCTGTCAAGATTTCAAAGGAGAGCCTCGAGCGGAGCTACCCCGGGAAGAACGGGAAAAATCCCTGAGACTACAGAGCGCAGACCCACCGTCTCTTGCCATAATACGGCCCGATTCCGTCCGCCGGGCTGATGAATCGGGAAGCCGTGTTTTCCCAGCGCGGGTTCACGGCGGTGCGATGAAGAAATCATTTCAGGCTCTCAATCCAACCTGCAAGCTTTTCAATCGCTGTGATCGTCTCTTGACAGTAGTCCCCGAGAAACCTTTTGGGCAGCTTCCTGTCCAGGGGGATATTCTCGCTTGCGGCCAGGGCTTTTGCCCCGTCAAAGTTCACATAGGCGATTCTCAAGGTGAGCTCACCCGGGGGCCTTTCAAATGCCTCGCCGGGCAATGCAGCCACTCCCGCCTCCATGAGAAGCCTGTCGCAGAACTCCCTTGAAGTGGTGATTCCGCGGCGGGCGAATACCTCTTTCATTGGTGAAAAATCGGGGAAGAGATAGAAGGCTCCCACGGGATCGTGGACCCTCGCGCCGACCTGCCGCAGAAGGGCTGCGCACTTTTTGCCAAGGGCACTGAGTATGCGGCGGACATGCCAAAGATAGCGGTTCACATTGATATTGCTGGAAAAAGCTGTCACTGCGGCATACTGCACAGGGGCATTCACCGAGGTGTAAGTCTCGCTGGCCACTGCCGCCATCGCCTCCAGCAGCCATTCCAGCCTTGAGGGGATGGTGAAGGTTCCGAGCCTCCACCCGCCGGCACCGCACCATTTCGACAGGCCGGAGCTGATAATTGTGCCCTCAGGATAAAAGCGGGAAATTGAGACATGCTCTCCCTTGTGGTGAATCATCGCATAAATTTCATCTGAGAGGAGTATTATATCAAATTTTCTCACGATATCGGCAATTTCCATCAGCTCTTCCTGTGTATAGCTTTCTCCATCGGGATTTGCAGGATAGTTCAGCACGAGAAGCCTGGGGCGGAACTTGTCATTTTCCTCCCTCAGCAGCGCGAGAAGGGCATCGGGAGTGATTTTCCAGCGGCTCTCAAAGCTTGTTGGGATGAGCTTTACTTCTCTTCCCACAATCCTCGCCTGCGGCACGTATGAGACCCAGCAGGGAGTGGGCACAATGATCTCACCGTAGAACACCACCTGGAGAAGAAACATGAGCTCTTTCGAACCCGGCCCGATGATCACGTTTTCAGCACTTGCCTCCGCCTTATCTTCTCTCCTGTGGAATGAAGCAACAGCCTCGCGCAGCGCCTCAAGCCCCTTCACCGCCAGGTATTCCTTCCTGTGGGCGTGAAACTTGAGGGAATCAACAACGGAAGCCGGGATGGGAAAAGGAGACTGGCCCAGCCCCAGGCGGAAAATCCGGCAGCCCCTGCCGGCCAGTTCCCGGGATTTTTCATTGATTGCAAGAGTCGGCGAGATACCGAGGCCCCTCACATTCAGGCTGAGGCTCACCTTTTCCTGGAGTACCATGTCTTCATTCACCCTCTTTCAATACAGTTTCCATTCAGGGATGGCTATACCCTCCTTGAGGCCACAAATCCGGCTGACAGGCTGGCCACAGGGCGAAAGAGGCTCAAACCGGGACTTTTAGATACTCTCCCCGAGTGCTGATTTTGTATAAGAGCAGCTCCCCTGCTTGGCGTCATAGAAAGATTTTCTTGATTTCACGAGCAAATTATGAAGGCAAAACAGTAAATATATATTTACATATTGTCGTTATAGTGATATAATTTACAGAGTTTCGGGTAACGAGAAAGGTGAGAAATTATGGAAAAATTTATCAAGACATCATCGGGGCAGGTAATAAGATATTCGCATGACCTGATCCACTTTCTCAGAGGCTCTGAGAGCGCTTTTCTTGTCCTCTTCGCCGGCGTGACTGGGGTGGCAGGAGGATATGGAGCGATAGTGTTCAGGTGGATGATAGGAAGCTTCACGGCTTTTTTTTTCAATTATCTGCAAAGTCTTTTGAAGTTCATGGGCCCGTACTATGTCATCATAATACCGGCGCTGGGAGGCATAGTCGTGGGATTTCTCACCACCACTTTTGCCAGGGAGGCAAAGGGGCACGGGGTGCCGGAAGTCATGCTTGCCGTAGCGCGCTCGGGGGGCAGGATACGATTCAGGGTATCTGCCGTGAAAGCTCTTGCCTCTTCAATCTGCATAGGCTCAGGGGGCTCGGTGGGAAGAGAGGGTCCTATCGTCCAGATTGCCTCTTCTCTGGGATCAGGCCTTGGCCAGTTGTTCAGGCTGGACGAGGATAAAATCAGAGTTCTGGTAGCCTGCGGCGCTGCAGCCGGTGTCGCAGCGACATTCAACGCTCCCATAGCAGGAACGTTCTTCGCCCTGGAAGTCATCCTGAGAAAATACAGCCAGCGATTTTTTTCCGCGATTGTGCTCTCATCAATGATTGCCACCCTTATTTCGAGGCATCACCTGGGTGACAGGCCCGCTTTTGTCACGCCCGTATACCAGTTCAACAGCCTCTGGGAACTTCTGTTCTATCTGATATTCGGATTTATTGCTGCCTTCCTTGGCCTGGCATTCATAAAACTGCTCTACGGTTCGGAAGACCTCTTCGATTCCCTCAAGATCCCCGAAATTATCAAGCCCGCAATCGGAGGAGTCCTTATAGGTGCCATAGGATTCTGCTACCCGCAGATATTTGGAGTCGGCTATGAGGCAATCGACTTGGCGCTCTTTGGAAAAATTTCGCTGATCATCGGCATAACCCTCGTATTCCTCAAGATCGTCGCCACCTCTCTCACACTGGGCTCAGGAGGCTCCGGCGGGATCTTTGCTCCATCTCTATTCATCGGGGCGATGGCAGGTGAAGCGTATGGCAAGCTTACCTACCTGGTTGCCCCCGCTATGGCCATACCACCCGGGGCCTGCGCACTGGTAGGAATGGCTGCGGTATTTGCCGGGGCAGCGCAGGCTCCTTTCACCGCCGTTCTTATCCTTTTCGAAATGACGGGCGATTACCGGATCATACTTCCCCTTATGATCACCTGTATTATATCAACCCTGGTGGTGAGAAAACTATCCAGTGAATCAATCTACACGCTAAAACTCAAAAGAAGAGGGATAGACATAGACAGGGTCATTGAACAGGACATGATGGAGCATCATACCGTTGCTGAGGCGATGATAGAAAATCCTGCTACGCTCAATGATTCGGATGCACTGGATAAAGCGGAGGCTCTCATTGAGTTCAGCGGTCACTATGGCTTTCCCGTTCTTGACAGCACCGGGAAACTTGTGGGTGTACTTGCCTCTCACGATATCCTGGAGGCTCATAAAAGAGCCTTTTCAGATGAATCCCGCAGAGCTGTCCTAGTAAGAGAAATAATGACAAGCAGTATACTGGTATGCTATCCCGACGAGAAACTGCACGATGTGCTGGACAAGATGGGCGAGAGAAATATCGATCACATCCCCGTGGTTGAAAGAAATGATACCTCTCGACTGGTCGGCCTGATAACCGGAAAGAACGTGATCGCATTATATCACAGGTTCTGCAATATTGAAGACCAGGATTCAATAAAGGAGAGGTGAAAGTGGATACAGCAGGCTATATTGCTGCAGCCCTTATCGCAGTAACGTTCTTTGGAGCCCTTTTCTATTATTCTGCAAGGCACAGGTCTTCACTCATATGCAGCGCCCCAGTGGAGGGAGACTTTAAAAAGTTGCAGGAACTCCCGGTAAAAAGCCCACAGATGGTGTACCTGCACCGTAATGTAAATGTCTATTTACTCCTTGCATTGGCTCCAGGGTTCTTTCCCAAGGGTGGTGCAAAGCGCCACCCGGGGAAGTACCTGGAACAGTAGCACATTGTCAGAGAGGAAGACAATGATTTGATTATTGCAAGAATGCTCCTTAAGCCGGCACTGTCTCATTTACTTTTAATATTGGTCATTTTTGCAGGCGGGAACTTCAACAACATCAACACTTACTATACCTGCATTAATATATGAATCCTGCCCCCCCGCCCCCGGCCGGTGATATCCGGGATATGGCGGAATGCCGGAATCGCTAATGGAGAGGTGACTGCGCAATTCCCGACTTGAAGATTCTAAATAGCTTCAGATATCCTCGCTTCAATGAGTGCCGATAGCCGGAAAGCGCCCATAACGTAACGGTAGACTGGATTATACCGAAATAAACAATGCTGGCAGAGGAAGGATCAATATCTTCCCTGACCATTCCCTTCCTTATCCCCTCCGAGAGCAGATTTTCGATCCTGCCTATGTACCTGTCCAGAACTTCTTTCATTTTTTTCTGAAGCTTCTTATCATTGAGGTTAAGCGTCTCGGTGATGATGATGAAGGATACGCCCTTTCTCTGCTCGGCGTAGGAAAGATGGGAGGCGAAGACTATTTCAAGTGCCTTCAGGGGGTCTTCAATGCTTGCGACTGTCGATTCAAAGAGGTCCGTGAGTGTTTCATCTATCTCATGAATAAGGAATTCCAGGATCTCCCTCTTGCTTTTAAAATGCCTGTAAAGAGCGCCGTCGGTCAGTTTCAGTTCCTTTGCGATGGCATTGATGGTGAGGCCCTGCATCCCCGATGTAGAGATAATTTTTCTTGCCGTTTCTACTATTTCCTGCTGGCGTGAATGATGAATTGTCATTATCCCTGTTCCTCCAGAATCTCATAACTTATATTTTAAAGAGCCGTTCCTCATCTTCCTTCCACATGACCATCATCGGTAAAAAGAACTGGAATATTTTCAGGCCTCATGACAGATTATCTCACTGACGGCATTTTCGTGCCGCTTGAAGAAAGCCGGTTTTTTTTATATAATATGCTTGGAGAAAACTCCGCAATACCGGCCACCACCATCGGGGAGGTCAGGGTTATAGGATTTTTATTTTCTTTGCGTCTTCGGGGGGAAAAGGTGCGGCGGCTCGCCAGGGGGGCGGCCCTCGCGTCGCTCCTCATGGTGGTCTTCATCGCCGTGATCCTTATCTTTTCCCTCGCCGGCACGGGAATATTCCACCTCAACATGAGCACTCACATCGAGAACACCCAGAGGGCCCGGAACCTCGCCGAGTCGGCAATGGCGCAGGCAATAGAAAAAATCATCGCTGATCAGACCTTTGGCCTGGCATCATACTCAGGAAACAAGACCATAGATATCCCTGGCAGCCAGCCGCGGACCTCGGGCATGCTCACTTTTGACAGGAATGTGGCGGCGCAGCGCGGGATCCCCTGGTCCACGAACAATCTTGACGGTGACGTTGCTGTGAACGGCTTCAAAAATTGCATGGTACCGCCTTACAGCACTCACATTGCCGGAATCGGCACCTGCCGCGGCTCGACATGCAGAGTGGAAGCCATCATTCATGTTCCCCCCTTCCCTTACAGCATCGCGTCATCGGGAAAATTCCACTCCGACGGCACCCTTCTCGTTGCTTCTGTTGAGAGCTATGGCGACCTCCCGGGGCAGCTCTCTCCGACACCGGACCTTTCCAAGCTTCTTGCCGGCAATCTCGTTGCAAATGGCGGAGGCACTGATGCCGTATACCTCAGGGGAGAAGCGAGAATCACAGGAAACCTCAGGACTGCAGGGGACTTGATGATGAAGTCCTCAACTCCGGGAGCCATTTCAATCCTCGGTGAAACGATATGCCATGCCGATCCCATGACTATCACTCCCCTGGACATCACCTCCTATGATCCCCTGAAAAGATGCCCTGCGGGCTATATCCCCGTGAATGGCGGATACCTGGACGGAAGAAATGACAGCGACCCCCTCAAGGGCTTCTGCCGGGCAGGGAGCGACCTCACCGTGGGAGGCAACCTGAGGCTTGGCGGATGCCTGCTCTATGTGGACGGCGATCTCACCATTACCGGGAGAGTCGATGGAAGCGGCGCCCTTGTATCAACGGGCAGCACCACGATAATGAAGGGCTCCGATCTCTCCACTGACAACCAGGTGGCCCTTCTCTCAGGCAGTGACGTGGCGCTGGGAACCTCGAACGCGCTTGATTACTCATCGTTCCAGGGCCTGATCTACAACAAGGGGAATTTCACTGCCGACCGCGTGAACCTCTGCGGGACTTTTGTCTCGGCAGGGCAGGGCAGTTCAGTGGCTTCAGCAGGGAGCGGACAGTCGGCGGAGTTTCAGGGAATGAAACTGAACAATTCCAGGGTGATCCAGGTTCCCGGCTATGAGGATCTCGATGCTGTTGCTGTCGTGGGAACCGCTCCCACTTTCACCGTGATGGATATAATAGGCGCGATTACGTCGCAGATGCCACCTAATCCCGATGACGACCCGGGGCAGGCGGACATTGAGTTTAAGAAGGCTCAGTTTCACGAATGCTCCGTTATTCCTGTCACCCATGACTACAAGGGGAAGCAGACTACCGGGTATTTCGTGCAGATAGAAGTGACCGACGGCAGCAGGCCTGACAGCGCCTTCTTCTGCAAGAGCCAGCAGGAGCTGGAACAGAAGTTTCTCGTTGAATACTGCAGGATACCGGCTAAATTCACCGCGCAGGGACTGGAGATAGCGAAGAGGTTCCTTGATGATTACCTCAATCACCGGAATCCCCCGCCGGGCCGGCCCGATCCCCCGCCGCCCGTGGTGAGCCTCGTGGAGATAAACCTGAGCCAGTTCATCAGCATCAAGGACAGGATGAAGGTGCTTCTCTGGAGGGATTTTTAGATGCGGTGCCGTCTCATGAACCCCGGAGGCTTCAGCCTCATCGAGGTGATCTTCACCTCGTCGCTCCTTCTGTTCCTGATGATTGTCATGCTCTCAGTGTTCCCCGGCTCCCTGATGGCCATTGATCATGCAGAGCACCGCATCGAGGCCTCCCATATCGCCCAGTCTGTGCTTGAGAAGAAAAGGTCGGGACCGTTCAGCGAGGTCGATGACGATCCCGATCCCGGCGAGGTGAGAGGCTCCGGCGGGGTCCTTTACACCCTTCATTACAGCACTCTCGCGGTGAGCGGTGCCGAAGCGTCACTTTTAAAAAAGGCAGTAATCACTATCACCTGGGAATTCAAAGGGAAGAACTATTCACTGACTCAGGAGCTTTATGTGTGCAATATTTCCCAATGACAGGGCCGGCTGTTCCCGGGGAGCCGCCAGGAAACGCGGACTTGCCTTCACCCTGGCTGAGATCATTATTGGATCAATGCTCCTGCTACTGCTTTTTGGCCTCTTTTCTTCATTCCTCACGACTGCCATGAGGTCTTCCGTCCGCGGCTCGATTCGCGCCGCGATCCAGCAGGAGGCAGTCACCAGCCTCAACAGGCTCTGCGCTGATTTAAGGCTCAGCGCTGCAGGCGGTATCAGCTACTATGCCACGGGATCACCGCCTGAAGGAGGCCCTGTATACCTCGGCATCATGCGCCTCGCTGATATAGATTCCCAGGGGCGGCAGGAATGGGAGCAGGCACTGGTGGTTTACAGCTGGCAGGGCCAGGGAGCGCCTCTCTTCCGCAAGGAATGGACACCGGCCATTACGCTTGCCGCGTCCTTCTCCCCCGCGCTCCATATCCCTGCGAAGGCCTCACAGGCGACTCTTGAAGAGATCGCCGGCAGCACCGCAATAACAGGCCAGGTGCTCTCCCGCGACGTAAGTGAATTCAAAGTGACAGGCGCCATGAGCGGGGGAACAGTGAGCTCCCCCCTCGAGCCCCTCATCACCATTACCAGGAAGGGCGCCACGGGAAAGAGCACGCCGGAAAATTTTACTCTTTCAACGACAATTTCATTTAAGAACGAATTATGAGCAAATTTTACAGTGCATTCTGCCGGATTATTTTGTGCATACGGACCCTGGGAGCCTGCGCCCTCTGTGTGCTCATCCTTTCCGGAGCTCCCCGCCCCGCCTGCCCGGCGCCTGCAGAAAAATCGAAAGACCACCTCTTCCGGAGGAGCTTTTCTCTCTCCACCATACCTCCCGAGGCGGGAATTTTTTTGACCTGGAGCCCATCGCCTGGCGCGGAAGAGAGAGAGGCGCCCCTTGGCACCTCAGGAAGGCCTTTCACTGTCGATTTCAGGGAGCTTTCCCGGAAAAAGCTCATGTTCACCTTTTCAAGCCACGCTGAGAGGCCTGAGCAATTCTCCCTCGACCTCTCAAGCCTCAAGGACCCCGCGATGATAAGATTCATCCTGCGGAAAGAAGGTTATCACCAGGAGGAAAGGCTCATACCGGTCGAGTATCTCAGGACCCATGCAAAGTACCCCGGGAGCAGCGAAGAGCCAATCAGGCTGAGAGCGGAGACTGCCTCTGTCATCTTCACCACCAGTCCTCCCGGTGCCGCCGTCTTTGTCGATCTTTACAGCGCCAGGGGGAAAAAGTATCTTGGCCTCGCGGGGGAGAAGATAACACTTGACAAGTCTCCATTCAGGAAAGACCGCCCTTATTCTTTTTACTTCCAGCGCGAGCACTATGAAGAGAAGGAAGAGCCCATCTCCATTGACCAGTTCAAAAATGACTCATTGAACTATTATCCTGGAGAGAATAAAGCCATAGCTCTCAGGAAGTCGGAGCCTGCCATTAACTATCTCTATTACTGGGGCAGAGAGCACGCCGCCTTATCCATGATTTCGGCCACTGCTGCCATCCTTGCGCTGGGAGCGCTCCTTTTTTTTATAATAATACCGCGCGTCCGTGCATTTCTGGCCCATTACAGGAGACTTTCTTCCTGGCAGGAGGCTTCGCAGGCTACTGAGACAAAGGATCCCATGTGCGGCACGGTTGTAGGAGGCTTTGCAATTCTCGACAGGCTCGGCGAGGGAGGCATGGGAACGGTCTACCGGGCGGTTCCTGATAAAAGCCGATCACTTGAGGAGACTGTGGCCCTCAAGATCATCAAGAAAGAGCTTGTGGAGCACGATGAATACCTTCGGCGCTTCAGAAGGGAGATGAAGATCCTCTCGTCGCTCAGTCATCCCAATATCCTGCAGCTCTTCGATTTCGGCGACCATGAGGGGCAGCTCTACCTTGTCACGGAGCTCGTTTCAGGAAAAACCCTGGGCCACGTGATTCCCCGGGAGGGAATGGCCCTCGATACATTCTCTGCCATATTCCTCCCCGTTCTCAGGGCCGCTGAGCATGCCCACCAGAAGGGGGTCATCCACCGCGATCTCAAGCCCGGCAACATCATCATCACTGACGGGGGGAAGGTGAAGGTGATAGATTTCGGCCTCGCGAAAGGCCCCAGGGAATCGACAATCACCATGCCGGGACAGATCATAGGGACTCCCGAGTACATGGCCCCCGAGCAGGTCTCCCTGGGCGAGCTTGACGCCCGCACCGATCAATACGCCCTTGGCATCATTGCCTACAGGATGCTTACGGGCCGACTTCCCTTTGACGACGAGGATCCTTTCAAGATCGTGATGCTGCAGCTCTCGGCAGACCCCCCGCCCCTGGCCTCTTACAGGGGTGACCTTCCTCCTGCCCTTATACCGATCGTAATGAAAATGCTTGCGAAAGAGCCCGATAAGCGCTTCAGGAGCCTCGCGGAGGTTTCCAGCGCCCTCGAGTTCCTCGCCCTGGTGCCGGCAAATGGAGATGACGGTGATCCCGGGAGCTTATGAGAGTCCCTGGATCACCTGCAGAAGCGGCGTCATCGTGGCAATCATGATAAAGGCGGCGATAATTCCAATTGCAAGCAGTATGAAGGGCTGCATCACCGTAATGACGGTATTGAGAGATTCCTCAAGGCTTTCTTCACAGATGTCGGCAGCTTTGTCCAGCATCTCCTTCACCCTGCCGGACTGCTCTCCCGCCTCCACGAGATGAAGGAACGTGGCCGGGAAAAAGCCCGTGGCCGAGAGAGCGGTGAAGATGTCCACCCCCTGGGAGACCTCTTCACGGACCACGGCTATTTTTTCGGAGAAGAAAATTGATGAAGCTCCCTCCCTCGTGATATCAAGCCCTTCAAGGAGCGGCATACCGGTGTCATAGATTATGGAGAGGGTTCTGGCAAACCTGGCGGCCTCGACCATCCTGAGAGATTTCCCTATGACAGGAAGGGAGAAGAGAAGATTCTGGACCTGTATCTTCCAGTATATCTGCCTGCACAGGGAGCGAAAAGCGATGAAGAGAAGGAAAATGCCCATGATTACCGCAACAGGGAAAAAACCTGACCTGATGAAGGCCGATATTCCCATGAAAATCCGCGTCGGGAGGGGGAGGGACATATTGAGGTCACCAAGAAACTGCAATATCCCCTTGAAAAGCATGGAAGGCGCCACTATGAGAAAAGCGAGGAAAAAGAGGGCGACAAAGAGAGGATATACAAGGGCCGCCGAGATCTTCATATTCAGCTCCCGCGTCTTCTCGGCATGGAAGGCTATTCTCTCGAGCATGATCTCTAGTCTTCCCGTCTTCTCGCCAATATCAATCATTTTCACTGTGAGGACGGGAAAGATTGCCTTGCAGGCTTCCAGGGACCGGGCAATGCTCTTGCCGGACAGAATGTCTGCCTCGCAGCTCTCAAGCGCCGCCCGGAGGCCCGGGTGCCCTGCCTGGCCGGCAATTATTTTCATGCTTTTTGCGATGGGAACACCGGCCCTGTAAAGAGTGGCAAGCTCCCTGAAACAGACGGCATAGTCTGATGACGAGACGGGCAGCATAAGATGGTATTTTTCCAAAGGCTTACTCATGACCACTGAGTTCTGATTCACTCTGTGCCGGGGGAATCCCTTTCTCCGGAGATCGGCGTTCACCCCCGGGCCTGGTGACGCACCTCATTGAAGGATTGCCCGTAAAATAAGAAAAGGAGCCTTCTGAGGCTCCTCTTTTCTTGCTTCTTTAAGGACGGGGGCCGCCGGGACCGCTACCGGGACCGCCGGGACCGCCGGGACCGCCGGGACCGCCACCAGGGCCGCCGGGACCGCCACCGGGGCCGCCGCCGG
>JAVHLM010000029.1 GCA_031082125.1 Candidatus Eremiobacterota bacterium
AAGGTAAATGGGAAATCCACAGGAAAATCTGGTTTAGTTAACCGGGCTGGGACACAATACCCGCTGTTAACAAAAAGGGATCATCATACTTGCTGAATCAGACGCTGCTTGTGAGCATCTTTAGTGGTAAGTCCATGCCCCCGATACCGAAGATATCTTTGAAGCCATCAAAATCCACGGGCGGTACCAGCTTGCATTCTGGGATGCTATGGTTCTGCCGCCTTAAAAAAATCTTTCTCACAAAAAATTGTTCCCTACAGAGGGCAGGTCTGATCTGAAACGCCCGGAAACGGGCCTGGCCACTCACTGGCTGCAACATTATGCTTTTCGGAGTCATTTTTGACCTCTTCACCCCTTTCAGACCCTTTGGAAGCCATCTGGCGATGGCCTTTTATCATTGCGGTGAGTGGGTTTTTGAGGGGTGACCTGTTTGATTATATATTGTTGCTGTGATACAATATAGACATGGATACACATGAGACCCACATGATCTGTGATCTGTTCCTTCCCGATGAAGATGAGCTTCTTCACCTCGCTGATCCTCTGACTTCCGATGATTACGAGGATATGCTGCTCCTGCCGGAGTCTTATGAGCTTCCCGAGGGAACCGCCTGCCGACCGGAGCACCTGGTGAAGATCACAAGAGGTGGCCTCATCCCCGAAGCAGAGAAGCTCACCGAGAACAGCTCCTTCGCCTCCATCGACAGGGATGAGCGGGCAGCTCAGATCGATTTCACCCTCTGCGAGGCAGTCCGCGGCCGCCTGGCGCTTGATCTTGTGCTTGGCGGCCTTCTCGTTACACTGAAAACGAAAGGGGTTGATCAGTTGGGCTACCGCTCCATGGGGTCGTTCGCCACGGAGCATCTCTCTTTCTCGGGGCGCACCGCTTCGGAGCTGATGCACAATTTCGAGCTTCTCAATAAGTTGCCCCTCACTCGGGAGGCTTATCTGCAGGGCAGGATCGCCAAGAGCGCTCTCAGGCATCTCTCGAGGGTCGCCACCCCTGAGAACGAGGGGGAGTGGGCCAGCCTCGCCGAGAGCATGCCGCTCTCCCGTTTCGAGCGCGAGGTGAAGAAGGCCATCGCCGATGGGAGGGCCAGCTCGGCAATCCCTTCCGGCGCTAGCATGGCGGGCGGGCAAGCCTCCGGGGCCGGTGAGAATACTGCGGCGGTGAAGGGCTCCTGCGCCGGGGAAGCGATGGATTCCTCAGCAGGCGGGGCGTGCAGCGACTCAAACGACGCCGAAGCAGAGGGCACGATGCTATATTTCAGCGTGGCGCCCTCCCTTGCCCTCACCTGGGACTTCGCCCTCTCCCTCTTCCGGGACAAGGAGCACTATGACGGGCCCCTCGCGGGCTTCGTCGAGGCGCTCCTTGCCAATTACCTGGCCTCAGGGGAAGCCGCTCCCGGGCTTCCGGCCCTTGATGCCGAGGGGAGCCGCCCCATATTCTCCCGGGTGCCTCTTTTGAAGAGGCGGATGTGGAATTGCCGCATCGGCGATACCTGCGAGGTCGCCCGGGAGGCTGGCGAGGGGCGGGGCAACGAGGGGCAGGCCGCTGAAACTCCGTGGTCTTCTCAGTGGAGCATCTTCTACCCGTCGTGGCTGGAAGAGTGCCGCAGTGGCAGTGAAGCCGGCGCGGTCTCTGCCAGGGCTATCGCAGGGAAGCTCATCAAGGCCGCCTCGATCCGCCAGAGGCTCGACGTGGCCACAGGGATGCTCCTGCGGGCTATGGACACAAGGCAGCTTCAGCGCCTTCTCGGCTTTGAGTTCATCGAGGACTACGCCGTGGATCGCTGCGGCTTCTCGATGGCCCAGACCCGCCAGCTCATAAGGCTTGCCGAGGGCTTCCACCGCCACTCCCTCACGGAAGATGCCTTCAGGAAGGGCACCATCACCAGGGAGCAGGCGCGCCTCATTCTGCCTCTTGTGGACTCCAGGAATGAGTCGCAGTGGATTGCCTATGCAGCGAGTGTGCCCACCGTTGACCTCAGGGAAGAGACGAGGCGCATCGCCAGGATCCTGGAGTATGACTGCCTTGCCTCGCACAATTATATGATTCTTCCCGGGTTTCGCTATGTCACCGACGAGAGGTTTCACGACCTGCCGGAGGAGATGCAGGACATCATAAGGACAGGAGCCTGGTATACAGGTCCTTCTCTCAATCCTTCGTGGCCCCTTGAGTCAGACGACGAGGAGCTCATCGCCTCCCGGGACAGGCGCTTTGAGAAACCTTGGAAATATTTCAGCGATGTGGAAGAGATGAAGGCCGCCGAGGCTTCCAGTAAAATTGAAAAAGATTCCAGGCTGTGTGCGGGCTTCGGGGAGCAGGCGGAGGGAAATTCTCTGTGTGCAGGTGAACACTACGGGGTAGCGCATGGGCATCTCGAGCATCAGTGCACATGTACGCTGTGTGCAGGTCATGGGGCAGTGGAAAAAGCCAGGGGAGCCTGCACCATCCCTCACGGAGAGAGCCCTGAGGAGACCTTCCTGGTGGATATCCTCTCATCAAGAGATCCTCTTCAGGCCACCAGGGGCTTCATGACAATCAAGTTCTTTCTCCCCCGGGAGCTCTATGAAGTCTGGAACAATGCCGCAAGGGCCTTTCTCGAAAGGCTCTCCCGGGCGGAGGCCTCCGGCGGGGGCTCCGGTGATTTGCTGAGGGGCCCTGAAGAGAAATTCCTTGCCGCGCTCATGGCGGACTATCTCAGGACCGAGGGCACCTTGAAAAAAGCGGCCCATCATCACAAGATCCTGAAACGTGACCGGTTCCGCTGCCAGACCCCGGGTTGCTGCTGTCGGCGGGGCCTCCATGTCCATCATATCATCAGGCGCTCCCAGGGCGGCACCGATGCCCCCTGGAATCTCATCGTGCTCTGCGAAGCCTGCCACCTCCACCTCCTCCATGGCCTCCGGACCCTCACTGTGAGGGGCAGGGCGCCCTATGACCTCAGCTTCACTTTCGGATCCCCCTTGGAAGGAGGGGCCCCTTTCCTGGTTTATGGGAACGGCTCGAGAAAGCGGCTCTGAGCCGAAAGCACGCTTGAGGAGATGATACCATAACCTGGATAAAGGCTTTTCCGCAGGAGGGCAGGGAAAATCTCCGGGCCTCCCGGCTCTGGTGCTGCAAAGAAATTTCAATTTCTCCAAAGATTGTGAAATATGGTATTACGATAACTCACCCATCACTTGACAGGGCCCATCCATATCAGTAGTACCCATTATTGCCGGACCGATTCCCTCAGGGCCGCCCGGGCAAGGATTCTCGTAGAATCCAGGGTTGGGAGAGGTGACCGCTCATTGCTCATGATGAGAGGGATCTCCGTGCACCCAAGCACCACGGCATCGCATCCCCTGTCACCCAGCTTTCTGATCACCTCCACGAAGTAGTCCCTGGAGCCGTCATTCAGCACTCCCTTCACCAGCTCTATGTCTCTGCATTTTCCTTTCCTCTCTTTCTCAATCCCGTGCAGTGAGCAGGAGCCGCGTCCGGCCTGTCAGGAGCGAATTCCACGAAAGCCCGGCTCAGGGAGCCTGCCACTGCTTTTTCATGGCTGCATCCGTCAGCGTTATCTTCGGCTTGTCGTCTTTCATGGAGAGCTCCATGCGGACATTGCCCCTGCTGTCATAGAGAAAAAGGACCGGGTATCCCTGGGGCCGCACTGCCAATGCCGCAACGGTCCTGTCTGAGCGTCCCACCACCTCGAATACCTGGGCCTCCACCATATCAGCCTTAATCGTGCCCGCGGTAATAGTATCAGACTGGGCCTGCGCCAGCGGGGGGCGGAGGCATTGCACCACCATGAGGCACATCAGGAGAGCGATAATGATGCAGAAAGAGATCCTCCAGAGCCTGGCCTCCCTCTCAAGAGCCTTGACGCGTGCACATAATCCGGTAATCTCATCCATAAGAGAATCCTCCTTCTTCCGGTCCTGCGGTTTCAGAGACACTGCTTTAAAAATGGTGCTCTTGATATATTTCCCGGGCTGAGGCTTCTTCCTGCTTGCGCACACTTATACTGCGAGTTATGCATGGCTCTCAGGGGAACTCTTGCCGGGGTGGTTCTTTTTTGCTGAGATTGTGGGGAGCCAGAGCAATAGGTCGTTCAAAAGGACACTGAAGCGGAGAAATTTCACCATCAGGACGTTATCAATAAAGAGGCCGGGCAGATGAAGGCCGTGAAAATGGCACACCAAAAAAGGCCCTCTTTCGAGGGCCTTGTATCATACACTGTCAGGTTTTTCTGCTACGGCTATGGCTTAGGCTGCTCCGACGGGGGCGGGGCCGGGGGAGCCTGGGGCTGGCTTTCAAACTTGCCTGCCACCCAGTCCACGAATTTACCGCCCATCTCGGCGCCTTTCTTCATGCCTCCAAGCGTACCTTTGGCAGCACCCTTGGTGGCTGCGAATGCTCCATCAACGGCTCCGGGAAGCGCCGAGGTGACTGTTGCTCCGATAATCGGGCCAAGCACCGCACCTATCACCAGGCCGGGAAGGCCTCCGGTGACAACGCCCATTACGGAGCCGTTGATAAGGCCGCCGACCGCTCCGGCTGCTCTCATCACCTTCATGACCCCGGGACTTACGAGCTCGTGGGGAGTCTCGGTGGCCGCTCCCTTGATGGCGCCGCTTACCGCGCCGGGAACTGCTCCTATGGCGCCCCCGACAAGTTTGCCAAGGCCCCTGAAGGCTTTATGGGCAAAACCCTCATCCTTGACCTGCCCTCCTGTCTCCACGCTGTCCTGGGGAGGAGCGGGAGCGGCCTCAGGCTTTTCAGCCGGTGTCTGCACCTGGCCGGCATCGGGGCGGGTTACTGGCGTACCTGCATTTCTTATCGAGTCCATATTCGAAAACCTCCTGAATGGTATTTATTATCTCCTCCGACATACTAATATTACCATAAAGAACAAGGGCATGTAAGATGGAGGGTGTTAACGTTTTGTTAATATATAGCTCTCTCTGTTCACACCTTGTTCATCGCGGGGACGGCAGAAGAGGGTAAAACAGTCATATCTGCAAGGAAAATCCCTTGTTGACGGAACGATGAAATGACCATATAATATAGTTGAAAGAGGTGGTCATTTTGAAGGAAGTATCGGTTACCGAAGGCAAAAAACACTTTACCTCGCTTATCGCCCTCACGGAAAAAGGTGAGCTTATAAAGGTCCTGAAGAGGAAAAAGCCCGTGGCGGTCTTGCTGCCTCACCGCGAATACCGCAAAATCAAGAAAATCATGAGCTATATTTCCATGAAAACCCTGGCGGAAGAGCTCAAGGGCGGGGCTCCCGCCCTGTCTTCACTGATAGAGGAATCGAGAAAGATGCTGGAATCCCGTCATGATGATGGTCGTTGACGCAAGCGTGCTTCTCTCTGCATACTTCCCTGATGAGGATACTCACATGAAGGCGCAGACGCTCATGGGCAATTGTGCTGCCGACATGGTGGAGCTTTTCGCTCCGCGCTTTGCCCGCTATGAGATTATCAATGCCTGCCATGTCGCGTTCCGGAGAGGAAGAGTGATACTGCCGAAGGCTTTACAGATATCCGAAGCGATTCATGACATGGTAAGCTTCTGCGAGGATGATTTTGACGCCGCAGAGCTCTTGGAGCTCTCGGAGCGTTATCAGATATGCACCTATGACGCCATATACCTCGCCCAGGCGGGGAGCCTGGGCGCGCCTCTTATCACCGCGGACAGGAAGCTCTTTGAGAGAGTCGCCGGGAAAAAGGGTGATATCATGTGGATCGGCAATTACAGCGCCTGAAGTGAGCGGCCTGTGAAAAGGCCTGTGGGGAAGGATACCGCGCCGTCACAGAGAAGAACATTTACCTGAATTTCCTCTCCCGGAGGTATCCATGAAAATGGTGCAGAAAATTGTTATAGCATTACTCTGTCTTCTTTCACTCCCCGCGGGCGCCCGGGCCTCCTCATCATACCGCCTCCCTCCCCCCGACATCGTGAAGCTCATTGACGCGCCGGTGCCGCCGAGGGTCTCTGTCTCGCCTGACGGCGCGAACCTCATTCTGATAGAGCGGACCCTCTACCCTCCTCTTGAGCTTTTTGCGCGGCCGGTACGGCCCCTGGCAGGGATGAAGATTGAACCGGCAAAATGGTGCCTCCAGCGCCTTACCCTTTATCATGGGCTCTCCCTTGTAGATGCCGGCACTGGAAAGACCACCCGTATCAAGCTTCCAGCGGGCTCAAACATCGATGTCCCGCGATGGGCGCCGCAGGGTGGCTCCTTTGCCTTTACCCGTGACGGTGAAAAGGGCCTCGAACTCTGGATCGGAAGCCTTCCAGAGGGGAAGATACGGAAAATTGAAGGGATAACCCTCACCAACATCACCGGTTCCCCCTTCAAGTGGGAGCGCGACGGTATCCATATGCTCCTCCGCCTCGTTCCCGGGTCCTCCGGCCCGCCCCCTCCCGAGCCCCTGGTGCCGGAAAGCCCAGTCACAGAAGAGACTCAAGGCCGCGTCGCCAAGGTGAAGACTTACCAGAACCTCATCAAGAGCAGCTACGACGAGAAGCTTTTTGATTATTACGGGAAGTGCCAGCCGGCTCTTCTGGATACGGCAACAGGCAAGATTGCCGCTGTGGGCGGACCAGGAATCTACCTGGATATCTCCTTGTCTCCTGACGGGTCGTACCTCCATGTGACAAGGCTTGAAAAGCCATACTCGCGCAAGGTGCCCTTCTCAATGTTCGCCTGCTCCGAAGAGATCTGGGATCGTGAAGGCAAGGTGCTCAAGGTGATTGCCAGGATCCCCATCCAGGAGGAAGTGCCCCCCGACGGCGTGCCCGAGGGCCCCAGGGAGATCACATGGCAGCCCTTCTGCAAGGCACGCCTTATATGGGTTGAAGCCCTGGATGGAGGCGACCCCCAAAGGCGTGTCCCATTCAGGGAGAAGGTGGTCTCATTTGAGGCGCCCTTCACCGGCACGCCTTCCACTCTATTCACCATAAAGGATCGTTTTACATCCCTCGCGTTCCTTAAGGAGAAAAACAGGGCAATAGTCACTTCCTTTGACCGCGCAAAACGCTGGACCACCACCCACCTCGTGGAGATGAGCACGGGCTTCCCATTCGGTGAGCCTCTTTTCAGCAGGAATTTCAACGACGACTACCATGATCCCGGGAGTCCCGTCAACGAAGTGACAGGCGGTGAGTGGTGTGTCGCCCAGGACGGCAGCACCATCTACCTAGCAGGGAAAGGCGCCACTCCCGAGGGAGAGATGCCCTTCCTCTCGGCCTGCATGCTGCCCCGCGGGGAGCAGAAGCCCCTTTTCCGCTCGAGGGACAAGGCTTATGAATCCTTCATTGCCTTTTACAGGGGAGCGCGGGATACCATCCTCATAAGGAGCGAGGATGTCGATACTCCTCCCAACTTCTACCTGCTGAACCTGAAATCCGGCGAGAGGAAAAAGCTTACCGATTACGTCGATCCCACGCCGGAGCTGAGGTCGATAACCAAGGAGCTTGTGAAATACAAAAGGGCCGACGGCGTTGAGCTCTCAGGGACCCTGTTCCTTCCGCCGGGCTATGAGAAGAAACGGGGGCCCCTCCCCCTGGTGATATGGGCTTACCCCCTTGAGTACACTGACAGCTCGGTAGCCGGGCAGGTAAGGGGCTCTCCCTACCAGTTCTCCCTTTACACAGGCCCCTCTCACCTTCTCTTCCTCACCAGGGGCTATGCTGTCCTCTCCAACGCCGCAATGCCCGTGGTGGGCGATCCTGAGACAAAGAATAACAACTTTATCGAGCAGATAGTGCAGTCTGCAAAGGCGGCTATCGACTGCCTTGCATCAAGGGGCATCGCCGACCCGTCAAAAGTAATGGTGGGAGGCCACTCCTACGGTGCTTTCATGACGGCGAACCTCCTGGCCCACTCGCGCCTTTTTGCCGCCGGAATCGCCAGGAGCGGCGCCTACAACAGAACCCTCACCCCATTCGGCTTCCAGAACGAGAGGCGCTCCTTCTGGGAGGCGCCCGAAGTCTACATCAAGATGTCGCCCTTCACTTACGCCGACAAGATAAAGGATCCCCTCCTCATCATCCATGGCGAGGACGATGACAATTCGGGCACCTTCCCCATGCAGAGCGAGCGCCTCTATGATGCCATAAAGGGGAACGGCGGCACGGCGCGCCTCGTACTGCTGCCGCTGGAGAGCCATGCTTACGGCGCCAGGGAGTCGGTGCTCCATGTGATTGCAGAGATGCTGGACTGGGGTGAGCGCCATGGGAAAAGGTGAGCCAGCCGGGCCCTATTTCCTCAGCCCCGACTACCCGGAGGCCGCTTCAAGCTTTGCCAGGGCCTCCCTCAGTGTGCCGGTATCCTGCCCGGCAGGATCCTTCTGTGCAATCTCGAGACCTGTCTTCAGGAGAAGCCTTGCCGAATCAATATCGTTCACCTCACGGTAAATCCTTGCGGCATCAATGAGAAAGGCAGTGGCAAGCGAAGGCATCATGGCATTCATGAGGGGAATTATCAAGCCGGTTAACTGCTTCATCCTGTCATACTGAGCAGTCTCCGCGTAGAGGTCGATGAGTTTCATGATCCACAGCAGAGAGGGAAGCCCCAGCCCCTGCTGAACGGAGCTCTGAAGCGTCATCTCCGCCAGGTGGCAGGCCTCGGTATAATGGCCTGCCGCCTTGAGTGCTTCATATTTTTCGATCTCATCCATGGGAGCCTGAAGGATTTCTTTCGCACCGGGGGCTTCGCGGCTTTCTGCCGCCTTGCCCATGGGAGAGGGTCTCAAGAGCTCCTCCTTTTCCAGGGCACGCTTCTGGGAGGCCTTGTCCCTTGCCTCCTTTTCCCTGGCGCCATGAGTCTCAAGGAAGGTGACAATCTCCCCATGGCCTCCCTCGGCAGCATAATCCCTTGGGAGCCTCCCCTGGTAATCCTTGAGATTGAGAAAAGCGCCGTATGAGGCAAGGAGCTCCACGATGCCTCTTTGGCCTCTCCCTGCAGCGCAATGCAGGGCTGTGGCACCTTTATTGTCGGCGGCACCGATTTCCGCCATAGTGGAGAGAAGGAGCTTCACCACCTCTTCGTGGCCGCCTTCAGCGGCCCTGATAAGGGCGGTGCAGCCTTCATCATCCCTTTCATTGACTCTTGCGCCCCAGGCGATGAGAAGATCTGCCATCTCCCTGCTGCCATTGATTGCAGCAATATGAAGCGGAGTGTTTCCGAAGGGATTTTTCTCATTGACAAGGATAACCCAGTGAAGGGAGCGCTTCACAAGACCGCAATCATCTGCGGTAACGGCGCTGAAAAACTCCTCGGGCTGCTTCTTTATGGACTGGACGATGTTCTCGCCCTTTTTCTTTACTGTGTCAATGAGGTCCCCCGCCTTGTTCCTGAGAGACCTGAACAGATTATCCATTGCACCTCCCCGGGTTCCTTCCTGACATTCAAGCCATGAGAAGAGGACTCACCATGAAGGGCTTTCTAAGGCACGGCAATCTGAGAACTTTCGATACCGGAAAAGCGCAGCTTCATGGTCTTGATTCCCTTCCCATTGAGGCCGTTTTCTCCCGTGAAGAGGAGGGTGAAGCTCTGCTTGGGATTCAGGGTGATCACATTCACCGGGATGCATGGCCCGGCGTGATTCTTTCCGCTGGAGAGGGGAACAAAGCTCTCTCCGTTTACGGAGACGGTCCAGAAGCATGCGGGGCAGAAATCCCATAAAGCTCTGATCTGGCGGTCCGAGATGTTGCTCATGGTGGCTTTGATTGACGCCGAGACTGAGTCGCCATCTTTCTTCACGTCATAGAGCTCTGCCGACAGAGAGATACGCTCTTTCAATGAAGAGGCGTCGCGGTCGGCCGATTTAAGCTCGTCGGCAAATTTCCTTATCTTGTCCTCCATGGAGGTAGAATACTTGAGGGGCTGCGGTTTCGGGCCGGCGAGGCGGTAATAGGGGCTCTCGCTTTCCTTGGTGAGGCAGAGAATATATCTTCCCCTTGCAATCTGCCCGCCCTGCTTCGGGACAGGGAGCTGGATGACGTTGGAGTTCACCGTGCCTTTTAAAATCGCCATAATGGTGAACTTGTACATGGCCTGGTCTTTCAGAGACGACGCAGCATCGCCGGAGGGGGGATCAAGCTCACCGCTCACCACGAGCGAGCTCTGCACCACATAGGCTTTCGCCTCGTCGTCAAAAACCTCTTTGTCGGCGAATGAGGGGGAGCCTATAAGAAAAAAGGCAAGCAGGAGACACAGGATCTTTTGTAATTTCATAGGTACCTCAGGGTTGAGAGATATAGATTCTCTTTATTATGTTCCCCTTGAGCCTCCCCCCTCTCCTGCCGGTCACTGCGGAGATTTTCCTGGGGGCTCATGGTTTCCCTGCTGCTCCATGCCCTCCGCAATCGTCACGATTCCCCTGTTCCCATCCACCGTGATCACCTGGCCGGTTCTTATCACTTTTGTCGCGGAGCCCACATTTACCACAGCAGGGATGCCATACTCCCTTGCCACTATGCTGCCGTGGCTCAGCACCCCTCCAAGATCGGTCACCAGTGCGGCAGCAGTGACAAAATAGGGCGTCCATCCAGGGTCGGTAAAAGGAGCCACGAGGATTTCTCCCGGCATCACCCTTTCTTCAAGATCATGGAGGAGGATAACCCGCGCCGGCCCTGTTGCGGTGCCGGCGCTTACCGAAATTCCTCTGAGCTCCCTCTGGGGCCCTCTTTCCCTGCGGACCGCCCGGCTCCACTGGCTTCTCTCTCCCGCGAGCACGGGAGGAAGGACGACCTGCCGGTTTCTCTCGTACTCAGCCCTCCTTGAAGCAACGAGCTCTCCCGCCGTCAGGGAGCCTGAAGACTCAAAAAGGGGCCTGAGCTCCCCCTTTTCAAGAAAAAATATGTCATCGCGCTTTTGAAGATAGGCCAGCTCCCTGGCCCTCTCCCCGAGCTCAAGAACTGTTTTCCTCAGCACGGCAAGGAGCCTCACCGCCTCGCTTTTTGCATTTTCCCTGACGCAGACCCCCTTCCTCGCGTTCTGGAGAAGAAAAAGGAAGAGCCCGCAGAGGAGAGGATTTCTGAGCTTTCCCCTGCACTGTGCAAGAAGCGCCTCACGGCCGTCATTCTTCTCTCCTCCAGGACTCGATGGGGCTGTCATGGTCTCAAGGTAGCCCCTCAGGAGGTGGAGCACGTAGTCAGGCTCTTCAGACCAGCGGGGATTGTAAAGCTCCACTTCCCCTCTCGTGTGATGGCCATGACGGAGCATCATCTCATCCCACTTTGCAAGAAAGGCCTTCCCGACGCCGCTCCCTTCAAGAATTCCGCGGATTTCGCTGAAGCTCTCTTCCTGACGGAGCGCGGCCCCGACCTCCCCGGACTTGAAGGCCTCTTCCGCCAGCCGGTAAATGGCCATCCCTCCCTCGGCGGAATCCATGTTTCCGGTCCCTGCCACAAGCCTGTTGGCAATCATTCCATGGGGGTCCCCGAGGTATTTCCTGCAAAAGCCGAGGAAGGCAGCGAAATATCCCATCCCTGTCGCGATTTTAGGGACCACGTTCCTTATGCCAAGTATTCTCTCCATAAGCATGTCCACCTGGTCAAGGAGCTCGGCCACGCTCCGGGAGGAGAGATCAAGCCTCAGGAGCGCGTCAATCTCATCGCCTGAGAGCTTGAAGAAATTCCTGCTCCTGTCGAGGCGCGCATGGAAGAGAAACCTTGCGACGGATACAGGGAGCCTCGCAAGAGCACTCAAGGTGAACGGGCGCCTCCCCCTGAGAGACTCATCGGGAAAAGAGGCAAAAAGCTCCTCGAGGAGCTCCTCCTGCTCGCCTCCGAAAACCTCAGTGAGGGAAGGCCTTCCAGGCCCGGGGATACAGTGTATGATCCATGCGAAAATACTCGCATTGGCATATGCATGGCCCTCTATGAGGTCAAAGACCGGCTCTTTCTCAACGTCAATGCCAAAAAGCTCATTGACTGGCGAGAATATGCTGGCCACGAAGACCTTCACGATGGACCAGGTCAAGGGCGTCACGGCGTCGGGGAGGACCTCGCCCGAATTGACGTTGCTCCACACCTCGGGTGTCTTCGGGTCGGGAAGGGCAGTGATGGGACGGACCTGGAGGAGGAAGAGCCTCCCTCCGCTCAGGGCCCACTCAATATCCACCGGGTAATTAAAGTGTCTCTCGAGTCTCTTCGCACTGGCTCCAAGGCTCTTGATGGCGCGCTTTTCAAAAAGGGCACGGTAAAAGGGCTCTCCCTTCGTGGTGGCTCCCGCGGTGCCGAAAAGAGGCCTCAGGTTCTTTTTCCATATAATAACCCTCTCCGGCGATGTTCTTCCCGATACGACAGTGTCGCCGGTGCCATGTGAAGCCTCTATGACCAGGACTCCCCTGCAGCCGTTCTGAGGGTTCGCGGAAAAAAGAACCCCTGAAAATTCCGCCTCGACCATCTCCTGGATTACGACGGCCATGGAGGCACTTTCTAAAGGTGAGTTATTGAAGTAGGTCATGGCCCGCTCGCTGAAAAGCGAGGCCCAGCAGGCCTTTACCGCGGTAATGACCTCTCCGGGGCTGCTCACGTCAAGAAAGGTATCGAACATGCCCGCACCGGAAAGGTGGCGGCCGTCTTCACAAGTGGCGCTTGAGCGGACTGCAAAGGCTTTTCCGCTGCCGAGGCGTGCCAGTGCCTTCTCCACTTCGGCTCTCACCCTTTCAGGCATGGGAAGGGAGCAGACCTCTTCAAGAGAAGGCCGGGAGAGAGGATTTTCACGGGGCCGCTGGCCCATGAACTCCCTGAAGGCAGAGGTGGTGACACAGAAGCCGCGGGGAACGGGAAATCCCATGCGCACAAGCCTGGCAAGGTTGAGGGCCTTGGCGCCTGCAAGGGCAGCATCACTGTCTATGATGTGGGAAAGCCATTTAATCAAATTCTCTCTCCGGTTCCGGCCGACGGGCAGAGCAGGCATTCTCTCTTAATACACGGAAAATGTCACTTTTTCCTTCGGGGGTACTCTACCGGGTCCTATTGCCAGGGTATGGACGCCATCACGGAGAGGCCATTCATAGACAAAGGGGTACTTCGCCAGGCCAAGAGGCTTGCCGTCAAGCCACCATGTGATCTCCTTCACGCTTTCAGGCACCATGGCCTTGAAGTGGAGAACCTGATATTCCCTCCTGAGAATAGGATCGATCCGGAAAAGGTCGCCATCTCTTGGAAAGACGACTGCAAGGCTCTCTTTCCGGCTTTCCGGAGAGGCCGCCATGGCCTCAGGGGGCGGACTGATGTGATGCTCTGCCATCCAGGTGGCATAGAGGGGCGGATAGACTTCATAGACCTTTTCATGGACATAATGGCGGGGACAGTCCGGGGAAGCCGCCGCACCGGTGCGCCTGTCGATCTTCACCATGCGGTGGACGTCGCACCGGGTCCTGGGAACATGCCCTTCCATAAAATACTCCTTCATGCTGTCGGGGCAGAAGTCGCCGGGGAGCATGCCTGACTGGGGGCATATGGCCATTTCAGCCATCCCGGGGGGCATGGGGAAGTCCTCGCAGGCTTTTCCCTTCATGACGGTCATCATGACATCATAGAAAAGGGGGCCTGCTCCCGTAATGCCCGAGACCTTTTTCATCGGAGTGTTGTCAAAATTCCCCACCCACACGGCAACGGTATATAAGGGAGTATATCCCACGGTCCAGTTGTCACGGAAATTCTTTGAAGTGCCTGTCTTGGCGGCACAGTGGAAAGGAAGCGAGAGGGGGCTGTACCTCCCGAATGCGGGGACACGTGCTTCATCATCATCAAGGATGTCCGTGACAATAAAGGAGGCCTGTGGCGAGAATACCCTTAAAGGTGCCGTATCGAGGGGGAGCGCCACAGCGCCACCCCGGGCATCCTTCACCTTCCTCACCACGTGGAGCGGGAAGGTCTCTCCGCCGCATGCAAACATCGCATATCCCCTGGCAAGCTCAAGGAGCGTAATCTCGCCGCTCCCCAGGGTCAGTCCAAGCCCATAGAATCTGGGATCTCTGATCAGGCTCGTGAATCCCGCCGCGCGGAGGCGCTTGCAGAGGAACTCCTTACCCACATGCTGAAGCGTTCTCACGGCAGGGACATTATAGGAGCAGGCCAGGGCAGTCCGCATCCTCACGGGGCCATGAAAGGTGTTGTCATAATTGAGAGGCGTGAAATCGCCGCTTTCCGTGGGAATGCTTATCCTGAGGTCGGGAATGATATCGGAGGCTTTGAGCCCCGTCTCGAGGGCGATGGCATAAGTGAAAGGCTTGAGCGTCGAACCAGGCTGACGGAGCGCCAGGGCGGCGTTGACCTGCCCGTCAGGCCCCCAGAAATCCACGGAGCCCGCCATCGCGAGCACCTCCCATGTCCTGTTGTCAAGTACGACCACGGCACCGTTTGAGACTCCCTGGTCCCTGAGAGCCCTCACTCTCTCCCTGAGCAGGACCTCCACCTTCTCCTGGAGATACCCGTCAAGCGTGGTGGTGACGGCCCCTGACGGCCTGATGCCCTGCGACTTCAGCGTGGCGATGACATAGTCGCAGAAGTGAGGCGCCCTGTAGGAGAGATCTCTCGGGGCCACTTTTAACGGCTCATTGAGGGCACCCATGAGCTCCTTCTCGCCAATGAACCCTTCCTGGCGCATGAGTCCCAGAATCTCGCGCTGCCGGGCAAGGACTCTGCCGAAATTCCTGTAAGGGTCAAAAAGGGAGGGAGCCTGGGGAATGGCGGCAAGAAATGCAGCCTGTGCCGGCGAGAGATCTCTGGCGGGCTTCTCAAAATAAGCTTCCGACGCGGCCTCGGCGCCATAAAGCTGGTTCCCGTATGGGACACGGTTCAGGTAGACCTCCAGAATGGCCTTCTTGTTGAGGCGGCCCTCAATCTTGAGGGCATAGATCATCTCCCGGAGCTTCGAGACCACCCTCCCCTGGGGAAGGTGATAGGTTATCCCGGCAACCTGCTGGGTAATCGTCGAAGCCCCCGAGACTATCCGCCGGGCCTGCAGGTTCTGCACCAGGGCCCGTGCCACAGCCCTTGGATCGACTCCGCAATGGCGGTAGAACCTCCTGTCCTCGGCCGCCACCGTCGCCTGCAGAAGATATGGCGATATCTCGTCGAGGCTCTTCCAGCAGCTTGTCCCTTCCTCATCGGACAGCACCGTCCTGAGGACCTTTCCCTGCCTGTCCAGCAGCTCGGCCGAGGCCGCCGTCCCCGGGAAAAGCTCGTCTCCCGGGAGAGGAATCGCAAGATAGGCGGCAAGGAGCACGCACAGAAAGATGAGCACGCCCCTTGTCGCTTTTCGACGCTTCCCTGCTCTCATTTTATCTCCACCGTTTTCTGCTCGGAATAGCCGAAGACCTCTGGCTCATACATCTGCTCAGCCTTTGTGGAGGGCATCATGTAAGTTCCAAAGTAAAGGGCTCTCACGAAATAGGTGAAGCGGTGCTCGCCGGCATGGAGGCAGTCGGCAAAGATGAGGACCCTGTCATCGTAAATCTCCGAGTGGTCAAAGGTTGAGCCCCAGAGACCCTCCTGCTCATCGAGGCGGAGCTTCGCGAGCTTCCTCGAAAGCTCGCCCTTCTCCGTGGCCAGGGCCGTGTTGACGACCACAAAGCCGCCGGGGAGGGGATCGTCCACCACGACAAAGCTCCTCTCCTGGGGTGTCACCACGCTGAGGGTCACTTTGTAGACAGCACCGGCCTTGAGGGCTTCGCCCTCCTTCACCTGGTCCACTGGCTCGATGGTCTTGAAGACTGCAATCCCTTCATCCTTGCATGGCGACTTCTCAAGGGGCATGTACTTGAGGCGGAGCGTGTAATAGAGCCTGCCCTTGCCGCGCTTTTCAAAAACCACCGGCGAATCGGCGCCGGCCTTGAGATCCCTCATGGGCACTTCCTTGGACGGCACCTTCATTTCCCGCCCCTTGAAAGAGGCATCCAGGATATCCTGTGAGCCCAGCAGGACCTTCACGTCATAGTCGGGGACCTGCTTTTCATACTTTCGCAAATACGCCGAGAGGGCGCTGAAACAGTAAACGTTCTCCTGGGTGGTGCCCCACCGTCCCCTTTTCTGCTGTGCAGTGAGCCACTTCACCACTTTTGACACGTCGGGGAAATTGACGTCACATTCAATGAATGCCTGGAGCAGAAGGGCCGTGGTGCGGACATTCGAGTCGTAAATCCACTGGAGGCCTGCGTCATCAGTGCCCTCCTCGAAATGTGCCGAGGTGGGACTGGTCTTGATCTTGTTCATCAGGGCAGCGCCGAGCTCTCTCTCCTGCTCCTTCATCGAGGGCTCCCTGTGGAGCGTCCTGAGAAGAAGGGCCTGCCCGAAGAGGGACATCTTCTCCCTCTTGCTGTAAAGGAGCGCAAGGTACGAGGGGTCACTCGCCCCCATGAGGTAAAGGTCATAGAGGGCAAAGCATTTGGTGTTATAGATGCCGCGCTCGCCGTAAGGGAGGCTCCAGGTAGAGGAGGCCTGCCTCGTGAGCACGGCCTTCAGGTAGCCCAGGCCTTTCTTCACCACCCCGTCATCGACCTTATAGCCCTTTTCCTTTGCAACGGCAAGGGCATACATGGCATAGCAGGAGAGGTATTCACGCTCGCTGCTCTTCTCTTCCTCCCAGAGGCTGAAGCCGCCCGACTCTTTCTGGTAATTCTCCAGGGCCTTGAGATAGGACTGGATGAAATCCCGGTACTGCTTCCCCTTGAGATTTGACGAGAGGTCAAAGGCCTCGACGAGGTCCTGCGCCATAAGGGCCGGCATTATTTTGGAGAGCTTCTGCTCGCAGCACTCGTAAGGGTAATAAACAAGGTAATTGATCCCACCCTTGAGGCCCACCATCGCCGTCGAGGAGAGGGCCACCGAGAGGCTTCCTGTGACTGGATCGATGTTGCCGGGGATGGCAAGCTTCTCCTGGGCCTTGTCGGCCTCCGTGGAATTGAAAGTTGCCACGGCTTCGGTCAGAACAGGGACCTGTACAGGGATCTCGCATATGAGGCCGTCAGTCTCACTGCCCATGCGGACGCCGAAAGAGAGCTTCGCTTTGCCGGGAGTCTCGGCTTTGAAAGTATAGAGCACCTCCTTCTCCTGGCCCGGGGCCAGGGAGATGGACTGGGAAGGCCCGCCTTCACATGTAAGCCCCTGGCTCTCGATCTGCACCGCCACCTCACCCTGCTCCTTGGTGCCGTTGAATACGAGGACACCTGCCTGGAACCTGTCATGTATGGTCACGAAGCGGGGATGGGAGGGCTTGAGGAGGAGCGGCTTGGTCACCGTGAACTCCTGCTCCCCCGACCCGAACATGGAGTCTTTGGTCTCTGCCACGGCCATGAGCCTGAAGGTCGTGAGGTTGTCGGGAAGCTTGAACCTTACCGTGGCCTCACCCTGCCTGTTGGTGACAATCGTAGGATTCCAGTATGCCGTGGCCTTGAAGTTGCTCCTCATGGCGAGGGAGGCAAGGTCAACTCCGCCGCCGCCGCCGGATTTTCCTTTCTCACCGTAGTCACGCTGCCCTATGATATGGAGGCGCGTGTCGGCCGACTCCACCGAGAGGGAGCGGGAACCGTAAAAGTCCTTGTAATACGAGGGCGTCTTGTAATCGATGAGGCTCAGCACTCCCACATCGGCTGCGGCAAGGCATACCTCGCCTACCACAGGCTTCCCTTCGCTGTTCTCAAGCTTCAGCTTGACCTCCACCTCGTCGCCGGGCTTATATCTCTCCCTGTCTGACTTGACGGAAACTTTCAGCTTCCTGTTCTCCGATGCGACAGGAATGTTGATATAGCCTATCCTGAAGGAAGGCTTCCCCAGGTCTTCGCCGTCCTGGAACTTCTCGTCGGCGACCCTTCCCTGGACAAGGAGCACCGAGACAAAGACATTGGGCATATCATCATGCTCCACGTCAAACTCGAAGACATCGGCGCTCCCCTTCACGTCAATCACCTTTCTCTGCATGACAAACTCACGCTCGAAGGTGACAAGAGCTTTTGCCTTTTCGTAAGGGGACTTGATGATGATGCGGGCCTTGTCGCCGGGCCTGTATTCCTTCCTGTCCTTTACCAGCTCCATCATGTTGTCCTCGCTGCGCGCCCAGGAGACGTAATCGGTTCCCGAGGCATAAAACCCTGCCTCGCTGAGGACCACGTTCTGCTTTCTGTCGGAGCCCTGGGCTTTGACGACATAATAGCCCGCCTTCTCTGGAGTGAAGCTTATCGATACGGGCTGATCCTTGGTTTTCACCTCGAAGGATTTGACAGGCTCATCCTTCATCTCGGTCACCCACTCGCGGCTCCCGTACATTCCAGATTTCCTCACGGAGTGCCACTCGCGCCTGCATATGTCCACTTTCAGCGGAGTGCCTGTGACCTTCTTCCCGTCGGGCGTCACGGTGATAAACTCTATGCTCTGGCCGCTCTTTGCGGAGATGAAGGAACTCAACGGCTTCACGCCGATGTAAAAATCACCCTTGTGCACAAGATACTCACCGGCTCCTGAGAGCTCTTTCCTGTTTGCCGCCGTCACGGAGCCCTCAACGGTGAGAAGCATGGTCCTCGTGACCTTCTCCGCCTTGAGAGGGACGCTCACATCTATCTTGCCCTCCCTGTTCAGCTTCCCTTCGCCTGACCCGAGAAGGGAGCTCTGCTCCCCGTCTTCCCTGTCTTCTCTGCCCTCCCTGCCGTCATAATCCAGGCCCATGGGGCCGAAAAGATAGTCCTCATAGCCCTTGGGCGTGAAGTCATAGGGAGTGAGCCTGAACTTCCATGAGACCTTTTCCCCTGCCATGGGGGCGCCGAAAAGATACCATCCCTGGATGAAGCCCCTGTAGGTATCCTGCATGACATAGTCGGGCCTGGTGGATCCCACGTTGACCTTGAAGTCCGCCGTCTCATAAGCCTCGACGCGGAAGGTCCCGGAGGCCACCTCTAAAGGCTCCTTCATGCCGGGCGGGGAGCACCACAGGCTCATGGAGTACAGGCCCGTAGGGGCATTTCCCTCAAGGGCAATGGACCTGTCAAAGGAACCGAAGGGCGAGAGCCTGATATTTTTCTTGAAAACCTTCTCGCCCCGCGAGTCGGTGACCCTCAGGTTCACCTCATTGAGGCGCGAGACGGCCCATTTCCCCCAGCGCTTCTCGCGGAAAATGCCCTTGAGCTTCACCTCTTCTCCACCGCGGTAAAGCCCCCTCTCGGTGAAAAGGCTCCCCTGGTACTCACATTCATCGGGGTTGTAATTATAGTCGATGTTGAATGCCCAGGGGGAGATGCCCCATCCCCAGGCAGAGTTGATAAAGGCAAGGTCCTTATCCTTGCTCGCAAATATCCAGAGTGTCGGCGTATCCCAGCGGTCCTTCTTCTTCAGACCCAGCATGGCCCAGCCTTTGGTCTCCACAGTGCCCTTCCTGTCCGTTTCGCCGGTCCAGAGGACTTTGTTGTCGTCATCGCGGATCTCCACCTTGGCCTTCTCGACAGGCTCTCCCTTGTCGAGAGAGGTGACCCAGACGACACCGTTTTCCGGGGAGAATTTACCGGTGACGCCGAGGTTGGTGACCTGTACAAAGGAATCGGCTGTTCTTCCCTGGTTGCGAAGCAATGTTTCATGGTCCAGCACAATGGAGACAATTCCTGTCTTATCCTTGCCCAGGACCTCGCTCATGGTGATGGGGAGGGCGCGCTTCTCATTCCGGGGGAGGCTTATATCCCATTCCCTGTTGACCTCGTAAGAATCGATTAGCTTCCCGCGATTCTGATCGCTGTTGTAAGTGAGAACGGGAATCACGTCATCCTTGGGCACCTTGGCCATCTTGAGGCGCACCTTTTTTATATTGCAGAAATAGACAGGAAACTGCTGCCTGGACTTTGCCTCGATGACGCCGTTGCCTTCCGCCATCGAGAACGAGGGGTCATAATCAGTGGTCTTGAAGGGATAGACTACATCTTTCCCGAGGGTATTCCCGAACACGTCCTTGAGGGTGCCCCTGATGGTCACCTTGTATTCCGTCTGGGGCTTGAAGTCTATGTAAAAATCAGGTGTTTCAGTGTCCCACTCGTATTGTTCATAATAATCGGGAATCTTGACCTCAGGCGAGAAAGAGAGGTTCCTGGCCAGGTCCTTGATATAGACAGGGTTGGTGAATCTGAAGGCGATATGGTCCTCAGGGTTTATCTTGGGCTTTGTCTTGGGTTTCACGGCGGCGAAGGGATTCTGCGTGGTAAAGGTGAGCTCGGTCTTCTCGGCCATCCCCATGGTGGCGTTCTTCCCCGGCAGCCCGGCCTTGAGCAGGATGCTGTACGTAGTGCTCCGCCCGAGAGGATAGGAAGCCGTCACCACAAGGACATTTTCCTTCTTCCATTTTTCGGGAATGTCCTTGTCGGCAGCCGTGGCTTCCCTCACGGTGAAGGTTACAGGCAGGCGGTTCTTTTTCTTGTTAATGGCGGCAAAATCTATGAACATTTTTGCCTTTGCAGTGTCCAGGGGCATGTTGAAGAGAAGGAAAAAAGGCTTGTCAATGGCAACGAATCTCTTCTCATTTTCTGGAAAGGACTCTTTCAGCTGGGGCTTGAGAGTCTCGAAAGTCCAGCTGTACTCCTTGGCAAGGGCCGCCCCGTAAAGAGACTTGGTCCCGGCCGGCACCGTGGCCTTCACCTGTATTCCATTGGGAAAGGGCTCCCGGGGGGTAAAGGTGAGGGTCGAGGTTCCAAGCCAGCGGTATTTTCCCGCAAGAGGCGGATCAAAGATCATAGGGCCCGTCGAGTCATCTTTGGGCACCGTGGTGAGGGGCGCCATGGGCTGGTTGAAATAGGCAGTGACGGTAGAGAGCTCCTCCTCTTCGGTGACCTGTCCAGTGGGGACTCCCATCACCACCTCCAGAGTCCCCACGTTTTTTGGCGGAGGGGGAACCGCGCTCTGCTCAGGGACTGTTTTCTTGCATGAGGCAAGACCCGAGAGGATCAGGGCGCCAGCGCACACCAGCAGGAGGACTACCAATGCCTTTTTCATAGAACACCTCGCTTTTCAGAATATCCCTAAAACCGTATCATACTCCCCTCACTCTGCTACCTCGCGAGGGGGAAAAAATTCCATTCAGGAGGGAGTCACGGGAATCTCGAGGGAAAAGGTGGTCCCTTTCCCCTCGATGCTCTCCGCGGTTATTCTCCCGCCGTGCTTCTTTACCATCCTCTGGACTATGGCAAGACCGATTCCCGTACCGGAGCTTTCCTTTCTCGCCTTGGGGGACCTGCTGAAGATATCAAAGACCTTCTTGATGAAAAAAGGCTCAATTCCCCACCCGTCGTCACTGATAGTGAACCGGTGAAAGTCACGGTGCCGGTCGTACCTGACAGAAATAAGGCTGGCTCCGAACTTTGCGCCGTTCTCCAGCAGGTTGTGCAGGATGTGATGAAATGCCGAAGGGCGGACCATCATCAAGGGAAGCTCCCCTTCTGGCACTATCCTTACCCGGGCGAACCGGTCCTCGGCTTTTATCTGCATTGAGATCTGCTCGAGCATGGCCTTCACGTCAACCTCGGCATAATGCTCCTCTTCCCTGTCGATGAGATAGTACCTGCGCAGATCGTCAATCATGGCAAGAGCCTCTCTTGAGCCTGACACAATCCGCGCCAGCATATCCTTTTCCTCATCGCAGAGCTTATTGGTGGCATGCTCTGCGAGAAGCCTGGAGAATTCCTGTATCGAGATGAGGGGGGTCTTGAAGTCATGGGCGATGATATGGCCGAAGATCTCCATGTCTCTTACCTTTTCGGCAAGATCGCGCCTCAGCTGCCTCTCCCCCGAAATATCCACCAGGGTGACCAGATAGCCCTTCACTGAGCCCTCTTCATCTATGTAAGGGGAAAAGAACGTTGCCACCTCTATGGTTCCCCCATCCTTCTCCAGGGCGACAAGGTCTTCATGCCACCTGCCTGCTATGGTTCCCAGGCCTATCCTTGTTACCAGGAGCTCCCGCGTGGCCTCAGAAAAAAAGGAGCATATATCGCGGCCCGCCATCTCCCTCTTTTCGAACCCCAGCAGGTTGGAAAAGTACTCGTTGGCATAATAAAGGGTCCCCGACCGGTCTATCACCAGGAACCCCACAAGGGCGGCATTCACCGCATTATAGAAAAAACTGAGCTTTTCTTCGTTTTCCTTTCTTGCCGTGATATCTTTTGTGATGGCGACGAAGCCCGCAGGCGCTCCCGACTCGCTGCACAGCGTGCTTGCAGTGAGCTCCCCGTAGAAGGTGGTGCCGTCCTTCCTTACCAGGAGATATTCAGCATCCTTCACAAGGCCCGACTCGAGGGCGATTGCAAGATTCCGGCGCGCCCGCTCATACTCAGAGGGGTGGATGAGATCAAAGGCGCTCCTGCCGAGTATTTCCCCCTCATCAGAAAAACCGTGACTTGTGAGGGTCCCCTTGCTCACTCTCTGAATTTTCCCTTCCAGATCGGTAATGACCACTGAATCATGAAAGGAGGCAAAAAGGGTGCCCAGGAGCACCGGCAGGCTCCCGTGGGTGTGGCTCTCATCGACCCCACGCTCTATTTCCCTTGGCTTTCTCTCCAAAACCCACCCTCTTCTCCATCTTCACCTCAGCGCGGCTCTCTCTTTCTATCCCGGAAAACCTCGAGGGCTTCTCCGGGAGGCTGAAGGGTCAGATTGCAAGATTTCCGCCTGTATAATGGGAAAACTCCTGGCACAGCGAGGTCTGCTTTCAAGGAGAGATTCAACGGGAAAGGCCAAAGTCCTGTAAGGCAGTGGAGGGGTTTTATAAATATTCCTGGAATATAGGGAACAGGTCCGTCTACCCGGGACGCTCGGCGGCCTGGAAGAAAGGAGCGCGATGAAAAGGATTCTTGTTACCGGCGGCGCCGGCTTCATAGGTTCGCACCTCGTGAGGGAGCTCTTGAAGCGCGGCCACGAAGTGCTCTGTGTCGATAACCTCTTCACAGGGTCAAAAGAGAACCTCAGGGAGCTCATGGGGGAAAGGAACTTTGAGTTCATCAGGCACGATATCATTGAGCCTCTCACCGTGGAAGTCGATGAAATCTATAACCTGGCGTGCCCTGCCTCGCCAATACACTATCAGTATAACCCCATCAAGACCATCAAGTGCTCGACGCTCGGTATGATCAACATGCTCGGGCTTGCCAAGCGGGTCAAAGCCAGGATACTCCAGGCTTCGACCTCTGAGGTCTACGGCGATCCCGAGGTCCATCCCCAGAAGGAGTCATACTGGGGAAATGTAAATCCCATAGGAATTCGCTCCTGTTATGACGAAGGCAAGCGCGTGGCTGAATGCCTCTGCATGGATTACCACAGGATGAACGGTGTTGATGTAAAGATAGTGAGGATTTTCAACACCTACGGCCCCCAGATGGCCCAGAACGACGGGCGCGTCGTTTCCAATTTCCTGGTCCAGGCCCTCAAGAACGAGCCAATCACCATCTATGGCGACGGCACGCAGACAAGGAGCTTCATGTATGTCTCCGACCTTGTGGAGGGCCTCATCGCCATGATGGAGTGCCCCGCCTTCATCGGGCCGGTGAACCTGGGCAATCCCGAAGAGTATACCATAAAAGACATTGCAGAGCAGGTCAGCATAATCTGCCGATCTGGCTCCAGGATCATCCATGAGCCTCTCCCCCAGGATGATCCAAGACGCCGGAAGCCTGACATATCCCTGGCCCGGGAAAAGCTTGGCTGGAGCCCCAGGGTGACCCTCAATGAAGGCCTCGGGTACACGAAAGAGTACTTTGCGGCAAGGTTGAACCTCCAGAGACAATAACACCTGGCCTGATATTCCGGAGCTTCTTATGACCATAGGCATCCTTCAGCCCGGCTACCTTCCCTGGCTCGGCTTCTTCGAGCAGCTTTACAGGAGCGATCTCTTTGTCATTTATGATGACGTCACCTTTGACAAGGGAGGGTGGAGAAACCGCAACAGAATAAAGACCCCGGGGGGATGGTGCTGGCTCACTGTGCCCCTCGAGCAGGAAAACCTCACGGCCACCCTGGTGAAAGACGTGAAAATCAATAACAGGACAGACTGGAAAAAGAAGCACCTCGCCTCGATAGCGCAATATTACCGAAAGGCGCGTTTTTTCACTGAGACCATAGGCATCTTTGAAGAGGCCTATGGAAAGCACTGGGAAATGCTCATTGATATCGACATGTTCTTTATCAGGAGGCTCATGGAGTTCCTTGAGATTGACAGGCCCCTCGTATGTTCTTCATCGCTGGCCATAGAGGGCGACAGGAATGGAAGGCTCATCTCACTGTGCATGCATTTCGGCGCCGACAGGTTTTACGAGGGCAAGGCGGGGGCAGCCTATATCGAGGAGGAGAGATTCAGGAGCCACGGGATAGAAGTCCTCTTCCAGGAGTATGTCCACCCGGTCTATACCCAGCTTTACGGGGAGTTCGTGCCGTACCTCTCGGTGGCAGATCTTACCTTCAATCATGGAAAAGAAAGCCTCCCGATACTTCTCTCTCAGAGGAGGTAAAGCCCCGGGGGGAGAAGTATAAACGGGCACCACCACACCAGGTATAAAAAACGAGCCGCCACCGGGCGCCTGGCTTCTGGAAAGGTGCTTCATCACGGTAATCTTAAGCATAAAGGAGCGTTTCAATGAGCACCACAGTCCTCATCACCGGGGGAGCCGGCTTTATCGGCTCCAATTTCGTGCGGTATCTCCGCCAGAAATATCCCTCCTACACCATCGTTGTCCTTGATGCGCTCACCTACGCGGGAACAATGGACAACCTCCCGGGGAACATCAATGAGGTCGAGAATTTCTCTTTCTGGTACGGCAACGTGAGAAACTCCGAGCTGGTGGATACCCTCGTGGAACAGTCAGACATCGTGGTCCACTTTGCCGCCGAAACCCACGTGACACGCTCGATTTTTGACAACCTTCTCTTCTTCGAGACGGACATCCTCGGCACCCAGGCCGTGGCGAACGCCGTGGTGAACCATGCCAGAAAGGTAAAGCGGTTTATCCATATCTCCACCTCGGAGGTGTACGGAACGGCCACCACCGAGGTCATGGACGAGGACCATCCCCTTCTCCCCATGAGCCCCTATGCGAGCGCCAAGGCAGGTGCCGACAGGCTTGTTTATTCCTACTGGGCCACCTATGACATACCGGCCGTCATTGTCCGCCCTTTCAATAACTTCGGCCCCCATCAGCACCTGGAGAAGGCCATTCCCCGGTTCATCACAAGCTGCCTGCTTGATGAGCCTCTCACTGTCCATGGCGACGGGAGCGCAGAGAGAGACTGGATCTTCGTGGAGGATCACTGCAGGGCTCTCGATATGATAATACACTGCGATATCGAGAAAGTGAAAGGCCAGGTCATCAATATCGGCACGTGCAGGAGCGTGAGCATAATGGATATCGCTTCCCTCATCGTGAAGAAGATGGGGAGGCCCCAGTCAATGATCACCTCCATCTCGGACAGGCCGGGCCAGGTGTTCCGCCATACGGCCGCTATCGGCAAGGCAAAAAGTATCCTGGGGTGGGAGCCTGAATTCACGCTGGAAGAGGGACTTGACAGGACCATCGAGTGGTACTCGCATAACATGAAGTGGTGGGAAAAACAGCTCTGGATGCGCCATATCCCTATCATCACAAGGGACGGAAAAAAGAGCATGCATTAAGGTATGCCGGAAAAGAGCCCGCAGGGAAAGAAGGTAATCATTGTGACGGCAGTAAGCATAAACGGCACCATCACGGCGGCAGAGGAAGCGAAGATACCGGTCTTCGATCATGGCTTTCTTTATGGAGACAGCATTTATGAGACCATCAGAACGTACGGGAAAGCGCCATTTCTGCTGAAAGAGCACCTTGAGCGCCTCGCGCGGTCCGGCCAGGCCATAGAACTCACCATCCCCTTCACCCTCGAGGAGTGTGCCGCCGAGATGAAGCGCCTGGCTCACCACGTTGAGGCCGAAGAGTATCTCTACAGGGTCATGGTGACGCGGGGTGAGGGCAAGCCGGGTTACCGCCTCGATAAGCTCCAGAAGCCCACGACAGTGATGATATGCTTTGAGTTCAAGGGCTTCTCCCCGGAATATTACCGGAAAGGAATTACCCTTTACACTGCCACGGTAAAACGCAATGACGTGGCATGCCTGAACCCCGCCATCAAGTCGGGCAACCTGCTCAATGTGAGGCTGGCCTACATGGACGCCCACAGGAAGGGAGGCGACGAGGCCCTCATGCTCAATCTCAACAACGAGATAGCTGAGTGCTCGTCAAGCAACGTGTTTTTTGTCAGAGAAGGCGTTCTTCTCACGCCTGCACTCGAGTCAGGCCTCCTGCCCGGAATTACGCGTCAGTTCATTCTCAGGCTCGCCCTGGAGATCGGCATCACTGCCCGGGAAGAGCGCCTCCCTGCCGACATCATCAGTGGATGCAGCGAGTGCTTTGTCTCGAGCACCATCAAGGCGCTCCTCCCTGTCCGGAAGGTTGACGAGACTCTCTTTGCCTGCCCGGGAGAGATCACGGGAAGGCTCATGGAAGCCTTCGGCAGGGCAACGAGGCAATCAGGATAGAGACAAGCGAAAAAAGCTCCGCACAGAAAGAGAGGTATGATCACAGTGAAGAAAAGTTCATCGACAGGCACCGCACCCTCGCCGGACCCGAAAAGAGAGGCATTCTGGGCACTCATGGAGGACTTCCTGGATTTGGACAGGGCCAGCATTGAGCGCTTCATGGCAAATCACATGGAGTACACCCAGGGCAAGGAAAAATTCACCTCCAGGGACATCGACTTTTACATGAGCCTCGCCTACACGGTGAGAGACTATCTCATGGAGCGCTCCAACAACTCTCACCACCATTATTACGGTGAAAACGCGAAGCGCGTCTATTACCTCTCGATGGAATACCTTATGGGGAGAACACTGGGGAACGCCCTGGTGAACCTGGGCATGTACGACCTGGCAAAAGACACCCTTGCCCGGTATGACCTGGATATGGAGGAGCTCATGAACTTCGAGCCCGATGCCGGCCTGGGCAACGGGGGCCTCGGAAGGCTCGCCGCCTGCTTCCTGGACTCGATGGCCACCCTCTCCATCCCCTCCTTCGGCTACGGCATCCACTACGACTACGGCATCTTCAACCAGAAAATCAAGGACGGCTTCCAGGTGGAGCTTCCCGACAACTGGCTGAAATTCGGTAATCCCTGGGAAACCCTGAGGCAGGATTACACTTATGTCATCGAGATAAGCGGCCGTGTGATCCAATACACGGACAACAAAGGAAGTCTCCGGCATGACTGGGTTGACACCAGAAAGGCTCTTGCTGTGCCCTATGATACACCGATTCCCGGCTACGGCAACTTCACGGCCAATACGCTCCGGCTCTGGTCGGCTAGGGCCATCCACGAGTTCAACCTCGAGAAGTTCAACGAAGGAGATTACATGCTTGCGGTCCAGGAGAGGAGCCTCGCGGAGACCATCACCCGCGTCCTCTACCCCAAGGACGACCAGATCAAGGGGAAGACCCTGAGGCTCATCCAGGAATACTTCTTTGTATCGGCATCGCTCCAGGACATCATCAGGCGCCACAAGGTGAAGAACCGCTCGCTTGACAACCTGGAGAAAAAGGCGGCCATCCAGCTCAACGACACCCACCCCGCCCTTGCCATTGCCGAGCTGATGAGGATCCTTGTGGACAAGGAGGGCTACGGATGGGAGAAGGCCTGGGACATAGTCCAGGGGACCATAGGCTATACCAACCACACGGTGCTCCCCGAGGCCCTCGAGAGATGGCCCGTCTCCCTGATGGAGGAGATACTGCCCCGCCATCTCCAGATTATTTACGAGATCAACAGGCGCCACCTGGATGAGGTGAGCGTCCGCTTCCCCGGTGATACGGGCCGCCTTGCAAGGATGTCCATCATCGAGGAGACTCCCGAGAAGGCCGTGCGCATGGGGCACCTGGCCGTCGTGGGAAGCCACTCGGTGAACGGCGTGGCGGAGCTTCATTCCCAGATCCTTGTCGAGTCGGTCTTCAAGGACTTTGCCGAGCTGTGGCCTGAAAAATTCAGCAACAAGACCAACGGGATCACCCAGCGGCGCTGGCTGCTGCTCTGCAACCCCGAGCTCGCCGCGCTGACCTCCAGGACCATAGGCGACGGCTGGGTAAAGGATCTCTTCCAGCTGAGGGAGATGGAAAAGTCTGCAAAAGACGAAAAATTCAGGCGTGCCTGGAGGGAGATCAAGCAGAACAACAAGAAGAGGCTCGCGGAATACGTGGAGAAGACCATGGGCATCACCCTGAACACCGAATCAATATTTGACTCCCAGATCAAGAGGGTCCACGAGTACAAGAGGCAGCTCCTCAATGTGCTCCATACCATCACCCTTTACCACCGCATCAAGAACAATCCCGGAGGGGATTTTGTGCCACGCACAAAGATCTTCTCAGGGAAGGCGGCACCGGGGTACTTCATGGCGAAGCTGATCATCAAGCTCATTAACGCCGTGGCTGAAGTGGTGAACAACGATCCCGACATGGGCGACATGCTCAAGGTGGTCTTCATGGAGAATTACAGCGTGACGCTCGCCGAGCTGATAATCCCCGCCTCGGACCTCTCGGAGCAGATTTCCACCGCCGGCATGGAGGCGTCAGGGACAGGGAACATGAAGCTCTCCCTCAACGGCGCCCTCACCATAGGGACGCTTGACGGTGCCACCATCGAGATCAGGGAAGAGGTCGGCGACGAGAACATCTTCATCTTTGGCCTCACGGCCCAGGAGGTCCAGGAGCTCAGGGCCTCGGGGTATGATCCCTTCCAGGAGGTGCACGACAACGATGAGCTGAGGGCATCACTTGAGATGATTTCCACAGGGCTCTTCTCCGGTGGCGACAGGGAGCTCTTCAAGCCTCTCCTTGATTCGCTGCTGGGAAAGGGTGACTTCTTCCTGGTGCTCAAGGACTATGCCTCCTATATCGCCTGCCAGGAGAAAGTGAATCTCTTCTTCAGAAACCAGCAGAAATGGACCGAGATGTCTATCCTGAACACCTGCCGCATGGGCAAATTCTCGAGTGACAGGACCATCAGCGAATACAACGGTGAGATCTGGAAGGCCGAGCCGGTGGTCATTGAGCAGAAGCGCCGGCCCTCGCGAGAGCCGGCCTGCTCAAAGCGATGAAGATAGCCGATTTCAGGCTCGAGCGGTTTTTTGCCCGCCACGAGTTCAGCGCCCCTTATCTTCTCTGCTCTTCCGACTGCGAAAGCTGGTCGGTGGAGGAACTCCTCTCCCTGGAGGAGGGGAGCCTGAGCGAGCTGCGGGCCCTGCGGCTCGGCTACACGGAGTCCCTGGGGCACCCCGCTCTCAGGGAGGAGCTGGCGCGCCTCTATGAGAGGATGGGCGCCGATGATATCATTGTCTTCTCCGGCGCCGAGGAGGCAATTTTCATCTTCATGAACGTGGCCCTCGGCAAAGGCGATCACGTCATCGTGCAGTTCCCGGCGTACCAGTCACTCTATGAGGTGGCGGACTCCATAGGGTGCCGTGTCACCCGCTGGGTAATGGATGAGCGCAAGGGGCTGTGGCACCTGGATATGGACCTCCTGGAGAGACTGATCGAGAAAGATACCAGGGCCATTATCATCAATACGCCCCACAATCCCACGGGCCACCTCATGCTCCGCGCAGATTACGAAAGGCTCATTGAGATAGCAGCGCAGAAGGGCATCACCCTCTTCTGCGACGAGGTGTACCGCATGCTGGAACATGACTGTTCCTTGCGGCTCCCTGCCCTCTGCGACTGCCTTGACAAGGGCATATCACTGGGAGTCATGTCAAAATCCCTCGGGCTTGCGGGCCTCAGGATAGGATGGGTTGCGACCGCTGACAGGGACCTGAGGCGGAAAATGGCTTCCTTCAAGGATTACACCACAATCTGCAGCAGCGCTCCCTCGGAGCTCCTCTCGATGATTGCCCTCAGGAACAGGGATAAGCTCCTGGCGCGGAATCTATCAATCATATCCCTCAACATGGAGCTTCTGTCAGGATTCTTCAGGGAATACGGGCACCTCTTCAGGTGGGCTCCCCCCCGTGCAGGGTCCATTGCCTTCCCCTCGCTGCTCTTTGAAAAAAATGTGCTGGATTTCGTGACAGACCTTGTGGAGAAAAAAGGCGTGCTGCTCATGCCGGGCACCCATTACGACTTTGACGAGAGGCACTTCCGCATAGGCTTCGGCAGAAGGAACATGCCGGAAGCCCTGGGCCGTCTTGAGGAATACGTGAAGGAGCAGCTTGCAGGTCAGGCCGGCCCCCGGGGGCTCGATAATTGAGCTGCCGCCGCATGCACGTTGCCTTCATGGGCTTCCCTGTAAAAATCACTGAGGACGGACTTCCTCCCGAGGCACTCCTCCACAGCCACGTTCAAAGGCTCAGGCTCCTTCCCCTCTTTGATGAGCTTCTTCACGATGCTCCTGAGCCTTGAAAGATACTCTCTGTTATCATCTGCCAGGGAGGGATCGGTCCTCTCCCCATGGCCGGGAAAGACCTGGCGGGGCTTCCATTTCCTGAGCCTCCCGAGGTTTCTTATAAACAGGTCAAGCGAGGTGCCGGGACCTCCCTCATGGGCCAGGGGGAAGGGATCTTCCACCATGTCGCCGGCAAGGCACACGTGGGAAGGCTCGAGAAAGACCACGAGGGAGTCCCGTGAATGGCCGGGCAGGTGCTCAAGAACGACATCGACGGTACCGTCGCTTATGGTGAGGCGCCGTGAGAAGGTGATGCCGGGAAGCACTATGGTCACCCTGCCTTTCTCCCAGTCAGGGCTGCTCTTCCTGTAGGAATCAAGGGTGGCCTGGGCGCTTTCTCTCATCATGGCGAGGCACTCTTCCTGGGCAATCACCACCGCAGCGTCCCCAAATGCGCAGTTTCCCCAGACATGGTCAAAGTGATGGTGAGTGTTCACTATAAAAAGAGAGCGCTTCCCGCCGCGGGATTTCATATAATCCAGGAAAGGCACCATACTGGCAGGACCCATGAAGGTGTCCACCACAATGAAGAGGCTTTCTGTCTCAATAAGAAAGCAGTTCGCATTAAAAAGATCGGGAAACTTCAGCACATGGAGCTGGTCTCCAATTTTTTCCATAAGAGCTACTCGGTGACATTTTTCTTCGTGAGTTCGTCAACGACGGTCCTGTAGCCTTTTTTCTTCGCGATGGAGAGGGCCGAGGCTCCTGCCGCATTGCGGAGGTTCAGCGCCGCGCCCTGGGCCATGAGAAGGAGGGCCGTCTCCGGGTGGCCGTTCATGAGAGCCCACATAAGAGGCGTGTTCTTCTCCTCGTCAAGGCCGTTTATCTCGCCCCCTTTTTCCAGGAAATATCCCACCATTTTATCCCTGCCGTAATAGGCCGCATAGTGGAGGGGCGTGCGACCGTAGCTGTCACGGGCCGTCACGTCAGCACCCCTCCCGATAAGGAGATCGCCCACGGCGGGAGAGGCAGCGACATGAAGAGCGGTCTGGCCGTCCCTGTCTTTCGCGTGGACACTTGCTCCCCTGGAGATCAGGAAAGCCGTCATCTCCTTGCTGCCCCCCTGGGCGGCGCGGTGAAGAGGAAGCTGCCCCTGCACCATATCCCCCACGTTGAGGAGCTCGGGATTCTCCTTCAGAAACTGCTGTACCTTCTTGATATCGCCTGCACCGGCGGCTTCATGAATCTCCCCGGCCGGGCAGGGCTGCCTCATGAGAGACAACACGGCGATGAGAGCAGTAATAAGAATTTTCAGGTGTTTTTCCATGTCATTTCATCCCTGCCATTTCCTGGATTACCTTCTGGTAGGGCTCAAGCATTTTTTTCTTGGATTCCCGTATCATGGCTTTCCGCCCCGAAGGAAAGAGCATCATGAGGCCCAAGAAGTGTTTCTTCATATTCTCTGTCACGTCATTCTGGGGATAGTCATAGAGCCCATGCTCCCTGTAGTAAAGGTGATCGGCCTTGAAAAGCCATTGATGGGTGTACACGAGGTCCCGGAAAAGAAGATGGGCTCCCACGCCGGGGAAGGTCAGGGGCCTGATGAAGCCCTCGCCGATGCTCCAGAGAATTTTCTTTGCCAGGGCATTCAGGCGCGCGGTCACCTCGGCCGATGATCCCTCGTCGGTGATAATCCCCAGGTTGTGCACCTGCCCTGCGCCGGCTATGCATTCAAGGTACTGGACAATCTGGGGGTTCTGGGCCAGTGGGCCCGAGAAGAGGAAGGCTGCCTGCTTTCCCGAGGTAGTAGGGCGGTGCCCGTTAAAGAAGCTGCGGTCATAGAACATCTTCCAGCGCGCCGAGAGGAAGCGGTCCCTGATCGTCCCTGCATAAATGATGGCATCGGCCGGCATCAGATGCTCCCTGTAAATCTTCGTGAATCCGTCCTTGTAAGAGCATTCATTCTCCGACACGCACCGGTAGCAGCTCAGGCACCCCCCCCGCATGGAAATTGACCTTATGTTGATGATCTCAAGGGGATTGGCAAGCGATTTCGCCAGGACTTCCGTCATGCGCGAGAGGTTTACATCCTTTTCTTCCGCATCGGTAAAGAGCACGATTTTTCGTGAGCCCTTCTTAGGGACATCGGCTATCTTGCCTGGCTTGTATTCCGAAAGCCTGGCGGAAGGCGGAAGGAAAGGCTGCTTTCCCGGCCAGTTTTCCTCCACATGGAGGAAAAAGGCGCGCATGAAAGTGATAATCCTGTGGCGCTCTTCCTTCTTGATAAGATCATCCATCCCGGCAGAGTATCCCTCGACATATCTCATTGACAGATCTGAAGAGACAGCCTCCGTGTAAGCATGGGCCACGTTGTCCATGAAATGGGCCGACGTGGTGAAGGTCGTCGCATACTTGCCCTTGAAGGCCTCAGCAAAGCCGCCTTCGAAAACAAGCTCAATAAAACGCTTCATCTGGGCCGGCACAAGGCCGACATAGACCGGATAACACCATATCACCGCATCGGAGGCCTCAATCTCCTCGGCCAGTTCTTTCAGGGCATCGGGCTTTTTTTCATAACGGCCTATTTCCATGCCTGTGTGAAAGACCCTGAAGGTATGCATGTCAAAATACTTCTCCAGGTAGCGGATGTAATGAAGGGTTACGCTGTGGGGGCCCTTGGGGCTTCCACTCAAAACCACGATTTTCATAAGCAGCTCCTTTCCTTTACTCCGAGCATCATGAATAAGGGTGAATTGCTCAAACAGTCACAACGAATTGGCTCACTCATGGAGTAATGATTTCGTGCTTTATCGCCCTTATTCCTATTCAGATAAAAACTCTCACTGCCTGAGAGAGGTGAGGGCCCACCAGTAAGTGCGCCCGGTTTCCCTGGTCCTCATCATTCCAATATTCACAAGGACCCTCTGGGAAGGCATGTTGTCCTTCTCAGTCTCGGCTGTCACCATGGCCACGCCGGGGATTGAAAGAGCCCAGGAGCATACGGCCCTCAGCGCTTCCGTCATATAGCCCCGGCAGCGGTAAGCCTCCTGCATGATATAGCCAAGCTGCACTCTTCCCTCAGAATCGGGGGGGCCATGAAAGCATAGGCCCCCGATTATCCTGTTCTGCTCCCTGAGCGCTATCTCCCAGTTGGTGTTCCACAGGTAATTCTCCGGGTCTTCCTCCACAAGGGAAATCATCGCCTCAAGGGCTGCCTCAAGGGCCTCGGCAGTCTCCCGGTCAAGGGGGCTTACCGTCATTTCAAGACCCAGCCGTTTCTCCATTACGTGACGACCGCTGCGGCAGAGGCAAAGCTCCTCTCCGGTGAGAGGAATCAGGCGGAGCCGCGGTGTTTCAAGTTCCCTCATGAGAAATGCCCTTCTTCCTTCCGCCCCCCGACTCCTGTCTTAAAGATAAAGAGGGGCATCTGGCTCAGGGCTTTGTGGCCGTGCGGGCATATTGGATCACTGCCGGGATGCCGCCTTTTTCCTCGACATTGCAGAAAATCTTGAAACCCCTGCCATAATCGGGGTCATCCAGAGAGAGAAGTCTCCCCGCGAGGCTGAGTTCTCCCAGGGCCAGGAGGGTCTTCCATTTGCACCACTCGGCGAAGCCCTCCTTGAGAGTTCTGTCCTGGAGAGGACTGTTCGAGGACTGCCAGGCATGGGCAAGCTCATGAGCCAGGACGGCGATAGCCTTGCTCCTGGAGAGGCCGGCTACAATCCATATGCTTTCAGGACTGTGAGACTGATAATAGCCTCCCACCTCGACAGCACGGCCGCCGCCTGAATTGTGCTGCACCTGCACCTCATCATAAGGCCTGACCATGATAAGAATATCCCTGTCTATCTTAACTCCCAGCAGGCCCAGGATGCGCTTCGCCTCTTTGCAGCAGGCAGTTCCCTGTTCATCGGTGGTAATCTGCTGGCACCAGAGGGAAGCCACCATTGCGGCAACAAACAGGGCCGTCATGATAAGAGTCATTGCTACCTTTAATCTCCCCATCCCCATGATAGTCGCTCCTCTCTTTTGTTTCACAGGTCATTCAGGCATGCAAAGGGGTCAAAATCATATTCCTTTTCCAGGGGCTGCGAAGGCGGATGGATGATGCGCGCCACGTCGATTCCAAAAGCCCTCTCTATGGTGCGGTGCGTAACCCTTTCAATGATGCGCGCCGGCATCCCGATCTCCTTCAGCTTTGCAATGAAACGAGGATAAAAGGGCAATCCCGGCACTCCGGGGAGGGGATCTTTCCTGTTCAGCTTTTCCTTGAGAAGGTGGGGTGCATGATCGGTCTCTATCCAGTCAATCCTCCCGTTCATGAGAAGCCCGAGGAGCCTGCGCTGCACCTCCTCGCTGCGAAGGGGCGGGTTCATTATAAGGCTGCCCCCCCGTGGGCCCTTCATCATGCCGGTATGAAGAAGCGCGTGATGGGGGGTAATACCGCAGGTGATGGGAAAGAGCCCGCGCTCGTTCTCGCGCTCAATCTCATAAATCGTGTCAGGGTGCGATACATGACATACATGGAGGATCCCGCGGAATCCCGCTTTTCCCGCTTTCGCTATAAACTCGGCGACCCCGCGGACTTCTGCTTCATGAGGCCTTGCGAGGGCATAGGTTTCAGGGCTCGAGCACTCAAAGAGATCTCTTCTCAGCAAAGATTCCTTCTCACAGTGAACAGCAAGCACTCCATCATAATGTGTTTTTGCAAGAACGGTAATGACATTCGCCAGCCCTTCGTCGTCATTGACGGCGAGAGCTCCCCCGGCGCCTCCCGCGTAGAGCTTGAGGCCTACCACGCGGGGGAAAAGCGATTTATGGGCTGCCACGGCTTCCTTTACCTGCTGCGGATCGGCCGTAAGGCCCATGAAAATCCCGTGGAAGAGGGGGACTCCGCTTGAATCGGCAAGGGCTATTCTTTCAAGAACCCTCTCCATGGTCGTGAGGGGGGGATCGGTGTTGGGCATCTCAAAAACACCGTCAAGACCTGCATCAAAGGCGACCCTGAGGCCATGGGCAAGGGTCTCCTTATAGGCCTGTTTCCAGTCTCTCAGATGGACATGAGGATCAATCATAGGTCTTTCTTCTTTATCGCGGCTTCCGGCTCCTGCCTTAATGCCACATTCCCGCCGGAACCGGCGTACTTTCATGCTTCTTACGACAGGTCCAGGCCATGGTCCTGCAGGAAAGCGTAAGAGACAAAGGTCCCCTCCTGGCAGGTGAGATGGCCGCCGCATTCACATTCGCCGCATATTCCAACTCCGCACATGGTATGAGTCTCCAGTGAATTCCAGATTCTCTCTGCCCTGACGCCTGCCGTCTCCTGGAGCCTTGAGGCTTCTGCCATCAGGAGAGGAGGACCGATGTTATAGCAGCAGTCAGGCCGGATCTTACGGGACTCCAGGTCCCTGGAAACGCTCCCCAGCACGGCGCCAGGCTCATCCTGGTCAGCCACAGTCTCAAGGTGGCCATACTCTCTGATGAGGTCAGAAAACAGGGGCTCCTCTCCCCTCTTCACCCCATAATAGATTCTGATATGCGAGGCTTTTCCCGAGAGCATCGAAAGGAGGGCCGGCACCACGGCTATACCGGTGCCGCCCGCCACTACCATCACGGTGCTGCTGCCGCACGGCGGCCCCTCTTTTCCATAGGGTCCCCTGATAAGAACAGTATCGCCGACTTTCAACGAAAACAATGCCTCTGTCACGATCCCCTGCTCCAGAGCCTTGTCATAATGACGTTTTCTTATTACAAAGGTCATCGGATTTCCGTACGCCATTGAAAAAGGTTTCTCCCCTGCACCCGGCACCCACAGGAATACATACTCTCCTGCCCTGCAGTCACAGGCTCCATCGAGGGTAAGGAGCAGGAGGTCACTGCCCTTCTGCTCCCTCCTGGATATCTTATAAGGGCGGTATTCCATGAGCCTTTCATTTATCAGAAGCTCGCCCGACAGGCATGTGCCCTGTTCCGTGTCATCCCTGAGAGCCTTTACAAAAGCAGGGCGCACCGGGTGGGGAACGCGTATGAAGAGGCTCCCCAGGCCCACGGTTTGGGCACCTGCTTCGCGCATTGCCCTCACATCGGCACCAGTGGTGATACCTCCCATACCGATGAGAGGCGCTCCGGGGCCGATTTCACCCCTTATTGCTGCTATTTTGCTCAATGCCTCATCAAGTATCCACCGGCCTGATTTCCCGCCCTTATGTCCCCTGGGGTTTGAAAGGATGGGCATCCCCGTGTGCGGCTCATAATAGACTTCAGGGCCCACCGTGTTGATGGCTGCTATGCCATCAGCCCCCGAGGCCATCGCAGCCACGGCAACGGCCTCTATGCTGGGCACATTGGGAGTGAGCTTGGGGAAAAGGGGCTTTGACGTGAGGGCTCTGAGAGCTTTCACATACCGGGCCGTCAGCGCGGCATCACTGCCGATTGAAGAGCCATAGCCTTCTCCGGCATGGGGACAGGAGAAATTGAGCTCCAGCAGGTCCGCCACAGGCTCAAACTTTTTTACCAGCAGCGCAAAATCGTCAACAGAATTCCCGGAAAGGGAGATATTCAGCAGCGCCCGCATCGAATGGCGGCTCCTGAGGCTCAAAAGCTCATCAAAGCCCTTCTCCATACCGGGGTTTCGAAGGCCCACAGCGTTCCCGTAGCAGCCTATGCCTGCCTCTACAAGGACAGGTTCCCTGTTGCCAGCATCAGGCATCACCTGGTAGCTCTTGGTCGTAATGACATCAATGCCGGGAACATTGCGGTCCACCCATTCGATGAGAGAGGGCTTCGTGGTCAATATGCCGGAGACAGTGGCGCACTTCAGCGCCGGGGACGAGAGACAGGCAAGAACCTCGGCGGGGGAGCAGCCTCCCATCATCCCACCTGCCTGAAGGCAATCTCGTCATTCAGCGTCACCAGTTCGGCAACGGACACCTCCGGCCAGTTGGAGGGAACCTTTTTCCTGGCCCGCTGCCATGGGTGGGTGATGCCGCTTGAGCTGCTGATCCGCACCATTGAGAGATCATATCCCACGTTGCGCAGGCGCCGCGCCACATCGCCTGCCGATCCCCCCTGGGCTCCCACGCCGGGAATGAGGAGGGGAATATGGCGGTTTACATAAAGCTTCGCGATATCGGTGAGCTCTTCAGGGGAGGTGGCACCGACTACGGCGCCGACACCAGGCCGCTCTTTCGCCCACTTGACGATCTTTTCGGCAATGGCAATGTAAAGGGGGACCTTGTGCTCACCCTCCAGCACCATGAGATTCTGAAAGTCCAGGGCACCCTTGTTGGAGTTCCTGTTCAGCAGGTATACACCGCGCCCCTTTTCATCATTGCAATATTCTGCAAAGGGCAGAATCGAATCTGAGCCCATGAATGGCGACACGGTGACGGCATCAACGCCCCAGGACAGGAAGCCCTCATCGGCGTAATTGGCCGACGAAGTGGTGATATCGCCGCGCTTGTAATCGAGGATAAGAGGGATTCCGGGGAAGCGTTTCCTGATCTCGCCGATGACCTGGGCCATCACGTGGCTCCCCCTGAAGGAACCCTCCAGGGGAGTGTCATACTTCAGGTAAAAACCATGATTCAGCTTGAAGGCTCCCGGCCTGGATCCTACCTGCGCCATCCTGTCGAAGAGCGCCCTGTAGAATTCAGGCACTCCCGCAATGCCCTCCGATGCGAGGTGAGCGGGCATTGCCTCAATTACAGGGTCCAGCCCTATGCACACGATGCTCGAGGTCTCCTGGGCGCTTTTTTTCAGGACATCCAGATAGTTCATCTCATTCTCCTTTCACCACTCGAGGAAATCCATGCTTTGCTCCCCACCCGAATGGATCATGGCGCCATTCTCTCAGGATCGATACTTCATTCTGGCTCAGATAGCCTGTTTCAAGGGCTTTCTCCAGCAGCACATCATAGGCGAAGATGGGAATCAGCTCACAGGGCGGCCTCATTGAGAGGAAGAGCTCCTCGGCTTCATCAAAGCCATAACTGAATACGGCCAGGCAGTGAGAGACGGTACCGCCGGCAGCCCTCAGGGCCCTGACGGCCAGGGCGGAGCTTCTTCCCGTCGAGATGAGATCCTCGATAAGCACTACCTTTCTGCCCCCGAGGGTATTCCCCCTTCCAAGGCCTTCAACCTGGCATCCCATTCCGTGGTCCTTGGCCTCCGGCCTCACATAGACGAATGGCGCCTGCAGGCTTTCAGCGAGGGCCATTCCAAAAGGTATTCCCGCCGTAGCGGTGCCGGCAATGACCTCATAAGCAATGTTCTTTTCCTTGATGATACAATCAAAGGCACCGGTGATGAGCTTCCTGTATTCCGGGAAAAAAAGGAACATCCTGTTGTCATTATATATGGGCATCCTGTAACCGGAGACCCACTGAAAGGGCTCCCTGGCGTCAAGCCTGATAGCCTTTATCTCCAGGCCTGCCTGGGCAATTCTCCCTGCGTACTCTGAAAAAATCCTCATTGAAGCCACCTCACAGATCCCATATCTCCTTGAAATTGTGGAGCCTGTCACAGTAGTGGCACTTGAAGACATGGCCCAGCATACGGTGAAATATGGGCTTAGTATACTCATGATGGGAAGGATGAGAGATACAGTCAACGTTTTTACAGCTTGTCTGCCCGAAATTCTCGATGCGCCAAGGCATGTGAAGCCTGAACTTGCGGACCACTTTCCACTCCTTCACTACATTAAGGGTGCACTCGGGGCTCACGGCGGCAAGCTTCTCCATCTCCCTGGGACCGAAGCCCAGGAATCCCGGCACCGAGATGATGCCCTTGAATCTGCCGTCATTCTCTCCCCTGTAGACCCCATGAGAGCTCATGCGATTCAGGGCCAGGATTTTCCTGGTCCTGTCGATGTGGTCCCAGATAGTCCCCTCGTCCTCGCCCTTCTCGATATGATCTATCACTATGCCGGTCTCAATGGGTTTTATGCCCACCTTGTAATCGGGCTTTACCTTCTCCACCGGCGTCACTTCCTCAATGAAGTCGTCATTGGCGGAGGGGATTTCAGGGCTGGCACCCTGGAAGTCAAGACCTGTGGCCCCGCCGAGCATTGAAAGGAGCACCGTCCTGGTATAGTAGCCGTTGATTGACTGGCTTTCCCATCCGTTGAGGGGAGTTTCATCGAGAAACGAGGGTATCGTGGGGTATTCCTTGTTCCGGGGAAGGGGATGATAAAACCTTGTGTCATCGGGAAGGCGGTATTTCTCCAGGAAGCTCTTTTCAAAGGTAACGGCCTGCCTGAGCTGGTGCTCCTTCTGCAGGATCTTTTCTCCCATGCGCTCAAGCTGAAGCCTGGTGAAATACCATATATCGGCCACGTCGTCCTGCGAGAGATACTCCTCTATCGAGGAGAAATGCCTTACTCTGAAGCCGTTCCCTTCCATCTTCTCAATATAGTAGGAGGGCATGGCAAGCTCCTCAGGTGCCACGAGATCGACGGAGACCTCCTGGAAGATGCAGAGACCGTCAGGCTTGGAATGGATGGTCCTCCCGTGGAAAAGGTCGCCGATAAGGGCAATCCTTATCTTCCCGCGCTTCCATCCCAGGTGCTCCAGAAAAGTGAACTCGTCAAGGAACTCCTGGGTGGGGTGCTCATGCTTGCCGTCGCCGCTGTTGATGAAGGCGGGCTTCTCTATCCCGTGGCGCGCGGCGAACTCTGCAACAGAGGTATCAAGCCACCGGCACACTCCCTCCAGCTTTGTTCTCATGACAAAGACAGAATAGGGGCTGTAGCCGCAGAGCATGTTGAAAGTGTCACGGTAGCTCTCGTTCTTGGAGAACGAAGATGAATCGGCGTCAAATATGTTGAGCTTGGTCCTGTGAAAGCGGGCGGCGTTGATGAAGGATTCCCTGGTCCTCGTGCTGTCCTCGAGAAAAAGGATATAGATGGCCATCAGGGGATCATCTACGCAGAACGCCGAGGTATCGCCCCCTGTCCTGAGGGTTTCCTTGAGCTCCCGCGATTTCTGGTAAAGGTAATACTGCTCATCAAGGGAGAGGTCGCCCACCACCGACACTGACCGCCCCTTGAAGGGTCCCTTTTCTTTCTTCCTGCCTGTTGCCGCAGTTTCCATACTTTCCTCACACGATATCAATCCTGTGAATAATACCCTCCCCCGGGAAAAAAGTCAAGTGGAGCACACTCATCCACGGGAATCATTCATCGGTAATCCGGACGCCATGGACCGCTCCTGCCTTGATTTCTGCGCAGATTTCCCCTACAATAAAACCATGCACCGCGACTTCCTGCTCATTCTGTTTATTGCTTATACCCTGGGAATCATTGTTCAGAAGCTCCTGAAAAAGGATTTCTTTCCAGGTGATTTTCTCAATGTATCCTTTCTTTATGTTGTTCTCATCACAGGATTCGTGCTGCACGCGATCATCCACCGCGGCAGCCTGGAGGGGATTTCCCTCGGGAAACGGGATCTGGTACTGATGATCCTTCTTATCCTGGCAGGGTACTATGTGCTATATGCGGTCATCATCCCATGGTTCAGGAGAAAACATGAGAGTTCCATCGATTTTTCACCCCGGTATAAAGCCTGTAAGCAGGAGGAAAGCGAAAAGAAACGCTTCCTCGAGGCGGTCCTCCATGGAGACATGGAGGTGGTGAACCAGATGCTCGGGATCTTACCCGAGAGGATCTATCTCAAAGCCCCCGGCGGAGAGTTGCTTGCAGACTATGCATTGAAACAGGGCAGGCAGGCGATGGCGGAGTTTCTTGGAACCTTTGGAAAAGCCTTGAAGGAAAAGAAAGAGATGTTGAAGAGTGCTGTCGTGGAGGGCGACGCTTCCAAGGCGGAGGAGCTTGCCGGCCGGGACGGATATCTGGTGAAGGTGCCTGTGGACGCTTCAGGTGCGACAGTCCTCCATCTTGCGGCAGAACGTGGAAACACCGCGTTGGCGGCGTTTTTTATCGAGAAGGGCGCGGATCTCAACGCCAAGGACAATGAAGGAGCAAGGCCCCTCCATTATGCGGCAGCTCTTGGCCAGTTGGAAGCCGCCGGGCTTCTCATCGAGAAGGGCGCCTCTGCATACCCCTGTGATGACGGCGGCGCCCAGCCTCTCCACGAGGCGGCGATGTCGGGCAATGTAGCTGTCGCGAAGCTCCTCATCGAGCATGGAGCTCATCCGAACAGTGCCGATGAGGTGTTCAGGTGGACACCGCTCTATTATGCAGAGTATTATGACCAGAAAGAGATGGTGGACTTTCTCCTGTCACGAGGCGCCATCCTCTCGGTAAGTGACACCTTCGGGAGGACTCCGCGGTGCGCCGGTGCGCTTCCTCTGGAATCCATGCAGGCCGGGCGCTGCCTGGTGCGGGCCTGGCGGCATCGATATCTTCGGCTTCGAAAAAGGCCTTGCTCCTGCAGGAAAGATCAGCATTCCGGCAGGCACGGCGCGAGCGGCATGGGCTCCCGCAGGTGATTGTATCGCCTCCCTGTCAGCCCAGGGAGAGATAGCCCTCTGGGACAGCCGTGAAGGCCGCCTCCTCTGGCGCTATGAGGAAATGTTCACCTGCTGCGCGGAAAATAAGGATTCCGCTTACGTGCCTCAACAACGCGGTTTCACTTTCCCTCTCCCGCGACGGGGAGTGGTGCGCCGTGCGCTCAGAGGCCTCCTATGGAGGAAACGGCCAGCTGGAGATCTGGAGGCGGGGAGCATGGCACCGCCCGATTCTCAAGCCCCTCTCGGGTAATTCCGTAAAATACCCGGAACACTCACGGGCCCTCGAGTTCCACCCCGAGAAGCCGCTCCTCGCCTCGTTCAACAAGGGCTCCTGGCATATCAGCGTGTGGAGAATAAACGGGAACTGAGTATGACTGTGACAATGCATTTCAATGTGCAGGGGCCTCATAAAGATCACCCGGCAAAGCCTCTTTATCTTCTAAAAGAATGCCTGTCTCTCTGAATGGAATATTTATCCTGGCAGATAGGTAACAGAGAGAGAAACAGAGATTCCCCGGAGAGAAAAAAGTCCCGGATATCAGGCAACAGACCAGCTCGGAAGTAAAGGAGGCTCATCACAATGGCGACTCAGAAAAGAATTAAGAACACATCATACAGGAAGGACCGGAAAGAAATAGAGGGAAAAAGAGACGTGATAAGCTCTCTCTGGAAGTGTGTCATTGGGATCGGCCCAGCCATCCGTAAAATGAGAGATGATTTATACCAGTTTTATATAATGGCCACTGAGCCGCTGTCCTATGAAATGCCCACTGAGCCATAGCTTCTTCCCTATGGATTTTAACGCCCTGTGGTAATACCCTTCTCCGGAAAAAAAGTAAAGCGGAGCATGGCGGGAAGGGAATCAGGGATCTGCAGTAAAATGGTCTTCCCGAGGCTCATTTTGAGGGGAGGCAGAGCTCTTACCTGAAGCTTGCCGAAGCCGTGGGGACGCTTGAGCATGAGAAGTCAGTGACAGTTCCCCTCCAGATACCGTAAGGAACCGGCAACAGCTCCCGTTCCCGCCTGAGGCTCTGGCAGGCCCGTGAAGGGAGCATGGAGCTGCCGGGAGAATGGCCCCTGGACTCTCCATACGGAGCTATCTCATGAAGGTTTTATGGGAAAGTGTGCCAAATTCTTCATGGACTTTCAGAGATAACCATCAGAGAGGTAACCGTCATGAAACATCATCGCATCCTGCTTCCTGTACTTGTCATACTTTTTCTTGCCGCAGCGGCTTTTGAGGCTTCCGCCGAGGAGGGCATGTGGACCCTCGACAACCTTCCCGCTGCCCGCCTCAAGGCAAGATACGGCTTCACCGCCACCAGGGAGTGGATCGAGCATGTGCGCCTTGCGAGCGTGCGCTTCAATGACGGCGGGAGCGGCTCCTTCGTGAGCCCCGGGGGGCTTGTGCTCACCAACCATCACGTGGCTGTGGGGCAGCTCCAGAAAATGTCGTCGGAGAAAAAGGATTATGTGACCGACGGCTACCTCGCCAGGAGCCCTGAGGAGGAGATTAAGTGCACTGACCTCGAGCTGAACATGCTGGTCTCTACGGAAAATGTTACCGAGAGGGTGAAAAAGTCCGTGAAGAACCTCACGGGCGAAAAGGCCCTCAAAGCAAGGAAAGCTGAGATGGCCCTCATCGAGAAGGAGTCCATGAATAAAACAGGGCTCCGCTCAGATGTGATCACCCTTTACCATGGCGGCGAATACTGGCTCTATGCCTTCAGGAAATACCGCGACGTGAGGCTTGTCATGGCTCCTGAAAAGCAAATCGCCTTCTATGGCGGCGACCTGGATAACTTCACCTACCCCCGCTATGACCTCGACTTCGCCCTCTTCCGCGTCTACGAGGACGGGAAGCCATTACACCCGAAGCATTATTTCAAATTCAACACCAATGGAGGCAAGGATGGCGAGCTTGTCTTCGTGAGCGGCCATCCAGGCACGACGAAGCGCCTCCTCACATACTCGCAGTATCTCTTTAACCGTGACCACAGCTACCCTGCAATACTCACGTGGCTCGACGGATCCCTCAAAACCCTTGATAAATACTCCGCGAAAGGTCCCGAAGAGAAGCGCCGCGCCGCCACCCTCAGGTTCTCCTATGGCAACTCCCAGAAGGCCCTGGCCGGAGAATACGAAGGGCTCAGGGAGCGTGCCTTCAGCGAGGACTTCAAGGCTCGCGAGGATCGTCTCCGCTCTACGGTGAATGCCAGCGCCGCCCTCAGGAAAGAGGCCGGCGCCTCCTGGGAGCAGATTGCCGCCGCCATGAAGAAATACGGACAACGCTATGATCACGAGCGCTACCAGGCCCTCAAAGGTCACAGGCTCCCTGCAATAGCCACGCAGGTGGTGTTCTTCATCATGGAGACAAAGAAGCCCGATGGCGAGCGGCTGAACGGCTACCATGACTCGCAGATTGACACATGGAAGTTCGTGAACCTCTCGCCTGAGCCCCTCTATGACGACCTTGAGGAGGCGCTCCTGGCCTTCAACATGGAGCTTTCCAGGAAAAAGCTCGGCGAGGCCGATCCCTTCGTGAAAGTGCTCCTGGGGGGGAAAACGCCGCAGGTGAGGGCCCGGGAGCTTGTCAGGGACACAAAGCTCAAAGACCCTTCCTACCGCTGGTCCCTCATCGAGGGCGGCGAAAAGGCGCTGAAAAACTCCGACGATCCCCTGGTGAGGCTTGCCCTCGCCCTGGAGCCAAAGCTGAGGGAATTCATCAAGTGGCGCGAGGCGAATATCGAGAGCGTCGTCACGCCGGCCACGGAGAATATTGCGAAAGCCCGCTTCGCCATCGAGGGCAGGACCACTTACCCTGACGCCACCTTTACCCTCAGGCTTGCCTACGGCACCATCAAGGGTTACGAGATGAACGGCACCCTCGCCCCTCCCGTCACGACCATTTACGGGCTCTACGACCGCTTTTACAGCTTCTCGGGAAAAATGGACTTCTGGCTTCCCCCGCGTTACCTTGAGAAAAAGGACAGCTTAGACCTGGCCACGCCATTCAATTTCGTCTCCACTGCCGACATCACGGGAGGGAACTCGGGCTCTCCTGTCATCACGCGAGATGCCGAGCTCGTGGGACTCATTTTTGACGGGAACATGGAAAGCCTGGCAGGGCGCTTCATCTTTTCCGACAAGACAAACCGCGCCGTGGCAGTCCACGCGGCGGCCATCATAGAAGCCCTCAGGAAGCTTTACGATGCGGGGCCTCTTGCTGACGAGCTCCAGGGGAAATAATCAGGCAGGGCTCGCTTTCACAAGATACAGGTGGGGCTTATCGGTAATGGCAACCTTTGAGAACCGGAGCTCTTGCAGCATTTTTCTCATTTCATCAGGGCCCGGGAGCATGTCGTGCCGCACAGGCCCTTCAAGGCGGCTGTGGAGCTCATTGATACTGCTGCAGCTCTCCGAGTGGGCTATCAGCAGGAAGCCGCCCGGTGTAATGTGGCGTCTCAGGTTGGCGAGGGCCCTTCTCTTGTCGGCAAAGTGGGGAAAGCACGAGTAACAGATTATCCTGTCAAAAGCTCTCCCGGGCACTGTGTCAGTGGTAAGATCGGCCCGGCAGAACGACACTCCGCTTCGGGATGAAAGCTTTTTCTCAGCCTCCTCGAGCATCTTTCCCGAAAAATCGGCACACACCACGTCGAGAGCCCCATCAAAGGCCCTGACCATGAAATCAGTGAAGACCCCCGTGCCGCAGCCGGCATCAAGGACCCGGGCCCCGGGAAAAAGCTCAAGGGCCTCCGCTATGAGGGCCAGCCGCAATGGATCGTGGCTGGCCTGCTCATCCCATCGGGAAGCCATATGATCAAAGTAGCTCCGGTGATCCATGATGAAAGAGTTGGCGACGCAAAGCCATACCTCCTGCCGGCATAAATCTGGCGGTCAAGGTGCACCTCCAGAAGGAAATTTTCCGTCCTTAATGAATTTATCTTCACGCTCCACTTACCAGCTATGGCGGAGGTTGCCCACACCATGAAACGGATCATTCTGGTTCTGCTGCTCATTGCTGCTACAGCCATACCGGCTTTTTCAGATGACGATCTCACTCCCAGGCTCCAGATTCTCTGCTATCACCAGATTGCCCCCGTGGCAAAAGACATTATGACCACGACGCCTGAGATGTTCGAGGCCCAGGTGAGGTACCTGAGGACCCATGACTATTACCCCGTGGGAATGGAAGAGGCCGTGGCCTTTCTCAAGGGCAGGAAGCCTACCAGGCAGAAGATGGTGATGATTACCTTTGATGACGGGTATGACGGGATTTATCATTACGGCCTCCCCATACTCAGAAAATACCGCTTCCCCGCCGTGGTGTTCCTCGTGGTGAGCAAGATCACCGAAAACGGGGAAAGAAGCGAAACAGGGCACCTTTCCTGGAAGCAGCTCCGTGTGCTGAGAGACAGCGGCCTTTTTTACATCGGCTCACACACCAACGCCCTTCATCAGAAAGTGCAATGGGATCTGCGGGACGGCAGGATCACCTCGAGCCAGCTTATCAGGGATCTCTGCAAGTCGCGCATTTATATTTACAACCATCTTGGCATTCTCACCGACTACCTTGCCTGGCCCTATGGAGGCTATGATGATCGCACCATCGAGATCGCCAGGAACTGCGGCTTCAAGGTACTCTTCACCACTGATGAAGGCTCCAACCACAGGGGGGAGGGTACGATCCGCATCAGGCGCATCGCCCTTTCCTCGGCCTATGATGACCTTATGCGCCTTGAGGACAAGCTCACCATGTTCCCCTGAAGAGGCAGAAGCTCATCCTGTTGACCTGAAAAGATGAGAGGCTCATCTTTTTGACCTGAAAAGTTCCCCTGATGAGGGCAGAAGGGCACCATGAAGCAGAAATTCCGGCTCTTTGTCCAGAAGCATGAAAACGGCACCTATACCGTTACCTTGCCAGGCATTCACTACGTCCCGGTCCCCATCGATGATGCCGTGCAACCTGCCTCTTCAAGTCTTTCCTCCTACGGGCCCATACTCGAGGAAGTGAAAGACGACGTGCGTATTGCCCTGGAAAAATGGCTTGCGCGGGTTGATCCCTCACATCTGGCCATGCTCAGCAACCATCGGCCGGGAGAGACTCTCGAAAAGGTCGAGGTGGAGCTGCGCCCCTCTGACAGCAGGGGGAAAAAGCGCCACGACAGGGTAAAGCTGACAGTGAGCCTCATGGTGACACCCGAGGAGGGCTCGCAGCTCCTGGTAAGTGCTCCCAAGCTCGCCTCACCGCCTCTTTCATTCTACTGCTACTCGATGGCCGAGCTCCGTGAGGCGGCCACAAGGGAGATTGCCGCCTATTTCAGCAGCTTCACCCTGGAGGAGATCCTGCCCTACTGTTACCAGCGCCAGGAGTTCCTTGACGAGATCGAGGTGGCTTTCACCCCGATGAAGCCCTTCCGGGAAAAGAAGGAGAAGGAACAGGACGAGGGCTGCTTCTGGGCCCTCAGGGGCGCCGGGATAAACCTGAGCGCGAGAACCCGGGAAAACCGCCTTCTGAAGGCTTATGGCCGGGAAAGAGAGGTAAACGAGCTTATGGCGGTCCTCTCGTCGGAAAGGAGCAGCTCGGTGCTCCTTGTCGGCGAGTCGGGCACGGGAAAAACAGCCGTGGCACATGAGGTGGTGCGGCGCATCACTGCTGAGCAGTGCCCCCCGGCCCTCCGGAAGAGGCAGGTGTGGCACACCAGTGCAGGCAGCCTTATTGCAGGCTGCAGCTATATCGGGGAATGGCAGGAAAAGGTGCAGAACATTGTTGAAGAGGTGAAAAAGAAACGCCATATCCTCCATATTGATGACATCGTGGGCCTTCTGGAGGCGGGGCGGTGGAGCAAGAGCGATGAGAACATAGGCCATTTCCTGAAAAATTACCTTGCCGACGGGACAGTGGTGATCATCGGCGAGACCACGCCGGGCCGCCTCAGCATCGGGGAGCGCTACGATCCTTCCTTTTTCTCGCTCTTCAGGATCATCACCATGGCAGAGCCTGATGAAAATTCGACGCTCAGCATACTGGGAAACTATGCCGCTTCGCTGGAGAACGACTTCCGCGTGCGCATCAGGCCTTCAGCCTCCGAGGCAGCCCTGGAGCTCACCAGGCGCTTCCAGCCTTACCTCTCTCTCCCGGGAAAAGCCGTGGGGCTCCTTGAGCGTGTGGCCTCCGACGCGGGAAAAACGGGTGCAAGGGAGCGGCCTGAAATCACCAGGCAGTTCATTGTGAGCGCCTTTGCCCGGGAAACGGGGCTCCCCGAGTTTATTCTCTCCGATCATCTCACTCTTGAGCCGAAAAGCATCGATAAGTTCTTTTCCGAGCAAATCAAGGGCCAGGGTCATGCCGTAGGCACCATTGTGGATCTTGTCACCGTCATCAAGTCGGGCCTGAACGATCCCCAGAAGCCCATGGGGTGCCTCTTTTTCGTAGGGCCTACCGGCGTGGGAAAGACCGAGATGGCAAAGACTCTCGCGGAATACCTTTTCGGCAGCCGCGAGAGGCTTGTCCGCTTCGACATGAGCGAGTATGCAGAGCCATTCAACGTGGCAAAGCTCATAGGCTCCCCTCATGGCGACGAGGAAGGCGAGCTCATAAGGCGCATCAGGCTTCAGCCTTTCTCTGTGGTGCTCCTGGATGAGTTCGAGAAAGCCCACGGGAGCATTTTTGACTGCATGCTCCAGGTGCTTGGTGAAGGGCGCCTTACCGATGCCAAGGGCCGCACGGCAGACTTCAGGAGCGCCATCATCATCATGACCTCGAACCTGGGAGCCACGGCTAAAGAACAGCGAAAGCCGGGGCTCCGCCGGGACAGCTCCATGCACTCCGTGGAGGAGCATTTCCGGGACCAGGTGGAGCACTTCTTCCGCCCCGAGTTTGTCAACAGGCTCGATGGCATCGTCGTGTTCCACCCTCTCGGCAGAGCCGCAATGGAGGAGGTTGCCTCCCGGGAGCTTGCAAAGCTTCTCGAGCGCGAGGGGATTACCAGGAGAAGCCTCCTTGTGGAGGTAGATCCCTCCATGATGGAGCTCCTCATCGAGAAGGGATTCAGCCCCCACTATGGCGCCAGGCCTCTCAAGCGGGAGATTGAGAGGTCCATCAACGTGCCTCTTGCCCATTACCTGGTATCGCACAGGATCTCGTCTCCGTACCTTATAGGAGTGTCCTGCGAAGACGGCCGGACGGTGATTCATGCCACGGCCCTCTCAGAAGCGCGGCAGGTGGTAAAGCAGGAAGAGGCTCCCCTGTCGCTGAGTGCCGCCACTGAGAGAAAAATGCAGATCTCGGAGCTTGTCGAAGGCTTTGCAGAGATCCGCCTGAGGCTTCACCGCTGGCTGCAGAGCGACAATGTGGAAAGAATAAGGATTGAATGGAAACGGCTCCTCGCAGAGACAAGGAAAAAGGAGTTCCGCTCCGACGGCCGGGAGGGCATGAAAGCCTTCGAGAGGATATACCAGCTGGAGCGCCTCACCAAGCGCCTCGAGCAGCTCGCGGACCGCGCCTCCTACCTCGAGGAGTTTGCCACCCTCACGAAGCGCCAGCGCGACGCACGTTACGGCGCCGACCTGGCCCAGAATTACACCGATCTCTGCCGTGACGCTGATTTCCTGGAGATCGAGCTCCTCTGCGCCCATCTTTCGGAGAGCGGCCGAGCCCTCATGCACCTTTCTGCCATCGGCCAGGCCGTCAGGGGCGAGCGCTCGGCCAGGGAGCGCGCCGAGTGGGTGGCGGCCCTGGCGAAGATGTACCTCTCCTGGGCGGGGCGGAAAGGATATGAGTCGGGTGTCATGGTGAGAACTGGCGAATACGTGCACTGGATAGAGGAAAAGGGCCTCAAGGTGAAGGCCCATATCCCTGACTTCAGGAAAGGCCCCCCCATGGAGCCCTGCTGGACCAGGCTTTCCGCCGACTCGCTCCAGGGCCTTTTCAAGCGCATTGAAGAGCTTGAGGCATCGGAGCTTGGCATCCTTATTGAAGGCACCAATGTATACGGCTTCCTGAAGGGAGAGGCCGGCACCCACAAGCTGGTGCTGCGCGGCGAAGAGCGCGGCTCCGTTGCGCCTTTCAGGACCGTTGCAGCAGCCGTTGACAGCCTTGATGACAAAGACTCGCCTGCCGACTTGCTCAATGCCCGTGAAGCGCTGAAGGGGAAGCGCGGCGAAAAGAAAAAGGGGCAGGATGTGCCCGATATCATAAGGATTTACTCCCCCCTGGGGGATCGCTTTGTCCGCGATGTCCGCACCGGCGTGCGCACCACGCAGGTGAGCCAGGTTCTTGAAGGCTTCATTGACGAGTTCATCCTGGCCCACCTCAGGAGTCTCGAGGCCGGAGAAGCCTGGGATGTCGATGAGGATGCTCCTTAGTCTTCGTCTATCTCGTCAACGTTGTCTCCGCCGGACTCCTCTTCCTCTGCAGGCTCCTCTGCGCCGATCTCTTCATCAACCTCCCTCTCAATATCTTCCACCGAGGGGGGCCCGGGCCTCTCATCTTCATCCTCTGTGAGCCCGCTGTGCCTGTCGAGATCTTTTTCATCTGAAGAAGGAGAATCCGGTTCAGGGGACTCCTCCTTGCAGCGGGATTCATAGAAGTGAAGAGCTGTCTTCCCCACGAGCTGCACGCTTCCATAGTTGAGTGCGCCGCCGGCCAGGGTGGTGAGGAACGGCGCCATCCGTGATGCCGACTTCCTGGCGAGGGAAGTCACCACTTTCCTTATGAGCATCTTTACGAGTCTTCTTGTGACATGGCCCTCAAGCATCTTCTTGATTCCGTAGGTGCCTGCCACGGCTCCCACAGAAGCCCCAAGGCAGCCGAGCACCTCCATGGCGCGCTCCCTGCCCGCAGGGTCAAAGCCGAAAAGGTAGGCTATCTTGAGAACCATTCTGCTCTGGAGACCAAGAAGCATAATGAGATCCGGCGCCACAAGGATCATTGTCCAGGGCCAGGGGAACGCGGCGGTGGTCCCGCCGATGAGCCCGGCGAAAAAAGCGTCTTCCTCGATGACTTTAAGGCAGAGCTCATGAGTGGTGAGATCGGGGTGCTCATCGCGGAGCTCCCTCACCTTCAGCCTGACCTTTGCCGCGTCGATATCGCGGAAAAGCTTGTCCAAGAGGTCCATCCCGTTGTCTTCCATCGTCGCTCCTCCTTATTTCCGGCCGTAGGTTACGGTCCTGGGTACTTATCATTTCTCCCTGCTGCGGGGCCTTTCCTTTGAAAGGCTGCAAAAAATATTACAAAATCGCAACAATTTGGCAATACCTGCCTGCTATAATAAGGATGAACTGTGCGGGGAGCACAAGGCCAGCGACCAGGGGCTGGGGGCTGAAAGTGAAAGAGGGACAAATGACGTTCCCTTGGTCAGCCAGACCCTGATCACTGGCCTTTTCAATCTGCCTGCCTCCCTGAACCCCTCGACTCACCCTTAATTAATCTCTCCTCTCTTCTCTTGAACCTGCCAATCCATATATTCCAGAAGTCCACAGGCGATATTTATCCCCCCCTGACCATGAAATACTCCCCTTCAAGAAGGGTTTTCCCCGGAGGTGGCGAAAAGATTCACCGCTTTGGGGAAATAAGAGAAAAGTATTTATTTTCCCCGGCATTTCTATTATAATAAAGAGAATGAACATGAATGCACCCGGGCTGACTTTATCTGCTCACGAGGCGTCCAGGGTTTCTTCTGCGCGCGCTTTTCCCTATGTACAGGGCTCCCAGGCCGAGCTTTCTCCTCTTGGATGGTGGCACCGCGGCGACGCAGAGCTACGGAGGGGAGACGCCGCTCTGCGGGAAGCCCTGCTGAATGTGAGAAAGTCCTTTCTTCTCATTGCAGACGACGGGGGATTCTCAGTGACAAGGAAGGATCTAAGGGAATCATGCGCCCATGGTGAAGATACCCTCGCCGTGGCGGCATATGTGCCTCCAAGCCACCCGGAACTGCTTGGAGATGCTGCGTTCATGGAGTTCCTCGGTATCCGCTATCCATGCATTGCCGGCTCAATGGCCCATGGCATAAGCTCCGTTGAGATGGTTGAATCAATGGCTGCCGCGGGGATGCTGGGCTTTTTCGGTGCGGGCGGCGAGACAGCGGCAAAGGTAGAGCAGGCCATAGACCGCCTCAGCGTTGCACCTGGCACCAGGCCATTCGGTTTCAACTTCATACACAGCCCCGGGGAGCCCGCCATGGAAGAGGCCCTTGCAGACCTTTATCTCCGGCGCGGCATAAGGCTCATTGAGGCTTCGGCCTTCATGGACATCACGCCCGCCCTGGTGAGATACCGCGCAGCGGGACTGTCAGAAGGGCCTGACGGCTCCATAACAGTGGCAAACCGCATCATTGCAAAAGCCTCCCGGGCCGAGGTGGCCACGAGGTTTTTCTCGCCGCCTCCTCAGGCGGTGCTTGAAGAGCTTGTCTCATCGGGCCGCATCTCGGAAAAGCAGAAAGCCCTGGCAGCTGTGATCCCTTTGGCCGATGCCCTCACCGCCGAGGCTGATTCGGGTGGGCACACCGACAACAGGCCCCTCGTGACGCTCCTTCCCGCCATGTGCGCCCTCCGCGACGAGCTGCAGAAAAAATTCGGCTACAGACAGAAGCTGCACGTGGGCGCAGCGGGAGGGATCTCCACTCCTGCTTCGGCTGCTGCCGCATTCACCATGGGAGCCGCATACATAATGACAGGCTCGGTGAACCAGTCCTGCATAGAATCCGGGACCTCCGAAGCCGTCCGGGACCTTCTCTCAAAGACAAGGCAGGCTGACATCACCATGGCCCCCTCGGCAGACATGTTCGAGCTGGGGGTGAAAATACAGGCCATCAAGACAGGCACCATGTTTCCCATGAGGGCGGCAAAGCTTTACCAGCTCTACCAGACCTGCGCGAGCCTGGAGGAGATCCCGCCGAAAGAGCGGGAAACCATAGAAAAGAATTTCTTCCGGGCATCCTTTCAGGAAGTCTGGAATCAGACATGTGAGTACTTTCTCGAACGGGACCCGGGCCAGATTGATCTCGCCGGGCAGAACGCCAGACACAAGATGGCGCTTCTCTTCAGGTACTATCTTGGACAGTCGGCACGGTGGGCAATCCTCGGTGAGCCTTCAAGGCAGCTGGACTACCAGATATGGTGCGGCCCCTCGATGGGAGCCTTCAATGAATGGGTGAAAGGCTCGCCGCTCGAGCATGTGAAGCGGCGCAAAGTTGCCCTTGTCGCCCTGAACCTGCTCCACGGAGCCGCTGTTGCCATGAGGCTTGCCCACCTGAGAAGCCAGGGTATCGACCTTTTCCAAGTGGGGAGCCCCAGGCCTCTTGAAGAAGAACAGCTTGCCAATTACCTGAGTTAAAGGAGAATACCTTGAAACGCGAATCGACGCTTACCCCCGCCCCCATCGCAATCATAGGCATCGGCTGCGTATTTCCCAAGGCGGAGGACCTCCAGGAATACTGGTCCACCATAAAAAACGGAATTGACGCCATCACCGATATTCCTCCCACGCACTGGAGCGTGAATGACTATTTTGACGAGAATCCCAGGGTCCCCGACATGACTTACGGGAAAAAGGGCGGGTTCATATCGCCCATAGACTTTGATCCCATGGAATTCGGCATCACGCCCAATTCCCTCGAGGCGACGGACACCTCGCAACTGCTGGGCCTGGTGGTGGCAAAGAGAGCCCTCGAGGATGCCGGGTACGGCAACGGCAAAGAGTTCAACAGGGAGCGCACAAGCGTTATCCTGGGTGTTACGGGGACCCTGGAGCTTGTGGTCCCCCTGGGTGCAAGGCTGGGCCACCCCATCTGGAGAAGGGCTCTCAGAGACGAGGGAGCTGACAGCGATCTCACCGAGCGCGTGGTGAAAAGAATTGCCGATTCCTACGTGGAATGGCAGGAAAGCTCTTTCCCCGGGCTCCTGGGAAACGTGGTGGCAGGGAGAATTGCCAACTACTTCAACCTGGGGGGGACAAACTGCGCGGTGGATGCCGCCTGCGCAAGCTCCCTCTCGGCTCTTCACCTGGCGGGGCTTGAGCTCTCATCAGGGAGAAGTGATATGGTCCTCACCGGGGGCGTTGACACCTTCAATGACATCTTCATGTTCATGTGCTTCAGCAAAACCCCGGCCCTCTCACCCACGGGCAACGCGCGGCCTTTTGACTCTTCCTGTGACGGAACAGTCCTCGGCGAGGGCATCGGGATGATAGTGCTCAAGCGTTTTGAAGATGCGAAGAGGGACGGCGACAGGGTCTACGCCGTCATAAGAAGCATGGGGACCTCAAGCGACGGCAAGGGCGCCGCGGTGTTCGCCCCCCAGGCCGGCGGGCAGATAAGGGCGATGAGGGAGGCATACCGCATCTCTGGAATAGAGCCCCGCACCGTGGAGCTCATGGAAGCCCACGGAACAGGCACGAAGGTAGGAGACCTCACAGAGTTCACTTCCATTAATGCTGTCTTCAACGAGGGCGGAAGCGCCGGCGCCTGGTGCGCCCTCGGTTCCGTGAAGTCACAGATTGGCCATACGAAAGCTGCCGCAGGCATCGCAGGAATCATCAAGGCCGCAATGTCCCTTCACCACAAGGTGCTGCCTCCCACGATCAAAGTGAAGAAACCCTTTGATGAGCTGCTTGCCCAGGGGACGCCCTTCTACCTGAACACGCAGAAGAGGCCCTGGATAGGCAGCACCTCCCATCCCAGGAGGGCCGCCGTGAGCTCCTTCGGCTTCGGCGGGAGCAATTTCCACTGCGTGCTGGAAGAGCCATCACCGGTGAAGCTCTCCACAGACTGGGACGGCCGTGTGCAGATTGCCGCCCTGTCGGCTTCTAGCCCCGGCGGGCTCGAAGCCTCCCTCGATGACTGGAAAGGCGGAATCTCATGGAGAGAGCTCTCTGAGAAATCCGAGGCCACACGGAAGACCTTCGACTTGAAAGAGCCCTGCAGGCTTCTGATGGTCTTTGAAAGAGAGGGCGCAGAGCCCCACAAGGTCGTCTCGAGCGCCCTCGTGATGCTTGGAAAGCACCCTGAAAGGAAAGCGTGGAACACGCCCGAGGGAGCATTCTACGGAAGCGGAGCCCCTTCGGGGAGGCTGGCGATCCTCTTCCCAGGGCAGGGCGCTCAGTATACAGGCATGCTCAGGGACCTCGCCTCGCAGTTCCCTGAAATGCTCGCTGTCCTGAGAGATGCCCATGAATCATTTGCCTCCCTGGCTCCCGAAGAATTGGGGGCGGGCCTCGTAAATTACCTCTATCCCCACCCTGCCTTCAGCGAAGAGGAGAAGCAGAGGCAGGAGCGGGAGCTCCGCGATACCCGCGTGGCGCAGCCCGCCCTCGGTGCCGTAAGCTACGGAGCCTGGAAAGTCCTGGAGCACTTCGGCATAAAGCCGGAAGCACTGGGCGGCCACAGCTACGGCGAGCTTGTCTCCCTCTGCGTGGCAGGCTCAATCACCCCGGAAGAGCTCTACCATCTCTCCTCTCTCAGGGGGAGCCTGATGGTCGAGGGGAAGGACGACCTGGGCTCAATGCTCGCCGTGCAGCTCGAGGCGGGGCTCCTCTCTGACATCATTGAGAAGGAGCGCCTTGACCTGGTCATTGCCAACCACAATGCCCCCCAGCAGGCGGTGCTCTCTGGAGCCACCGCTGAAATAGAGAGGGCAGCCGCTGTCATCACTGCAATGGGCATAAGGAATACAAAGCTTACGGTCTCCGCAGCCTTTCACAGTCCCCTCGTGGCCGATGCCCAGGCTCCTTTTGCCGCGGGGCTCGACAAGGTGCCTTTCAGGTGCTGCTCCATCCCGGTCTATTCCAACACGACGGCCTGTCTGTACCCGGATGATCCCGGAAAGACCAGGGCCCTTCTTGTCGGCCACCTGGCAAAGCCCGTGCGCTTTGTTGATGAGATCCTGGCCATGTATGACTCCGGCGTGCGGACCTTCCTTGAAGTGGGGCCCTGCGCGAGGATGACAGGCCTCGTCAAGGCCATACTCAATGGCAGGGGTGACTTCGAGGCCTTTTCCATCGACGGGTCATCAGGGAAAAGGCACGGTACAGGCGACCTGGCCAGAGCCCTTGCTGCTCTTGCCGCAGGAGGGCATGCGGTGGACCTTACCCTCTGGAACCCTCTCCAGAGAAACATCACAACCGTTGATCAGCAGAAGAAACGCATGACAATACCCCTCTGTGGGGCCAACTACGTGAATCCCGCCAAGAAGGCTGCAATTAGTGAGGAAGGAGCACCGGAGAGGAACAATGGCACAGAGGCCCCAAGGACTGCGGCGCCGAAGCCGGAGAGCAGCGAAAAGGCTTTCTCTGCCGACAGCCCCCGGAAACAGTCCATGGTGGAGCTGCTCAGGCTTACCCAGCAGAACATAAAAGCTCTCCAGCAGATACAGGAGCAGACGGCCCTCATGCACCAGCAGTTCCTCCAGAACCAGGACAAGGCCCTTCACACTTTCCAGCAGATAGCGGGGCAGCAGCAGCACCTGCTGCTGGCAGCCCTCGGCAGGGAAGCTTCAGCCGCACCGCTCCCGCTGCCGGAAATCAGAGAAGCAGCTCCGGTCCTGATGAAAGAGCCACCGCCTGCAGCATCTCAGGAGGCGGCTCCCGCGGGAGACTTCGGCAAGCTCCTGCTTGAAGTCATCTCCGAGAAAACAGGGTACCCCGTGGAAATGCTTGAGCCGGGCATGAGCCTTGATGCCGACCTGGGCATAGACTCCATCAAGCGAGTCGAGATATTCTCGGCCCTCAAGGAACGCTATCCCGCGATGCCCGGCCTGAGATCCGACGAGATGGCCCGGATGAAAACACCGGGAGACATCATCAAGCACATGAGCACGAGCGGGAATCCCGGCACCCTCCGCCCTTTCGATAATCCCCGGGGCGGGGGTATTGCGGAAAGCCTGCTTTCCATCATTGCGGAAAAAACAGGCTACCCTGCCGAGATGCTGGACCTGGATATGAGCCTTGACAGCGATCTGGGCATAGACTCCATCAAGCGAGTCGAGATATTCTCGGCCCTCAGGGAAGCCCATCCAGACCTTCCGGCCATCAAGTCCGACGAGATGGCTGCATTGAAGAGCCTCAGGGAGATCGTGCTGTTCCTTGACGCCAGGAGCGTCACCTTTTCGCCGCCTCCCGTGCAGGAAAAGCCGGGAGAGCTCCTTGCTGCCCTTACCGACCTTATTGCGGAAAAAACAGGCTACCCTGCCGAGATGCTCGAGCCCTCAATGAGCCTCGAGGGAGACCTGGGAATAGACTCCATCAAGCGAGTCGAGATATTCTCGGCCCTCAGGGAGCGCTTCCCCTCAATGCCTGCCGTGAAATCCGACATGATGGCCCTGATGAAAACCCTGAGCGACATTGTGGCTTTCCTGGAAGGTGAAGCCCCCCGGGACGAAAAGCCGCTGCAAGGACCTGCCACGGAGATGCCCATGCCAGAGCCCCGCGAAGAAGGAGAAAAGCAGCTCAAGCGGCTTGTGCTCATCACGCAGATGCTCAACGGGGTCTCCGGAAGGGAAAAGCTCGCCTTGCAGGCCGGATCCGAAATCTGGGTCACCGATGACGGGTCGCCTTTTGCCTCGAGCCTCGCTGAGATTCTTGAGGCCATGGGATACAGGCCGCACGTCGAAAAAATTGAAACCTTGCTCCGCCAGGGTGCGCCCCCCTCTCTCGGAGGCCTCCTTATAATAGCCCCATCGGGCGCTACAGAAAGCAATTTCCTCATGAAGGCCTTCAAGGTCCTTAAGGAAGCCTCTCCCGCTCTCAAGGAGAGCGCGCGGGAGAGGGGTTCATTCTTTGCCACCGTGTCCAGAATGGACGGCTGCTTCGGCCTGGGCGGCATGGACCTTAAGGGTGAGCCGCTCTCGGGAGGCCTGGCGGGCCTTACAAAGACTGTGCGCCATGAATGGCCCCAGATCTGCTGCAAGGCTTTTGACGTGCCGGCGCACCTTCATTCCTCCAGGGAAGTTGCTTTGGAGCTCATCGAGGAGCTTTTCCTGAAGGGCCCGATTGAGGTGGGCATCTCTCCGAAGGGCCGCTGCACCCTGGAGCTTTCTCTCACAGGCCGCAACGGCACGGGCTGTGTCCCGCCCTTCTCCCGCGATGACGTGGTTATCGTCACAGGCGGCGCGCGGGGCGTCACGGCTGAATGCGCCGTGCAGCTCATAAACCGCCTCTCCCATGATGAGAAACCAGCACTGGTGCTCCTGGGAAGAAGTCCCGAGCCGAAGCCTGAGCCTGAATGGCTCGGCGGGCTCACCGGCGATGCCGAGATCAAGAGAGCCCTCATGGTCCACAGTGGAGGAAAGGCCACGCCCGCCTCTATCCGCGAGGAGTACGGCAGGATCGAGGCGCAGAGGGAGATTGCCTCGACGCTCTCCCGGATAAGGGAAGCCGGCGGCAGGGTCTTCTACCGCTCAGTTGACATCAGGAATCCTGGGGAGCTCAGGGCAGCCGTGGAAGATATCCGCGCCACTGCAGGCCCCATAAGGGGGCTGGTCCATGGCGCCGGCGTCATTGCTGACAGGCTCATCGAGGACAAGACCGACGAGGAGTTTGAGCGCGTATACTCCACCAAGGTCGAAGGCCTCAGGAATCTCCTCGCCCTTCTCAGTGACGACGAGCTGAAGATCCTCGTGCTCTTCAGCTCATTCACCGGGAGGTTCGGCAGGGTCGGCCAGGCTGATTACGCCGTTGCCAACGAGGTGCTCAACAAGCTGGCGCTTTGGCAGTCAAGGCTGCGGCCGCGATGCCGCGTCGTGGCCCTCAACTGGGGTCCCTGGGACGGCGGCATGGTGACGACTTCCCTGAAGAAAATCTTTGAAAAAGAGGGGGTAGGCCTTATCGCCCTCGAGCAGGGCACGGAGATCTTCATCAGGGAGCTCTGTTCCTCACCTGATGCCCCCGTGGAAGTAGTGATACTGGGAAGCGACACCGGAACGGGCTGCGCTCCGGCCGAGTACACCACGGCTTTCGAGAGCCTCCTGACCATTGAAGCCTTTCCTTTCCTGAATTCCCATATTCTTGACGGGCAGGCCGTGCTCCCCGTGGCAATGATGCTCGAATGGCTCTCCCATGGCGCCCTCGTGGCAAATCCGGGTCTCACCTTTTACGGGGCCGACAATCTTCGAGTGCTCAAAGGCCTCAGGATCATAAAATCGGAGTCCAGGACCATCAGGGTCGTCACGGGAAAAGCGAAGACCGCAGGAGATTTCTTCACTGTCACCGCAGAACTCCAGAGCGATGAAAAGGGCACCCCGCCGGTAATCCATGCCCGCGGTGAGATAGTGCTTGCGGCGAATATCCCAAAAGGTGAGAGAAGCCTTACCGGCACCGATCTTCCGGCCTATCCCTTCGACAGGGAGGCTCTTTACAGGGAGTTCCTTTTCCATGGAAGCGATTTCCAGGGCATAGAGAAAGTCGAGGGCTCGTCGGCGCAGGGAATCAGGGCTACGGCCCGCACCGCGCCGAAGCCTTCAGCATGGATAAAAGAGCCCCTCAGGAACAGGTGGATCACCGATCCCCTTGTCATTGACTGCAGCTTCCAGATGATGATTCTGTGGAGCTTCCAGAAATACCAGTCAGGGTCACTGCCCTGCTATGCCGGCAGCTACCGCCAGTTCAGGTCCTTTCCCAGGGGGGTCGTGAGCATTGTCATAGGCATCACCGGTGGAAATGAGCACAAAGCCCTTGCCACCATAGAATTCGTCGATCAGAAAGGAATGCTCATCGCAAGGATGAAAGGCTACGAGTGCACCATTCTCCCCTCGCTGAAGAAAGCCTTCGAAAACAACAGGCTCACCCAGGAAGCCATGCGCTAAAGGAAGCTATCCCCATGGAATTCACCACCCCCATTGCCATCGTGGGAGCAGGCGGACTGTTCCCCGGAGCGCCTTCGCTTGAGTCTTTCTGGACCCTCATCAGGGAGGGAAAAAGCGCCTCGCGTGAAGTACCGCCGGGGCGCTGGATTCTGCAGCCCTCAGAGGGTTATTCCCCCGGTGCCATAAGGCCTGACAGGACTTATTCCTCAAAGGGATGCTTCCTTGATGACTTCTCCATCTCTGAAAAGCTCGACTTCACAGGGCTTGCCGTTGATCAGGGTACTCTCTCCAGGCTTGATCCCCTCTTTCACATTGCCCTCATGGCGGCGGTGGAGGCCTTCAGGAGCGCCTCCACTGGATCGGTGCACCGCTCCAGGACAGGCGTCATAATAGGGAATATCGCCCTCCCTACAGAGACCTCGTCGGCCATCTCAAGGGAGATCCTGGAGCCTGCCATCGAGGAGCTCGTCACCGGGGCCAGGGGCAGAGCTCCCCTCACCTTCACCGATCCCCTCAATGCGTGGGTGAACGGCCTCCCTGCCGGTTTCATCGCCCACGCCCTGGGCCTTGGCGGGGGAAGCTTCACCATTGACGCGGCCTGCGCGTCATCGCTTTACGCCGTGAAACTGGCCTGCGACAGGCTGCTCTCCGGGAAAGCCGATATGATGCTCTCGGGAGGCATCTGCCGCCCCGACTGTCTTTACACGGCAATGGGCTTCTCGCAGCTCTCGGCCCTCTCGCCTGACGGCCTGTGCGCCCCTTTCGATGTGAAAGCCAATGGCCTCGTGATAGGAGAAGGTGCGGGCATCCTTGTCCTCAAGCGCCTTGAAGATGCCCTCGCCCAAGGTGATGACATTCTTGCAGTGATTAAAGGCATCGGCCTTTCAAACGACATTGAAGGCTCTCTCCTCGCGCCTGACAGCGAAGGGCAGCTCCGTTCCATGGAGGCAGCCTACCGCCAGGCCCGGTGGCTTCCTTCCGACGTAGACCTCCTGGAATGCCATGCTACAGGGACTCCCGTCGGTGATGCCGTGGAGTACCAGAGCCTCAGGAAGCTCTGGGAGAGGAACGGATCATCCTTCCGGGAGGGGCAGTGCGTCATCGGCTCGGTGAAGTCCAATGTGGGCCATCTCCTCACGGGCGCCGGCGCTGCAGGCCTTATCAAGGTCCTCCTGGCTCTCAGGGAGAAAGTGCTGCCGCCTACAGCCAACTACACCGTCTCCCCGCCTTCCTTTGACCTCCCCGGAAGCCCTTTCAGAGTTCTCAGGAAAAGCGAGCCATGGCCTGAGAGAGCCGGAGGAGCCCCTCGGCGTGCAGCCGTGAGCGCTTTCGGCTTCGGGGGCATCAATGCCCATGTGCTCATCGAGGAATGGCAGGGTACGGGGAAAAAGATCTCTGCCGTGAAGGCCTCCTCCCTGAAGGAGGGCAGGCCCGTGGCGATCGTGGGAATTGACGCCCGCTTCGGCCCCTATGACACCCTTGAGAAATTCAGGCATGCCCTCTTCGACAGTACCGCAAGAGAGGAGCCCGGGGCAAAAAAGGGCTGGTACGGCGTGCCCTCTTCGTCATGGTTTCACAGTGAGATGGGAGAATCAGAGCCCGAGGGCTTTGGAATTGACGACATCAAGGTCCTCCCCGGCCAGTTCAGGATTCCTCCCGTGGAGATAAGCGAGATGCTCCCCCAGCAGCTCCTCATGCTGCTCGTGGCAGCAGGGGCCTTGAAGGACGCCGCGACAGCCCCTGCAGATCATGACACTGCGGGCGTCTTCATAGGGATATCCTTTGATTTCAGCACCACCACATTCAGCGTGCGCTGGGACATGGCGAACAAGGCTCCCCTGTGGCTCCCCCCAGGAGTCCCCGGCAGTGAAAAGGACCTCCAGGACTTCGCAGGAGCGCTCCGTGACACAGTGGGCCCTCCCCTGAACGCCAACAGGACCATGGGGGCCCTGGGGAGCATCGTGGCGAGCAGGATAGCAAGGGAATTCCGCTTCGGCGGCCCCTCTTTCACCGTCTCGTCTGAGGAGTGCTCAGGGCTTGCCGCCCTTGAGGTGGCGATCACGAAGCTCTCGTCGGGAGAAATTGACTGCGCCCTGGCCGGCGCCGTCGATTTTGCCGGCGATATCCGGGCCCTGATCGCAAGGCGCCGGGCCGGGGAAAAGCCATGGCCTCTTTTCGGCGAAGGGGCGGCGGCAGTGGTGCTCAAGAGGCTCGAAGACGCCGAGCGCGACGGCGACCGGATATATGCCGTGATAAGGGCCACAGGGCTTGCAGGGGGAGGGAAGCCCGGCTGCGATGGCCCCGGGAAAGACACCGTGCTGCGGGCCCTCAGGAGAGCCTGCAGCGAAGAGAGGCACCCCCCGGGATCAATGGATTTTGCAGGTATCATCAGCGCTGAATCTGGAGCGGCATGGGCCGGAGAGCTCTTTTCTGAAAGCAGGTGGAATGAACCTGTCGCAATTGGTGAAGTTGCTGAATGGACCGGCGATGCGGGGGCTGCTACGGCATTCGCATCGGTGGTGAAGCTCTGCCTGATGCTCTCCCATCACCTGATCCCCCCTTCGCAGGACGTGAGAGCCCTGGTGGAAGGCGCTCCGGAATGGCCTTTCTGCCCCCCGGGGAAGGCGCAGCACTGGCTCAGGAACAGGGCTGAGGGCCCCCGGAAGGGCTCGGTGACCTGTTCCTCAGTAGACGGCACCTGCGCCCATGTGATCCTGGAAGAATATGAGCCGCAAGCAGGGAGAGCCCTGCCGGCCCCTCCCGTCACTGTGCAGGAAGCCCTTTTCGCCCTCAGGGCCGGCACTGATCACGAGCTCCTCGCAGAGCTGGACCGCATGGAAAGCTTCCTGGAAGGGAAAGGAGGGCAGCCACTGGCCTGGAGCTCTTCACAATGGCTGTCGCGGCAAATGGAGGAGAAAGGAGGGAGTCACAGGCTGGCCATCATCGCGAGAGATCATGACGAGGCCGCCCGTCTCATCGGGCAGGCGCGGCAGGCCATCTCCCGGAAGCCTGGCGTTCCGCTCAGGATGAGGCCCGCGGGAAACGAAAGAGAAGGTGATGCCCTTTTCTATGCTCCCCTATCCGAAAAGCCCCGGGGAAAGACCGCATACGTGTTCCCAGGCTCTGGGAACCATTATCCCGGCATGGGAAGGGAGCTTACCGCCGCCTGGTCTTTTATTGCCGAGAAGCAGGACAGGGAAAACCTCTCCCTCAGGAGCCAGGTCATGCCGCACCTGTTCTGGAGCCTTGAATCCCTAGACGGAATATCCGGCAATCACAGGGCTCTCATGGAAGGGCAGGTTGCCATGGGGACTCTCATGGCGGATCTCCTGGGGCACCTCGGCATCAGGCCTGAAGCTGCCATCGGCTACAGCCTCGGCGAGATGGCAGGCCTCTTTGCCCTGAGGGCCTGGCGCGCAAGGGACGAGATGCACAGGCGGATGGAGGAATCCCGCCTCTTCACCGATGAGCTTGCCGGTCCCTGTAATGCTGCCAGGGCAGCCTGGGGCCTCAATGCTTCCGAAGAGGTCCGCTGGGCCATCGGTGTCATCGATGCCCCGGCCGTCGTGGTCAAAGAAGCCCTCAGGGGAAGAAGCCGCGTGTACCTCCTCATCATAAACACTCAGTCAGACTGCGTTATCGGCGGTGACGAGCGTGAAGTTTCAATACTCGTCAGAGACCTTGGCTGCTCCTACCTCCCGGTAAGCGGCGTCACTACTGTACACTGCGAGGTAGTAAAGCCCGTGGCGGACATTTACCGGGACTTTCACCTCTTCCCTGTCACAGCGCCCGATGGCATCAGCTTTTACAGCACCGGGTGGGGTAAGTGCTACGACATGACGATGGAGAGGGCTGCCGATGCCATACTGGCCCAGGCTCTTGACACTGTCGATTTCCCCCGCGTCATAGAAGCCGCCTACCATGATGGCGTGCGCACCTTCATAGAGATAGGTCCCGGCCCCTCCTGCACAAGGATGATTGGAAGGATCCTTGAAGGCAGGGAGCATACCGCCCTTGCAGCCTGCAGGGAGGGGCATTCTGAGGTCTCTTCGGTTCTGAGGCTTGCGGCGCGCCTCTTTACTGAAGGCCTGGATATCAACCTTGAGAAGCTTTTTTCCCCCCTTGAGTCATTGAAGGTGCCGGAAAGCGCCCCTTCAGCGCCCAGGGCAATCAGGCTTGATACGGGAGGCGGCCCTTTCAAAACCCCGGATCTGCCCCGCCCCCTCTCCGAAAAGAGTGCGCCGGAACCTTCCCGCAGCACGGTAAAGAGAGACACCCCTCCCAATCCCGAGCCGGACCCGGTCATGAGCATGTTTTATGCCATGGAGCAGGCCAAGCTCCAGGCTCATGAAAGCTACCTCACCTTCACCAGAAATCTGACGGATGCCATGGCGCAGCAGATGACACTCCAGATGGCGCTCCTTGAGGAATGCGGCGGGGAGCTTGCCGGCCTGGAAGATATCCATGGCCTTCTGGACAGTCCCGCCCCCTCGAAAGCCTGTCCCGCCGGAGCTGCTCTCAAGGTTACTGAGCTTTTGCCAAAAGCAATGCCCGATACTCTTAAAGCAGTTTCACCATTGCCTCAGGTCCTGCCTGCCGCGCCGGCGGCGCCCGGGAAGAGGCCTTTCATGGACAGGACTGCATGCATGGAATTTGCCGTGGGAAGCATCGCCAAGGTTCTCGGCCCTTCTTATCGCCAGGTGGACAGCCACCCCACGAGGGTCCGCCTCCCCGATGAGCCCCTCATGCTCGTGGATCGCATTATCGCCGTTGAAGGAGAAAGCCAGTCCCTTAAAAGCGGCCGTGTCATCACCGAGCATGACATTCTTCCAGGGGCCTGGTACCTCGACGGGGGACGTATTCCCACATGCATAGCCGTTGAGGCCGGCCAGGCCGACCTTTTCCTTTCAGGCTACCTGGGAATCGATTCCATCACCAGGGGACTCGCCGTGTACCGCCTCCTTGATGCCGTCGTCACCTTCCACGGCCCCCTCCCGGGACCAGGCGAAGTGATTCATTACGATATCTCCATCGACAGGTTCTTCACCCAGGGTGACACCTGGCTCTTCAGGTTCAGGTTTGACAGCACGGTGGGAGGCAGGCCCCTCCTCACCATGCGGGAGGGCTGCGCCGGCTTCTTCACCAGGGAGGAGCTCGAGGCCGGGAAGGGGATTGTCCATACCTCCCTTGACACGAGGCCCCTGGAGGGAGCAGTCCCGCCCGGATGGTCATATCCCGTGCCCATGGGTTACGAGGCATACAGTGATGCCCAGGTTGAGGCTCTCCGCAAAGGGGATCTCGCCGGGGCCTTCGGCCCTCGCTTTGAAGGCCTCCCGGTGAAAAAACCCCTTACTATTCCCGGTGGAAAGCTCATGAGGCTCGTGGACCGGGTGCAGCACCTCGATCCCCGCGGGGGAAGGTTCTCCCTCGGCATCATCCGTGCCGAAGCTGACATTCACCCCGACGACTGGTTCCTCACGTGCCATTTCTCCGATGATAATGTCATGCCGGGGACCCTCATGTACGAGTGCTGCATGCACACATTCCGGATTTTCCTGCTGCGCATGGGATGGATAGCCGAGGAAGGCCAGGCCGCATGGGAACCTGTCCCCGGCGTGGCAAGCGGCCTCAAGTGCCGCGGGCAGGTCATCGAGAGCACAAGAAAGGCCTGCTACGAGGTTTCCATCAAGGAGATGGGCTTCCGCCCCGAGCCCTATGCCATAGCTGACGCGCTCATGTATGCCGACGGCAAGCCTGTGGTGGAGATAAGCAATATGTCCATGAGACTCAGCGGCTCTTCAAAGGAGCAGATTACCTCCCTCTGGGAGAAGAGGACCCGCCCTGCCACACCGCCGGGCAGCAAGAAAGCCCTTTATGACAATGACAGGATACTGGCCTTTGCCGTCGGGAAGCCCTCGGAGGCCTTCGGCGAGCCTTACAGGATATTCGACAGTGAGCGCATTATCGCACGCCTCCCCGGCCCGCCCTATAAGTTCCTGGACAGGATCACCTCCCTTGAGGCTGAGCCCTGGAAGATGGCTCCCGGGGGCATCATAGAGGCGCAGTATGACGTGCCCCCCGGCGAATGGTATTTCAGCGAGGAGAGAACCCGCCTCATGCCTTTCTCGGTCCTCCTGGAAGTAGCCCTCCAGCCCTGCGGGTGGCTTGCCGCTTATGTGGGCTCTGCACTCACGAGTGACATTGATCTCTCCTTCAGGAACCTTGGCGGCGAGGCAACTGCGTATAAGCCCGTGACAGAAAGGACGGGCCTTCTCACGACGGGGGTAAAGCTTGCCAGGGTCTCCACCTCGGGGGGGATGATTATCCAGCACTATGAGTTCGAGATGAAAGACCGTGAAGACATCGTCTACAGGGGGAGCACTTACTTCGGCTTCTTCTCCAAAGAGGCACTGAGAAACCAGGTGGGAATCCGCGATGCAAAAAAATACGAGCCAGGTTCCACAGATCTTTCGGGATGGGCAGCCTCTCCCTTCCCCACCATGTCGCCATTCCCCGGTCCGCAGCTTGCCATGATAGACACTGTCGAGTGCCTTGCACCTTCCGGAGGTCCTGCCGGCCTCGGCTACATAAGGGGCACCCTCAAGGTGGACCCCTCGGCCTGGTTCTTCAATGCCCACTTTTACCAGGATCCCGTCATTCCGGGGTCCCTTGGCCTTGAGTCAATGATCCAGCTCATGAAATTCATGGCCCACACAAGGTGGGGCAAAGAGGAGAAGGGCGGCTCCGCACCCTTCGTGCCGATGGTCCCCGGGTACCGCCACTCATGGCTTTACCGCGGGCAGGTCATTCCCCCCGACAGGCTCGTCACCGTAGAGTGCTGGATCACCTCCCGCGACGACCTGCACCGCTTCATCACCGCCGACGGCTTCCTCACCGTGGACGGGAGGCTTATCTATGGAATGAAAGATTTTACCCTCGCCATGGAGAATATCGGGACATGCGCTACATGAAGGTATATCTCGAGGCAATCGGCTACGAGCTCCCTCCCCTGGTGGTGACCACCGGGGAGCTGGAAGAGCGTCTGGCGCCCCTCTTTGCGAAGCTCCACATCCCCGAGGGACAGGTCGAGGAATGGACAGGGATCCGCGAGAGACGATGGTGGGAGGCCGGCTATCCCCTCTCCCAGGGCGCCGTGGAAGCTGCAAGGAAGGCAATCAGGCAGTCCGGCATAAGCCCCCGCGACATCGAAATCCTTATTTACGGCGGCGTGTGCCGCGAGCAGTTTGAGCCCGCCACGGCATGCAGGGTGGCATCACAGCTCGGCATCAGCCCCGATGCGGAGATTTTTGATATAAGCAACGCATGCCTGGGTGTGCTCAACGGCATCGTGGAGGTGGCAAACCGCATAGAGCTCGGGCATATAAGGGCGGGGCTCGTAGTCTCCGCCGAATCGGCGAGGGAAATCAACGAGTTTGCCATAGAGCGCATGCTCAGGAAGGGTACCATGGAATACTTTGTGGGAGCCCTGGCTACTCTTACGGGGGGCTCAGGGGCCGTGGCGGTCCTCGTCACCGACGGGTCTTTCACCGGCACTCCAGGCCACAGGCTTGTGGGAAGTGCGGCTTGCGCTGATCCCGAGTTTCACAGCCTCTGCCGCTGGGGCATGGAAAGGGCGGCCGGAGAGCATTACATCATGACCATGTGCACCGACTCGGTGGCGGTGCTGAAAAACGGCGTGGAGCTCGGGAAAAGAACCTGGAAGCGCTTTCTCCGGATAATGGGGTGGAATGCCGGCGACGTGGACAGGACCATATGCCACCAGGTGGGCTCAAGCCACCAGGAGGCCATCCTGAAAGCCCTGGGCATCGCGCCCGAAAAAGATTTCGTCACCTATCCGTACCTCGGAAACATGGGCACCGTCTCCCTCCCCCTCACGGCAGCTCTTGCCGACGAGCGGGGCCACCTCAGGAAAGGCCACCGCACGGGATTCCTCGGCATAGGAAGCGGCCTCAACTGCCTCATGCTGGGGTGGGAGTGGTGAAAGCATACTATCCTTTCATAGGCCACCACCACGACATCGGCGGCCTGAAGCTCCATTATCTTGACGAGGGTAAGGGCGATCCTGTCGTGATGATCCACGGCAATCCCACATGGTCCTTTTATTACCGATCCCTCGTTGAGGCTCTCAGGGGCTCATACCGCGTCATCGTGCTCGATCATATCGGGTGCGGGCTTTCCGACAAGCCCGGCCGCCAGACCTACCCTTATACTCTTTCCCGGCGCGTCGATGATCTTGAAAACCTCCTCGCCTTGTGCGGCGCAGAAAAAGACCTTACCCTCGTGGTCCATGACTGGGGAGGGATGATCGGGATGACGTACGCCGTCCGCCATCCCGAGGCCGTGAAGCGGTTCGTGGTGCTCAACACCTCTGCCTTCCGACTTCCCGCAGGAAGGCCCTTCCCATGGATGCTTGCCCTTATAAGAAACACTCCCCTGGGAGCCTTTCTCGTGCAGGGCCTCAATGCCTTCTGCCTGGGAGCTCTCGCCTTTTGTGCAAAGGAGAAAAAGCTCTCCCGTGAAGAAAAGGAGGCATACCTCGCCCCCTATGACACCTGGGAGCACCGTATAGCAGTGCTGCGCTTTGTCCAGGACATCCCCCTCAGGCCAGGCGACGACTCCTACGATACAGTGGTCTCCACCGAGGAGCACCTGGGCCTTTTCAGAGACCATCCCATGCTCATCCTGTGGGGGATGGGCGATTTCGTCTTCGACGGCCATTTCCTCGAGGGATGGGCGCAGCGCTTCCCGAAGGCCCTCGTTCACCGCTTCCCCGGTGCCGGCCATTATGTGCTGGAAGATAGAGGAATTGAGATTGCGGCCCTCGTAAAAGAATTCCTTGCAGCCAATCCTCTCAAGAGGTAAGCCATGACACCACCCGCCATAGTCAACGTGGCCATGCACCTTCCAGAGATGGCCCGGCAGAAACCCCACTCCATTGCCGTAGTCTGCCCCCAGGGGCGTGACGGCGGGGGCAGGGTGACATACAGCCACCTTACCCTGAAACAGCTCAACGACGAGAGCGACACCCTCGCATGGGGCATTGAGTCTGCAGGCATCAGGCGCGGCACGCGCACGGTGCTGATGGTATCACCCTCCCTTCCCTTTTTCGCCCTCACCTTCGCCCTTTTCAAGACAGGCGCCATTCCGGTGATGGTCGATCCCGGCATAGGCATCAAAGGCCTCGGGCAGTGCCTTGCCGAGGCGGAGCCTTCTGCTTTCATAGGGATTCCCAAGGCACAGGCGGCCCGCCTGCTCTTCAAGTGGGCCTCATCGACGGTAAAAATCTCCATCACTGTGGGAAAACGCCTCTTTTGGGGCGGATTTACTCTCAAAGAGATAAGAGAGAGGGGACTGGGGAAAGGCCCTTACAGGATGGCTGAAACGGGCGCCGGCGACATTGCCGCCATTCTTTTCACCAGCGGGAGCACCGGTGTCTCCAAGGGAGCCGTATATACTCACGGCATCTTTGACAGCCAGGTGAAGTACCTCAGGGAGATCTATGGCATCGAGCCCGGTGAGATGGACCTTGCCACCTTTCCTCTTTTCGCCCTCTTCGGCCCCGCCCTGGGAATGACAGCCATCATCCCCGACATGGACGCCTCGCGTCCTGCCTCGGCCGACGCCGGCAGGCTCATCGAGGCCATCGAGGACTTCGGCGCCACCAATATGTTCGCTTCGCCGGCCCTCATCAACAAGGTGGGGCGGTACGGCGAGTCGCGGGCCATCACCCTTCCCTCACTCAGGCGCGTCATATCGGCAGGGGCCCCCGCAAGGCCCGACGCCCTGGAGCGCTTTTCAAAGATGCTGGGGGAGGGCGTGGAGATTTTCACTCCTTACGGCGCCACGGAAGCCCTCCCCGTCTGCAACATCGGGAGCAGGGAGATCCTCGGCGAGACAAGAAAGGAGAGCGACGAAGGGAAAGGTGCCTGCATCGGAAAGCCCGTCAGGGACATCACGCTGAAGATCATAAAAATAACCGATGAGCCCATTGCCGCGTGGTCGGAAACCCTTGTCTCGCCGAGGGGCGAAATCGGCGAGCTGGCCGTGAAAGGGCCTATCGTGACAAGGGAGTATTACCAGCGTCCAGAGTCCACAAGGCTTGCGAAGATCGCCGAAGGTAACGGCGGGGAGTTCTGGCACCGCATGGGCGACGTGGGCTACGAGGACGAGAGGGGAAGGATATGGTTCTGCGGAAGGAAATCCCACCGCGTCGTCACCGCCGAAAGGACCCTCTTCACCATCCCCTGCGAGGCCATCTTCAATGCCCACCCCGCCGTATTCCGCTCGGCCCTCGTGGGCGTGAAGAGAAATGGCGCCACGGTCCCCGTGATGTGCATCGAGCTTGAAAAGGGGACGCCGGGGGAGAAAGAGGGGAAAATCCGGGAAGAGCTTCTTGCCCGCGGCGCCCGTTATCCCCACACGAAAGGGATCACCACCCTGCTTTTTCACCCCTCGTTCCCCGTGGACATAAGGCACAACGCCAAGATATTCCGCGAGAAGCTCGCCCTGTGGGCTGAAAGGACCATGCCATGAAGATTATGGTGACAGGCGCCACGGGCTTCCTGGGAGGCGCCCTTGCGAGAACGCTTGTCCAAAGGGGTTTCGCCGTCAGGACTCTGGCACGGTCAAAGGCCTCCCCGCTTGAAGAAGCCGGAATCGAGGTATATGGCGGCGATCTCACCAGCGAAGAGGCCGTGTCCGAGGCCCTCAGAGGCTGTGACGCCGTCTGCCACGTGGCGGCAAAGCCGGGAGTCTGGGGACCCTACAAAGATTATTACAATGCGAACGTGAAAGGCACAGAGCATGTGCTCGAGGGGTGCCGGCGCCATGGGATAAAAAAGCTTGTCTTCACCAGCTCGCCGAGCGTGGTTTTCAGCAACAGCGATCAAAGCGGCGTGACGGAGAATGAGCCTTATCCCCGCAGCTTCCTGGCTCACTACCCCGCGACGAAGGCAATCGCCGAGCGCATGGTCCTGGGGGCGCACGGTGCAAGCCTTTCCACGGTGAGCCTGAGGCCCCACCTTATCTGGGGCCCCGGTGACAGGCACCTGGTCCCCCGCCTCATCAGCCGGGCAAAAGCAGGGAAGCTCCGCATCGTGGGAACGGGAAAGAACCTTGTGGACTCCGTCTATATCGACAATGCCGTGGAAGCCCATATCCTGGCGCTCCTCAAGCTTGAGCCGGCCTCGCCCGCAGGGGGAAAGGCTTATTTCATCACCAATGGGGAGCCCATGCCCCTGGCGGACCTCATGAATGCGATCCTTTCCGCCGCCGATCTCCCCCCCGTCACCAGGAAAATTCCCGCAGGCCTTGCCTACGCCGCCGGCGCCCTCATGGAGCTTGGCTACGGCATTCTGCGGAAGAAGGAGGAGCCCCTTATGACGAGATTTCTTGCCAGGGAGCTCGCATGCGCCCACTGGTTCGACATCTCGGCAGCCCGCAGGGATATCGGCTACTCACCGGCAATCACTATAAGGGAGGGAATAGAAAGGCTCAGGGAGTGGCTGAAAAATCATGGAGACAATTGAAATCTGGAAGGTCCCGCTTTATCTCGAAGACACAGGGCTTGAGGCCCTGGAGAGGCTTCTTTCACCTGATGAGAGCGCCCGCGCGGCAGCTTTCAGGTTCCCCGACGGGAGGAGGCGCTATAGCGCTTCCCGCGGTGCCCTTCGAGCTATCCTTTCGCATTACACAGGGGAGAAGCCTGCCGACCTCCTCCTTACCGCCACTCAGGCAGGGAAGCCGGAGCTTGCGGGCAGGAGCGCCGTGGTGCATTTCAATGTATCCCACTCGCAGGACACATGTCTTATTGCCGTCTCCCGGTCAAGGCCCGTGGGTATAGACGTGGAAACCATAAAGCCCGACATTGAATTAGAGAAAATCGCAGAGCGTTTCTTCACCTTGGGGGAATATGAAGCCCTCATGGCCCTGCCGGAAGACCTGAGGCTCAAGGCCTTTTACCGCTGCTGGACCTTCAAGGAAGCCTACGTAAAAGCATTGGGAAGCACCATGTGGGAGCTCATGGAAAAGGTGGAGGTATCCCTTGATCTCTCAGAGCCTCCCGCAATCATCCACGGCAGGGAGCCTCTGGAAGAATGGTTTCTTGCCGCCCTTCCTCTTGGGGAGACACTCGCGGGGGCCCTCGCTTCGCCTGGGAAAGAAGCGCCAATTGCCTGGCACACCTTTCAGGGGCCCTAGGCACCTCCAGTCAGGCCCCTACCCTCTGCCGTCCAGCACGAAAATGGTCTGATTGCCCACCTTGAGAGCCACCGAGAGCTCAAGAGCCTTGATAATCTTCTGGAGTGCTATGAGAATACGAGGATCGGCAAGATACCTTGCGGTCATCTGCGCAATGCGGTAAAGGCCTTTAAAATTCGCCACCTGAAAGGTGACACAGTCACCTTCGGCTGATATGAGGCCTTCCTCACCGTCTACGGTAAACTCAATCTCCCCGAAAATATCAAGCTCAGCTTGCATCGCCCTGGCTTTTCTGGTCCCTGGTGCGGATCTTCAGGGTCCCGTTGAACCGCCAGTGGTAGTACTCGGGATTGTCACCTGAGCGACTGGGAACGAGGACCTCCATGTTGGCGAGCTCGTAGGAGATCTCTGCCCCGCGACCTGTGAGCAAATCATACAGCCCTATTGCAAAATCAGGCCAGGTCTTGGTTTCCTTGACATTTTCATCGACTTTCACCTTTTTTTTCCTCCTTGGATTCTGAATCCTATTGTTTTTGAAAATAGACGATATTCTCAGAAGAGAGCGCTCCGTAATTTGTATAAAGCATTACAGAGCCCGTAGTAAGCAGGACACCGGCGATGTCTCCCACTCCTGAGTTTCCCTCAGTGAGGACAGTGCCGCTTGAGTTCTTCATATAGATGGTGGTGGGCTGCTGGGAAGGCCAGGTAACTCCATCTGTAGAGTAAGCAAGCCCCTGCTTCTCGAGGAGATACGTGGAATACATCTGGTACTGACCGTTGGCAAGGATCACTATGGGATCGTGCCAGTCATCGTAGAGCTTCGTGAAGTTTCCGAAGGTGAGGCCGTCAGACGATGTGCTCATGATCAGGTCGCTCGGTCCTGACGTTCCCGTGAACTCCCCGGAGAAAATGCCCACAACCTTTCCGTTCGTGGCGTAAAAGTAAGTGCCATGGCCTGCAAGCTGCAGGACTGCTGATGAATCATAGGGGGAAATATCTATTCTCACTCCCTCCTTCGTGAAGGTGACGCCGTCATTTGATATGGCGCTCCTTACCTGGTATTTCGCAGTACCCCCCGGAGCCATATAAGCGCCCGCCTGGTAATACATCCTGTACCTGCCGTCAGTGAGCTTGAGGACACTCGGCCCCGACACCGTGTAATCTCTTGCCGAGGCATCATCGGTGGGTGTCACGCAGGTGCCCTTCACCGTCCAGTTGATAGCATTGGTAGATTCGGCATATTTAATCGAGCGTGTGGCAGAATGCCCGTAATACATACGGTACACACCACTGCTGAAATACACTATATCGGCCATGCCCGCGCCGCCGGTCTCATTGCCGGCATCCTTCCCCAGCGCATAACCCTGCAGTATCCATGTCTCACTGGCAGGAGTGGCGCTCGGTGAAGGCGTTGGCGACACACTGGCAGTCGGTGACGGGGTGGGAGAGACACTCTGAGTCGGAGAGGGTGAAATTGTCGGCGTGGGCGGCGTGGGTGCCGGTGACGGATTGGGCGTGGGATTATAGAGTATCTGCACGGCAGGGCTGGTTCCCGATGAGCTCCCGCTTGCACTCACTATGGCAATGCTTATGGAATCTCTTGCAGTCATCACGTTCTTAGAAGCGGGCACGAGGCAGGTGACGCTCGTGTCGCTCCAGGCGCCGTAGCTCTGGGCCTGCGCCTGGCCGCCCCCCGAAAAAGTGAAGAGGGCATAGCTTGTGGCGCCGCTCTCAACCTGCGAGCTCCCGAAGCCGCTCCCCGTTATCTCGCACCAGTCGCCTGAACGTACAGGCTGGCCGGTGCTGTTGAGGTTTGTCACTCCCGATATCTGGGGTGTCGCAGCGGTGCCTGAGCCGCCGTCCCCCCAGTAATATCCTCCCCCGGAGCTCCCGCCTCCGCCGCAGCTTGCGAACAGGAATACGGTGAAAATTGAGAGGAGAAGCAAGGCCCAGATGCTGAAGGACTGCCTGATGCGAAAAATCATAGAACACCTCCCGGTCTGTGATGAAAAAATCAGTCGAGATAAGTTTATTACGGACCCCTCAGAAGATTATACCAGAAAGGCACTTCCGGGGTCAATCTCCCCATTTTCAGATTTCTCTTACATGGGCGCGGGGCAGGAACACGGTAAAGACGGCTCCCTCTCCCACGGAGCTTTCAACGGTAATGGTCCCCCCGTGGTCCTCAACGATGTGCTTTGCCACAGGGAGCCCCAGGCCCAGGCCGCCCACTTCCCGTTCTAGAAAATCGGTCACCTGGTAAAAGGGCGAAAAGATGTTCTCCTGCTCATCGGGATGGATACCGCTTCCCGTGTCGCAGACCTTGACGGTTATCCCTTCGCGGCTGTCACATGCTTCAATCCAGACTTTTTCCCCCGCCGGTGTGAAAATGATGGCATTTCTCACAAGGTGGGAAAAGGCGATATTGAGGCGCTCCCAGCTTGCCAGGAGGGGGTTCATCTCAGAGAGGACCTTAAGCTCAAGGTGAAGCTCCTTGGCCTCGGCGTCACGACGAAAATCGTCAATAACGGACTCAAGGAGGTTCTGAATGGAAATATCCAGTTTCTGATACCGGACAAGTCCTGCTCTCAGCTTGAAGAATTCAAGGATCTGCTTTACCATGTCGTCAAGCTTGTTTGAAGCCGTCTCAATCCTGCTTATATAATCCGCGAGGGCATTGTCAAGGGGGTGGACCTTCTTGAGCTCATTGATAAGGTTGATATAGCCCAGGATCAGGCTGAGGGGGGTCCTGATTTCGTGGGAGACCGTGGCGACAAAGGCGTCCTTTATATGCTCCAGTTCCTTGATGCGCCTGCCGGCCTTCTTGAGCTCATGGGTCTTTTCCTTATAGACCTTGGCGAAATCGTCGGCATAGAGTAATAGCTGGCTTCTTTCATAATCTTGAAAATCTGCCTCTTTCCCTGTCAGTGCATGTCGCGGGGATGAAACCTCAGAGCCCTCGCCGCGAGGGGCTCCTCCTTTCTGCAGACAGGCCTGTACCACTTCAAGAAGGACCAGGGGGCTGAAAGGCTTTGCTATACAGTCATCAGCTTCCATATCCAGTGCCTTTTCTCTCTCCTCATCAGTGAAATCGGCTGTCAGCATTATTATGACGGCGCCAATCAAGGCCGGATCATCCCTTATTGCACGGCATAACTCTTTCCCGTCCACCTGTGAATCATCCATTGCCACGAGCATGAGCTCGGGAATTTCCTTCTTCGTGATTTCCAGGGCAGTTACATTGTCACCGGCCTCCAGGACCAGGTAATCACCGGGGGGGAAGGTTCTCTTCACCAGTTGCCTCACCAATTCACAGTCTGCCACGAGGATCTTTTTCATTGCTCTCTCCCAGTGCACTCAAGTGATTTTTTCTACGCCGGAACAAAGGGCACCAATGCTTCCCTGCCCGGGCTCAAAAGCTTACACAGGCCATATCTATGAACTCCAGCAGCAGGTCCCTGTCATAAGGCTTCTGGAGCATATAAAGGATGCCCCTCTTGCGGGCTTCATCCTCATAATCGCTGAATTGCAGTCTTGAGAGAATAATTACAGGAATGCTGCCATGGATGCTTTGCAGGCGCTCAAGCACCTGGAATCCCTTTTCATGACGCAGGGCTGCTTCCAGGATAATAAGGCTGGGCTTCCGAGCGGCTGCCTCCCTGAGGGCCTGCTCTTCGTCGGAAACCCCTGCCAGAACATATCCTTCCCGCTCAAGAGACTGTCTCAGGGATCTGAGAACCTCCTCATCGTCATCAATTACAAGAACCGTTTTGCCCGGCCTCCCGGGAGGCGGTGCGCTCTTCTGTAATGGCTCTGCTTTAAGAGGGACCTCAGTTTTTTCAAGCCCCCGTGATATGAAAAGTGGTTCGGCTTCCCGCGGCAGTTCAGGTTTCCTCTGTGGAACCTCTTGCACCTGCTGCACCGATGGTGCAGGCGGCACAGGAGACACCGCCTGCCCTGCCTTCCGGGGAACTTCATCCGCCCCGGGGGGCGCTGCCTGCTCCGGGGGCGTCTGGCCTCTTTCCCCTTCCCGGCGCTCGCGCTCGATCTCCCTGATTATCCTCACAAACGCATCCATATCAACCGGTTTGGTCATGAAATGCTTTACTCCGAGAAGCTTCGCCCTTTCTATATATTTTTCATCGCTGAGACCAGAGAGTACAATGACAGGCACGTCATAGCCGTCGGTGATGCTCTGGGCAGCTTTGAAACCGTCGCCTCCCGGCATCATGATGTCAAGCAGCACCAGGTCGGGCTCCTTGGCCTTGATCCTCTCGAGGCCAGCGACAGCATTGGGAGCAGTGAAGACGGTAAATCCCCTGACGGACAGAAGAAGCTCCATCATCGTGAGGATGTCGGGATCATCGTCTATGTGGACAATCTTTTCAATTGTTCCATGGAAAGGGAATCTGATTTTATCCATCACCTATATTTTACCTGAAAAAGAGTACTTAATACAACATCATTGCTCTCTCAACGCTTCAACAGCTTTATGCTGTCGAAAATCCCGTCGAACTCGGCCCGGGCCTCACTCTCTATCTCACCCCCACACCGGTCCTCATTGAGTGAGGCCTTGCTGGGCAGCATCCGGATTCTGCTTGACAAAATACATGAACCTCCCCACCAGGCTCTTCAGGGGATCTTCCGCAAGCATCCGCTTGAACTCTGCAAGTGTCTCCTCGCTCACTTCAAAATCATTGAAAGGTCCAAAAGCCATGATATCCCTCCTTTATTTTCCAGGTTTCTTAAGCCTCAGGCCCCCCGGGAGAATTATTTTACGCTCTTCATTGAGCGGCAGGAACCGCATCCTTCGCAGGGAGCGGCGGACAAAGCGGTTTTCCCTAAGAAAGGCCCTCATCCGGAAAGGGGCTCCTCAACTCAGTATCAGGGGCAGAGAGGAGGTCTTGGGGGGACCGGCTCTCCTTTTGAGCGGAATCAGCGGTAAGATCCCTGAAAAATGCCTGGAGCTCGGGGGAAGGCTCCTTGAACAGCTCTTTGAGCTCATCATCACTGAACCCGGGCAATGGTATTCTCGCAGGGTCGCTGAATTCTGCCACCTCTGCCGTCAGGCCGAAAGATCTCGCTCTCTCAAATTCATCCTCACCGGGATACTCTGCATCGATGCCGGTGATAAAAAACCCGGGCTCATCATGAGATGGGCCTTCCGCTGTCTGCCATGTCCCGTCCGGAAACGATTCAATGGAAAAAGCCCTCACCTCGGTTATCATGGCGCTGAGCTGCGAATCAGGCACTGCCCTGAGCACTGCTTCCTCCGAGGGAGTGAGCTTCACGCCGCACTCAATGGCTCCAGCGGTCCTGTCGGCGAAGAAGCGCTCCATGAAGGCTTCGTCAAGAGCGGCCTCGCTGATGAGCCTCTGGATGCCGGAAGGCAGGTGCCTGCGCTCTCTCTCCAAGAAGAACCCCTCTTTCTCTGCAACAATATGCAAGTAGCCGGTCCCATTGATAAGTTCTCTGAAGGCGGTGGCTAACCTTTCTCCCGAGAAGGAAAAAACCTCCTGAACACCAATAGAGATTCTATGAATGCAAAAGCCCCCTCATTTCTCCATGCCCTTATCCTGGCGGCAGTGTTCCTCACGACCTTGCCCGCATATACTGCAGGCTCCGGGGTGGCCTGTGCCGCTTCGGCCCCGGGGGAAAGCACGCGAAAAGTCCAGGAGCTGTACGAGGGTCACAACGACGTGACAAAGAAGAGGCTGAACCTCATTTTTGTCGGCGCCCGGTACCACGATCTCAAGGAGTTCAGAAGGATCGCCTGCGAACTCATCGCCCTCAAGGGAGAGAACGCACGGGGGCTTCTGCAGATGAAGCCTTACAATGATCCTGGCTGCCGATATTACTTCAACTTCTGGATCTATGATACGGTGCCGAGGATCGGCAAATCACCGCAGACCATCACCAATGAAGATGTCTGGCAGTGCCTGAGCGGCACCCTCAACACGGTGATGGAAGACTTCTCCAGGGAGTCAGGGAGAAGGTTCACCAGGGGCGACAGGGATATCTGCGCGGTTCTTCTCGCCAACGTCGATCCAAGGGAGAATCCCCGCTACGGCTATGGAGGCGGCTCCTTTGGAAGGACGGCCACCTTCACCGTCTGGCACACGCTCCATCCCTGGTTCTCGTGGGATGACATGATAGTCACCCATGTGCATGAGCTCATGCATTCCATACCTGAGTTCTATGACGAGATCAGCGGTCCCGGGAGCATTTATGACGACACCTCATGGAGCACCGCCGATGGGAAAGGACAGTTCTTTATTCCTGGAAGCGCGGGCGACAGGGGAGGCATTACAAAAGAGAGATTCATCAGGCTCTCCCCCGCCGCCCAGTATGATTACGTAAAACGCAACTGCCCCTGGAGGCACCTTATGGGAAACGGCTACGGCGCACCCGGCGTGATGGACAGCATTGACGAGGAGGCTTACCGCACCGGGAGGAAATTCATCCCCAGGGGAAGCCATGAGCCCTTGATGGACCTGGAGATAGGCATCTTTGAAGGGGGAAGGGGCAGAGAGAAGCACATCTACCGCTCCACAAAGAACAGCCTTATGAATTACCCCTATGGCCTGATTCCAGGCAAGAGCCTGGGCCTTGGCCTCCACCTGGAACAGCTGGCCCGGAAGCGTCTCAGTGAAGAATTCCAGAAGACGCACTGAAGGAGCCCACCCGATGGAAGATCTCATCGTTCAGGACAGGACCAGGCAGCGCTGGATAATCTTCACTACCACCTTTGCCGCCTTCATGTGCGTCCTTGACAGCACCATCGTGAATATCTCGCTGCCCGTCATCGCCCACTCATTCAACGTGAGCACCAGCATCGTAGCCCGGATTGTCATCGTCTACCTCCTCGTGCTCACGAGCACCATACCTCTTTTTGGGAAACTGGGAGACAGGCTGGGGCTCACCAGGGTCTTTTTCTGGGGCTTCATCTGCTTTACTGCAGGATCTCTTCTCTGCGGAATCTCAAGCTCCATACCCATGCTTGTTTTTTCAAGAATCATCCAGGGCCTGGGGGGAGCCATGCTCTACTCGGTGCCGCCGGCCCTCATTCCGCGCTTCCTGCCCCATAATATAAGAGGCGCTTCTTTCGGAGCCCTTACGACAGCCGCTGCCCTCGGGCTGAGCCTGGGGGCCCCTGTTGGAGGCCTGATAACGACCCATCTATCGTGGCAGGGCATCTTTCTCATCAACATCCCCGTAGGAATAGCCGCCATCATTATGGTGAGGAGGCACTTCCCCTGGGAATCACCGGCAGGAACCACCTCTCATTACTTTGATATCCCGGGCGTGCTTCTCTCTTTTTCCGGAATCGCGGCCCTTCTTTACAGCCTCAACATGGGCCAGGAGATGGGATGGAACTCGCTTCCAATCATTGCGTGCTTCGCTTTTTCGCTCGTCATGCTTGTCTCCTTTGCGGTCTGGGAGACCAGGTGCGCCGATCCCCTTCTGGACCTCAGAATCTTCGCTGTGAGAAACTACACCCTCGGCAATCTTGCCAATTTCTTCCTGTTCGTGTTCATGGCGGGAAATTCTTTCCTCATTCCCTTCTACCTCGTGCTGGTGAAAGGCCTCCATCCCGACAAGGCGGGGCTCATCATCATGTGCAGCTCCGTGACTATGATGATAGTGGCCCCGCTGGCAGGAAAGGCCTCCGACACCATCTCGCCGCGTATCCTCTGCAGCGCGGGAATGCTGCTGGCATTCTCGGCTTTCTTCTACTTTTCACGGAGCCTGGGGCAGGAGAGCCTCTTCCCCGCCATACTCTTTCTGCTGTGGCTCGGTGCCTCCATGGGGCTCTTCACCTCGCCGAACAACAACCAGATCATGAGCGCCGCCCCCCTTGACAAACAGGGCACCGCCTCGGCACTGATGAAAACCGTCACCAACCTTGGCTCTGCAATAGGCGTGTGCCTCTTTGAGACTCTCTTCGCCCTCTCCATCCCCGGTGCTCTCATGAAAAACGGGGAATCCCTCAAGCATCTGCAGATCCCCAGGGAATACCTTCTGGACGGCATCAGGAACGCTTATACATGGGGGATGCTCGTCGTCGCCCTCGCCTTTCTCACCACGTTCCTTACGGTCAGGGACGAACCCGAGGAAGTGAAGCCTTTGCAGGAGCCCGCCCCGTGAAGCCTTCCAGGCAGAGGCAGGCAGGCGGCCTTACCTCAGCCGGAGGCCCATGCAGAGGAAAATGCCCCTGCGGCGATGAAGATGCTTCACTGGAGCAGAGTGCCATTCAGGCTTATGAGGCATATTCCTGTGGAGGTTGAAGTGACTCCGCCGATAGACAGGCCCTTTGTCGCCGCGGTGATGATAATAGGGAAAAAAACCGAGCCCTTCCTGGGTGCATGCATGGAGAGCGTCTCGAAGGGCATCGATCTGCTCGTGCTCAACGACAACAGCGCTCTCGGGGACTCCCCCAACATGGAGACGGTGCGCCGCTCAATGCTCTTCAGCGAGAACAGGGTCCGGGTGATCCCCTCGGAGTTCCTTGGATTCGGCCCCTGCAGGACCCTCTGCCTTGACTACCTGAGGGAGCACCATCCTGAGGGGACATGGGTGCTGTACCTTGATTCCGACGAGGTGCACCCGCCCTCTATTGAAGCCCTCACCAGGGGCATCCTCCCCGCCCTTCCCCGCCACATAGGCATCGTGGACGGCTATTTCTACCAGTTCTACCTCACCCCCCGCCATTATCTGTCACTTGACCGCCGCCATAACATGCTTTTCCGCTTCAATACCGACATCACATGGGAGGGAAAGGTCCATGAAAAGCCAGTGAACCTCCGGGGGACGCGCCTCGCCCTGCCCTACCGCTACTTCCATTATGGCTACCTTGCCGACCCCGGAGAGATCATGGGCAAATGGTCACTCTATGCCGTCCTGGGTGATCAGGGAGGTTCCGGAGTCTTCGAGAACCCTGATTATTACTTCAGGAAGGACGCGGCTGCTGCCATGCCCTTCAGGGGCGCTCACCCGGAAGCGGCAGAAGAGGCCCTCCTGGCTGTCGAGGAGGAGCATGGAGCACATTTTCGGCATTTTGAGGGGATGATCAAGGAACTGGAGCGCCAGTGGGGCCGGACAAGACGCCTGAAGCATCTCAACTTTGAAATGAGGATGCACTTGAGGGGGATTGAGGCTCTCGTGAGGTTTTTCTTCAGAAAGGGCTTCATCAGGAGCCTCAGGACGATCTTGAAAACAGGGTAGGAAGACCTGCTTTCACCATTTGTTAACAATTTGGCAATATCTCCAGGGGCTCCTGTTCTGGTATAATATTTCATAGAGGTACAGGGGTATAATTACAAGGAGGAATAGTATGGACAGCATTCAAAGAGCAGCAGCAAGTCAGCCAATGGTGAATCTGGGGACCCCGTCTCAGGTGGAAAAGAAGGAAGAGCAGCCGGCTCAGGCAGGGGACAGCGTACAGCTCGGCAAGTCCCGGCAGAATGAGCAGCCCAAGGCGAAATGGCTCATCATGAACTATGTCGCCGCCGACTGCAACCTGGAGCCTTACCAGGTGCGCAATGTGGACAACATGGAGCTTGCAGGCTCCGATCCCACCACGCATATCCTCACGCAGCTGGACAGGGGCCGCAATCCCAGCGACATAGACGGGGGATGGGCAAACTGCCGCCGGCTCTATGTCACCAAGGACGAGGTGCCTGATCAGCTCGGCTCCAAAACGCTCCAGGACATGGGCGCCGTTGACATGTCCAACCCCAAGACCCTTACCGATTTTATCGTGTGGGGCGTGAAAAACTACCCCGCCCAGAACGTGGCCCTTATTCTGAACGATCATGGCGGCGGCTTCACGGGAGCCATGGCCGACGACAGCGACGGCGGATTCATGAGCACGCCTCAGCTCAAGCAGGCCCTTGCAGATGCCGAGGCGATCACCGGCAAGAAGATTGACATCGTGGGCTTTGACGCGTGCCTGATGGCCGAGGCCGAGGTAGCCCACGAGCTCAAGGACAATGCCAACATCCTCCTTGCATCGGAAGAGAGCGAATCGGGCCCGGGCTGGACCTACAGCCCCATGCTCGGCGGCAAGACCCTCACCGAGGCCCTCGAGAGGATGCGCCTGATGAAGCTCGATGCCACACCCGCAGAGTTCGCGAAGATCGTTGTCGATGTGAATAAGCAGCACAACGATGACATCCCGACGTTCTCTGCCCTCGATCTCACCAAAATGAACGAGTTCACAGGCTCGGCCAACACCCTTGCCGAGGCCATCATCGCCTCCAAGGACAAGACCGCCATCAAGAGCGCAATCAAGACCGCTGAGAACTACGGGAGCGGCTACACTCCCTATAAGGATCTCCGCGATGCCTACGATATGGCCGACAAAATTGTGAAATCCAAGTCCATCACCGATGAAAACGTCAAGAACGCCGCCAAGGGGATGATGGAAGCGGTAAATACCATGGTCATTGCCAACGAGAGCAACCCCCAGAGTTACCCCGATTCCCACGGCATATCAATCTACACGCCCACCACGGTAGGCGCCTCCGGCCCGGGCTACGGATACAAGAACCTCGGATTCGCCAAGGACACCAAGTGGGACGAGATGCTCTCGTCGCTCAAGGGCGACACCGGGGCCATGCAGCAGCCCGAAGAGGTCACCATCTGGCCTGACGGCTCAATGAGACCCCACAACAAGTAACCAGGTGCACGACATAAAAAAAGAGGGCAAAAGCCCTCTTTTTTTATTCCCCCAGCTCATGCAGGGCTTTCTCCGAGGCTGAGAGGAGAGGCTCAGGCGAAATGGGCGCCCCCACGGCCAGGCGCATCCAGAGATCGGGCGTGAGGCAGCCCTGGATGCACATGCGCTCCATCTCGGCGGCAAGGTCTTTCCCTTCGAGATACTGCCCGAGCTGGAACTGGATCAGGTAGCCTATGGGGTAGTTGGGAAGATAGAGATCCCTGTATATCATGTGGGAATAGACGGCAAGCAGGATTGAATCCCTCTCGCCCAGCACAGGGGCAAAATAGGTGTTCCATACTTCCCTTGCTATGGCAATGACGGCTTCGCCGATCTCGGCCTCCGTTGCCGAGGGATGGTCGTACATCCAGTGCCAGGCCTTCATCGAGACCAGGGAGACGCCTGCTATCTCATAGGTGGACCACAGCGTGTCGAGGGTGGCAAGGGCTCCCGCTCCCGCCGGCGGGGGAGCCTGCCCCAGCAGCTCGCGGTCATGGGTTTCGAACAGAAAGGCAAAGGCCTCGGTGAAGGCGGTGTTCGGCACGCCCGCAAGGAGCGTGTGATCTATCCCGTTGAGGGAAAAGACCTGTTCGACAGAGTGGCCCAGTTCATGCATGGCCGTGTTGAAACCCTCGTAGTTCATCTTCCCCGCGACAAAGGGCGTGCGAAGGTGGGCGCAGTCGGAGCGCCTTTCGGCCCCCGAGGAGTGGCCCGCCCCGCGGGCCGGGTCCACCACGATATGGGAGGCCAGAAACTCGGCCTTGTCCCTGGTGAAGCCCAGCTTACGGAGCAGGTGGGGAAGATCGGCCTGGAATGAGGCCACCGTGGGATAGCGTGCCTCGACAATCCCGTCGAGCTCTTCGGCCCCTGTGGAGCTCACGGGCCTCAGGCCGGGATACCATATGTCGAAAGGCCTGAGCTTCCTCCCAAGGCGCTTTTCTATAAGACGGGCCGTTCTCTTTACCTGAGGCGATGAGAGGACCTGCACCAGGTAAGACTCCACAACGCTCTCGGGGATCTCCATCTCCACCTCGAAAGTTCTCTTGATGAGGGTGGGCCTTTCCGGCACGAAGGGATCCACGAGCTCTGCGGACTTGAAGATTTCACGCAGGTGGTGATACCTCCCTTTCGCTTCGGGTTTTCCCTCAACTGCCCGGCCGTCCTTGTAAAGGATATTGCCGTAAGGATCCCATTCGAAGGCTTCGCTGTTGACGATGGCCCCGGGGATCTCCTGTCTTATGATGCGCTCCATCACTTTCACGATGAGCTCCTGGCGCGCCATGCCGTCTTTATCGCCGTAAAGCGACTTCAGCTCGTCGCGGAGGCCCCAGTGGCTTATAAGCCTGAGGTCTTCAGGGAAGGGATGGCTTCCCCCCGGCATCCTGAGCTTCCCCATATAAATCTTGTAATTGTAGACATAATCCTGAGCCTTGGTATAAGCAAGGCTTACCTTGGCGCTCACCGACGCCGGCACGCGGGTCATATAACGGTCAGAGAGCCTCGCCTCCGCCCACTGCCGCCTTGACCACCGCGGCCCCTCGCGCTGCAGCTCTTCAAAGGCCACCGGCGGGAAGTTGAGGAGAATGGAAAAGGCTGTCTTCGTGGAAAAAAAGTCATCACTCAGGTGTGCCGTCGTGGAATAGGAGGAAAAAAGCCTGTCTATGGCCATGATAGGGCCCTTGTCGAGCTGCACGGCCTCGTTGAACTGCCTTGAGATCTCATGAAGACAGCCGTCAAGGGTTTCAAGGTTCTGCTCGCAGCGGGCCAGGAAACGCTCTCTCTCCTTTTCATCGGTCACGAAATTATCCAGGCAGAACTGCGTGAAAGCACCGGAATCGCCGTCATCATGGCGCCAGAGACGGGCAGCGGCAGCAACGCCTTTCCTCACGCGCGGCGATTCGCCTTCCGCCTTGGCGGCAAGGCTCTTCACGGTACTCTCGATGACAGGCTGAGTGATGAAAGCCTGCGAGTCACTGCACCATCCCGGAGGCGCAAGCATGCAAAAAAAAGCGGCAAATGCGGCAAGAGTCCCTCTCAATTGCCTGAACGAAGCTCTCTGATTCATGGAACGAACCTCACAATCTTTTGATGGGCATTGATGCCGGCACTCTCATAAGCCCCCCGGACCCTTCTGCCGAGAATCCCTTCATCTCTGCACTGCTGGAGAAATATCAAGGATCACATGCTTTTCCACTGAAGGCCATTTTCCTCCACGTCCCCTCATCCCGCAATGAGGAGCGTTCATGGATAGCCTTCCCTTTCCAAGAAAAAGAGGGAGAAGAGACTATGGCATAAAAGAATCACCTTTGGAGCAATCGAGCCCCCCGTAACTCTTCACCATGGCTTGATGCTTATCTCTTCTGACAAAGAAGGAAAGGCGATGCGCAGGCGTTTTCAATCTCTCAGAGTGAGGCTCTTGCAGAGGCCTTCATATCTAGGCCTTTCGGCCGAAGATTTCTCCTTGAAAATCTCGGGGGCAAAGGAAATACTTCGCTCCTGCCGGCTCTGCCCGAGAAGGTGCGGAAAGAACAGGCTTTCCGGCGAAAGGGGGTTCTGCCGGCAGAGTGAAAAAGCGGCGGTTGCGGCGATTGTGGCCCATCGCGGTGAAGAGCCGCCCCTTTCGGGAAGCGGCGGGGCGGGGACGGTATTTCTGGGAGGATGCACCATGGCGTGCATCTTCTGCCAGAATTATCAGATAAGCCATTACGGCGGGACCTGCCACGAAATGCCTCCCCGTGACCTTGCCGCCGGTTTTCTTGACCTCGAGGGGCAGGGATGCCACTGTATCGAATGGGTGAGCCCCACGCCCCATATCCCCGCCCTCATTGAAGCGCTTGCAGAAGCCCGTGGCATGGGACTCAGCCTGCCCGTGGTCTACAACACCAACGGCTATCTCTCCGCGGAGAGCCTTGAACTCCTTGAAGGTATTGTGGATGTGTACCTTCCCGATATGAAATATGCATGCGGCTTGCAGGCGCAGGAGCTTTCAGGCACAGCGGACTATATTTTTCATAACAGGCTGGCGGTAACAGCAATGTACCGCCAGAGAGGCCCGCTTGTATCCACAGCAAGGGGCACAGCCGCCAGAGGGCTTCTCGTGAGAATTCTTCTCCTTCCCTCCCGTCTTGAAGGCGCCGAAGAGACTCTTGCCTGGATAAGGGATGAGCTGGGAACTGAGGTGCCCCTCTCCCTCATGAGCCAGTATCTCCCCCTTTTCAAAGCCCGGGGGAACCCTCTGATGGGAAAACCCCTGGAGAGGCGAAGAAAGGGGGAGATCATAAAAAAGGCCCTTTCCATGGGGTTTTCCAATCTCTATGTCCAGGGGAGGAATACAGGCCGCCTCTTTATACCTGACTTCACGAAGACCAACCCTTTTGAAAGCGAAGAAGAGAGGGAGGCCGCCGGCTCTCCCCTCTCTCCTGATCGGGCATGATAAAGCTTATTTTCCCGGAGCCACAAGCTCTTTCATTGCGCCGTATACACCGCCTGCCGTGTGGCACCATAAGCCGCATGCAAGCCCTCCCGCAATGGCGCCGGGCACTCCCAGCGCTGTTCCGCCGAAAACAGCACCTGCCACGCCGAAGGGTATCGCAGTCACGCCGGCAATTCCTGCCATCTTGCCGTAAAGATTGTCCTGGACATTGGCCACGCCTTTGACAAAGCCCTTGGCAAGCCGGTATGAGCCTATCCCGATGCCCTTGGCGAGAAGCACTCCCCCCTTGAAACCGAGTTCGGCGGTCTTGCCAAGGCCCCAGAGCACGTTCTTCCCTACCTTGTGGAGGGTTGATTCCTCATGCGAAGGCTCAAAGGAGTCCTTCGGCTGAGCGGCTGCGGGATTTGACGGCTCTTCCCCTCTCGCGGGAAGAGGCTGCGCAGTTCCAGAAGTCACCTGCACCGGCTGTGCGGAAATATTCATTCTGTGGCTCTCCTTTCACGGGGAAAAACATCGGGAACATGGACTTTGAAGTACCTCGCCAGTTCCCTTGAAAAGATTATAGCACCTGGTCAAGGGCTTGTGAGTGACTATTTTGTAACAGATGCTAAAAAATTGTAAATAATCGGGCGAGCCCGTTCATATGGCGGAAACCATCAGTCCTTGAACTTTTCCCGTACTTCCAGGATTGTATCGAAGGATTTCATGAAAGCCTCGACGACGGTGGGATCGAAATGGGTTCCACTGTCTTTCTTTATGATCTCCACGGCCTTTTCGACAGGCATTGACTTCTTATAGGGTCTTACTGACACAAGGGCATCAAAGACGTCGGCAATGGCAGTGATACGCCCCTCAAGAGGGATCTCCTCTCCCTTGAGCCCCTTGGGATAGCCGTTACCATTCCATTTCTCATGATGGCTCATGGCTATTATGGATGCCATGGAGATCACATCTGAGTCGGAGCCCTCAAGTATCTCTGCACCGATTGTCACATGGGCCTTCATGATCTTCCATTCCTCTTCGTCCAGGGGGCCCTGCTTGAGGAGAATACTGTCAGGCACGCCTATTTTCCCCACGTCATGCATGGGAGCGGCATGGAGAAGCTTCTCCATGAACTCCCTGTCCAGGCCCAGGGCCTGCGCCACCGTGTAGGAATAGTGGCCGACGCGGAGCACATGAAATCCCGTGTCCTCGTCCTTGAACTCCGAGGCCCTTGCAAGGCGGTAGATTGTCTCAAGCGACGCTTTCTGGACCTGCCTGAGAGCGTTGTCAAGGTCCCTGGTCCTGTCCCTCACCTTCCCCTCGAGGTCCTGGACAAGCTCGAGGTTCTCTATGCTCAGCGTATAAAGGTTGTAAAAGATATCAACCCACTGGGACTCTTCCTTTGTCCATTCCCTGGCGGTCTTGAACAGGAATACCAGGGCGCCCAGCACGTTCTCCCTGCCCTTGAGGGGGTACCAGTAAAGAGAGGTGACATCAAAAATCTTCGCCACCGTCGAGAATACCTTACCCTTTGGCGTGGAGAAGCTCACATCGGGCACATGGAGCGGGGCTTCCAGGAGACACCCTTCCTCAACTTTCTTCACGTTCATGACAAGCTGCCCGAAATGCTCGGCCGCGATTCCTGCCGATGCCATAAGATCCGGGTTGTGGATGATTCCCTGCGACGTGACGACAAAAGGGATAAAGGCCTTCTTTGTAGGCTCGTAAAAGTAATGCATCACGCCGTCCACGTCAAAAAGCACCCTTATGGTCTCAAGAACCTGCCTGAGCACATTCTTGCTCGAGAGGGAGAGATCTATCACCGAGGCCAGTTTCTTCGTAGCACTCCAGATGGTGACGATGAAGTTGAACCTCGTATCAAGCACGCGGTAAACCTCGGCATTCTTGAAAGCCCTCGCCGCCTCATAGATGACAGACTTGAATATGCCGAGCTTCTCCTCGGCGAAAGCCATCCTCTCGCAGCTCCAGAGGCACAGAGCGCCATAGACCTCTTCGTCAAGGGTAATGGGGGCATAGAGAGCGGACTTCACCTCGGTGGAAGAGCTCAGGGCAGAAAAGCGCGGGTCACCTGCAAGATTATGAACGATAACACTCTCGTTCTTCGTTATCACAATGGAGGGAATAGAGCCGGCAAGGTCATTGAGCTGCTCCTCCATCTCTCTTTCATAGGGCCCCTTGGCCGCCACGCAGGAAATCCTGTTCCTCTCCTTGTTAAGCAGAAAAACTCCGCCGGTCTCGAAGGCGAGAGAATCCCCGAGGTGCTCTATGAGCTGAAAGCCGATGACGCTGCTGTCAAGCGTTTGTGTCAGATCGAGGGTGATTTTATGAAGGGTTTCCCTCAAGGCGACCTCTTCCTTAAGCTTCTCCCTGATTTTCTCGATTTCTTGCTTCTCCTTTTCAACCTTTTCCTTTTTTGTACCCGTTTCCGTGAGAGCCTTCTTGAGCATTTTCGTCTCTCCGTCGATTATCAGGAGCTCCTTGTTGAGCTCTTGGCGGAGCTCCTGACTGAGCTTCTGATGGAGTTCCTGACGGAGCTCCTGGCTGAGTTCATGACGGCACACGCGGGAAAAGATGCTCGTCACTATCCCTACGGCAAGATATGAAGCTGCGCTCACTATAAAGAAGGGATTCTGGAGAAAGGCAAAAGACCTGGAAGGGAGCCAGGCGGAAACCCCTTCCATAACGGCCATGACACAGGCAAGAACGATAACCTCGGCAGTCGGCAGGCAGAAGGCCGTGCCTATGAGCAGCACTATCATCATGAATACCATCAGCTCCCTGACAGGAGAAAAAGAAGAGATCCAGGAGAGATCCATCACAAAGATGAGGATACTTATGAAAAATACCGAAGGCTCCACCTTGTCGCGGGTCTTCGCGGTGGTCAGGATAACGCAGATGGCCAGGGCAATCGTAAGGAGAAAGGCCAGGAGGGTAACGTTCTGCCGCCCTCCTTCGGTCAGAAAAGCGGGAAGGCCTGCCAGCAGCAAGGCAAGCCACATAATTACCGCTACCCGGGCCTTTCCTGTGCTAAAATAGTCCATACTCTCCTCCCTTGCAATGAGTCTTGAGCGTTATTTGATCAGGGGAGCATCAGCAGTATCGCGGGGAAAAACGATGGTAATCTCCGTTCCCTTCCCCTTTTTCAGCTCCAGGGAGCCCTCAAGCTGCTGCACGAGATCGTTCACGAGCTGGAGCCCCATGGAGGAAATTCTGGAAAAGTCCTTTTCGCCGGAAAAGCCTACGCCGTCGTCCTTCACTGCAAGCTTCAGACTTTCCCCCTGGCCCCTTTTCAACGAGACAGTCACAGCCCCCCCGGAGTCGCCCGGGAAAGCGTACTTAAGGGCATTGGTCATGAGTTCGCTCACGATGAGGCCGCAGGGGATGGCTGTATCTATTCCGAGCTCGACAGCCTCTGCATCTACGGAACATATGACATTTGCCTTCTCGTATGCCCTGGAAAGATTGGCGACAAGCTTCTTGAGATACTCGCCAAAATCAATATGGGACAGATTGCCCGATTGGTAGAGCCTTTCATGAACCAGGGCCATGGAGCGCACCCGATGCCTGCTCTCGTTAAAAGCCTGGCGGAGCTGAGGATCGTCAACATGGAGAGCCTGAATGTTCAGAAGGCTTGAGATAAGCTGGAGATTGTTCTTGACCCGGTGATGTATCTCCTTGAAAAGGACTTCCTTTTCAAGGAGCGATGCTTGAAGAAGCGTCTGCGTTTTTATCCTCGCTATTATGCCACCCACCATTGCCGCGATGGCTTCAAGGGCGCCGCGGGTGAGAGCGGGAATTTCCCTTGAGCTTCTTGAGCCTATATTGAAAGAGCCCTGGAGCTTCTCTTCGTGAATTATCGGGATTATTGCCATCACCCTGAGCTTTTCGTCTTTACAGAGACTTTTCATAAAAGGATCCAATGAGGGCTCTCCAATACTGGCGTAGTAAGGCTGCGCCCTGCGGAGCAATGAATGATCGGGATTTTTGCCGGTAAACTGGGAAATGGCCTGGATAAAGTTTTTGGAAAAGCCGCGGTGGCAGGCAAGCACAAGACCGCCGGTATCCTCCTGGTGAAGGTAGAGGGCAGCGCCGTCGATTCCCTCAAGCTTGAGCGCGGCTTCGAGAATGCGCAGAGAGGCAGAGTCAAAATCAGCAACGGCGCTGAGATCCACGGCGAGATCCCGCTGCATTGCCACTATTTCCTCTGCCGCCCTGTGAGAGGTCACGTCGCGGGCAACGCCGGCAATGCCGTTGATATTGCCATCGTGGTCAAACACCGGCGCCTTGATAGTGCTGAAATAGTGGGTTTTCCCCTCATTATCGGTGAATGTCTCCTCTGTCTCCAGAACGGACTGCGATGAGATGACTTTCGCGTCGTCGGCGACAAACTGTTTTGCTATCTCGGGCAGAAAAATCTGAAAATCGCTCTTCCCCACCATGTCCCCGGCTTTCTTGCCGTAAAACTTCAGCATCACCTCGTTGACGGCGACCATCCTGCCCTTGGTATCCTTGAGCCAGGCGAAGTCGGTGATGCTGTCCAGGATTGCCTTCAGCCTGCCCTCGCTTTCCTTGAGGGCTTCCTCGGCCTTTTTCCTGAGGGCGATGTCCTCCCTGAGGCGGTAGTTTGCAAGGCCTTCGAGGGAAAGGTGATCGACAAAGGCGCTCAGAAACTCAATGTTCCGCTTTATCTGCTCATGGGAATAGACAGGAACCCTGGAAAGGGCTTCAAGGTAAGCCTCCCTGTCGAAGCCGAACTCGCCTGCCTGGCCTATAAAGTATTCCCTGTCGGGAAGGTCATCGTCATAGAAGAACTGGCCCGTGAACATGGTGGCCATGTGCTCGCTGTTGATAATGAGGGGAAAAGCCACGTCCCACAGGCCGTTCCTGCAGCGGTAGGCGATGTAAGGTTTTTCCATAAGATGAGCCTTGATATACTCGTCGCTCTCCCTGCACCTCGCCTCCGTGCGGGGATCGATGCGGTGAAATTTCGTGCAGATATCGCTCCATCCCGTGGCCACAAGGATATTATTCTCGGCATCCAGAAGGCCAATCCTGATTCCCGCCGCTTCCAGCAGAAGCTCCATCAGATGCTGAAGCTCTTCCACGCTCACAAGCTCGGCAAACTTGAATTTCATAGGCATCTTCCCTGAACAATGGATAAATCGGGTGCCTGGCTCTCTGGAGGATCCAGGGCCTCTCTTGTTTCCCGGTAAGGCATCCTTTTCACTTTATGATTCATTTTCTCAATGAAATATCCTTTATCATCAATACTTTCAGGCCCCCCGGCCTTTTAAGGGTGATCCCGGGGAAAAGGAAAATTGATTCCGGCGGTGAAAATATCATGCTTCAGGCACTGACACAGTCGGTACGTGCCAGGTGAAGTATCTTTGCGAGGTAAAGGAGTGCCTTATGAGACTTGTAACGCGGTCAGACTTCGACGGGCTCATATGCGCCGTGATCCTTAAAGAGTCGGGGGTAATAGACTCCTATCAGTTTGTCCATCCCAAGGACGTCCAGGACGGGAAGGTGGCAATCACGGAGAATGACGTCATCGCCAATATTCCTTACTGGCCCGGGTGCGGAATGTGGTTTGATCACCACTCCAGTGAAAATGACGTGATGGATCTTTTCGGCGCTGAATTCAAGGGGGAAAGCAGGCCTGAGAAAAGCTGCGCCAGGATCATTTATGAATTTTACGGAGGCAAGGCAAAGTATCCCCAGTACGAGGAGATGCTTGTATCAGTGGACAAGAGCGACTCCGGTGACCTCACCATCGAGGATATTCTGGACCCCCAGCGGTGGATGCTCCTCTCCTTTGTCATGGACCCCCGGACAGGGCTGGGGAGATACAAGGATTACACTATCAGCAATTACAAGCTCATGGAAGACCTCATCGAATACTGCCGCAACAAGCCCATCGAAGAGATACTCGAGCTCCCCGACGTGAAGGAGCGCATTGACAGGTACAAGAAGCACCAGAAGAAATACGAGGCAATGATCAAGAAAAACGCCACGGTTCATCGGAACTGCCTGGTCATCGACCTGAGAGAAGTGGAAAAGATTCTCGTGGGGAACCGTTTCGTCGAGTATGCCCTCTTCCCCGAAGTGAACATCTCCATGAGGGTCATATGGGGAAAGACGAGGGACACCGTGGCCTTTGCCATAGGGCACAGCGTTCTCAACAGGTCATCAAAGACAGACGTGGGAGCCATTGCAAGGGAATACGGCGGAGGAGGGCACCACCAGGTAGGCACGTGCCAGGTCCCTGCAGACAGATGCGAAGAAGTCCGTGCCGACCTCCTTCTCAAGATTGTCCGCGACGGCTAGGGAGAAGCCCCGCAGGGAAGAACCCATGAAAACACTTCACTCCTTCTATCGCTTTCTTGCCATGGCAGCAATAATGCTGATCCTCCAGGGGGAGCCCCTCTTTGCAGAGGCGGTAAAGACCGATATCCCCAACCTCTCGCTGCTGAAACATGAGATAAAGCTGTATCATGACTCGGGACAATGGGACCGGGACAGCGAGAAAGCTCTCTCGGAGGCCCTGAAGCACCTCGCTTCATTCAAGGGCAAAAAGCCAGCCGTAGTTTTTGATATTGACGACACCTGCCTTACAAATTACCCTTATCTGTCGGGCATGGACTTCGCCTTCCTGCCCGATGAGCCCTCATGGCTTGACTGGGTGAGGAAAGCGGAGGCGCCGGCACTGAAGGCAACGCTCATGTTCTTCAGGAAAGCGAAGGAAAGCGGCTTTGCGGTCTTCTTCATCACCGGGAGGGACGAGGCATGGCGGGCCGATACGGAGAGAAACCTTGAAAAGGCGGGATACGCCGGCTATGAGAGCCTTATCATGTGCCCTCCCGATTACTCTGGCACCTCTGCGGCAGGCTTCAAGGCCAGCGAAAGGAAGAAACTGGCGGAAAAGGGCTACACGATTGTGGTAAACATAGGCGACCAGCAGAGCGACCTGGCAGGAGGCTTTGCAGAGCACCACGTAAAGCTCCCCAATCCCATGTATTACATTCCCTGATTTCCCCGATGGAGTACCCATGGGCGAAAAGGCCATCATAAGCGCCAGCAGGCGGACCGATATCCCTGCATTCTTTGCTGAATGGCTCACCGGCAGGCTCAAAGAGGGATACTGCACTGTGGCTAACCCCTTCAGGAAGAGCCAGGTTTTTCGGATCTCGCTCTCTCCGGCGGAGGTGGAGGCCATTGTCTTCTGGACCAAGAACCCCCTTCCTCTCCTTGCTCATAAAGAGCTTTTACCCCTCCTCGAGAGCCGTTACTCTTTTTATTTCCTTTTCACCCTCAACGGCTACCCTGAGGTTTTTGAGCCCGCTCTGGCCCGCCGGAGAGAGGAGATCACCGGGGCCTTCACGGAGCTCTCCAGACGCTACGGGAGCCACCGTGTCATCTGGCGCTACGATCCCATAATCATCAGCACTGTCACCGGATACGATTTTCACCGCAGGAATTTCCTCTCCCTTGCAAAGAGGCTTTCAGGCTTCACGGAAAGGGTGATAGTGAGCATTGTCGATCATTACAGGACGGTGGGCCGCCGCTTCTCCATGCTGGAAAAGACTTCTGCCATAAAGGTCTTCACCAAGGAGCGCCTGAAAAGAGAAGCTGAGTTTCTTCCATTCATCAGAGAGCTTAACGAGATGGCGCGCCGTGAGGGGATAGCGATGACAAGCTGCAGCGAATCCTTTGATCTTGAGGGGTGCGGGATCGATCCTGGGAAATGCATTGACGACAGGCTCATAAGCAGCATCATGAGGAGCCCTGCAGATAATGACGGCCCGGAGAATCAAAAGGGGGCGCGGATATACAGGAAGGATCCGGGTCAGCGGGAGCTCTGCCTCTGTACGGTGAGCAGGGATATAGGTACCGCCTCCACATGCGGACATAAATGCCTCTATTGCTATGCGAGTGCCGGCGATACCGATTTTTCAAGAACGGGGCCTCCTTGCAGTGAAGAGGGCAATCGGCTATAATAGGAGAAGACCATTACCAGCAAGAGGGAAGCACAATGGAACAAATCTCAGTAAAACAAAGCGCGGGAATCCATTCCAGGCCCAATGGCCACGTCCCCCTGAAGGAAGGGGAAGGAGGGCTTCCCTCCGTCATTGACAGGGCAGAGATCATGGGACCTGGCGCCAGTGAGCCTCAGCTCATTCCATCGCCCCGAGCCCGCGATGCCTCGGAAGCAGGCAAGGTGGCAAAAGCCGGAGGCCCTGCCGATCCTGACGAGCATGTGACCGATCTCAACGACATGAATTTCAAGGACTTCATAAAAAATGCGCCGCTCCCCGTGGTGGTAAACTTCTATCACCCCACCTGAAAAAACTGCTGGGCATACGCACCGGTGGTGTCAAAGCTTGCAGCGCAGTACGAAGGGAAGCTGATGGCCGGGAAGATGGACAGGCCTGGTAATCCCGCCACGGCCGGGGAGTTCCAGGTGGAGCACTCCCCCACGACGCTCTTTTTCAGGGACGGAAAGGAAGTGAAGCGCTTCTCCGGCTATGTGAAATATGAAGAGCTTAAGAAGGTCACCGATGAGTTCCTCGCGGGAAGAGGCTGACCCTCACTTTTTCATAAGCAGGCGATCAAAGAATTCTAAAAGAAGCATATCTGCTTCTTTTTTCTTTGCCTTGAATCCATGGCCCTCCCCTGCCGGCAACCGGCCATGGGCCATAAGGAAAAAGGAGAAAGGACTGTTGCTGTATAAAGAATTATGGCATTGCTCCAAAGAATCCTGGAATTGATCAAGCAGGCTTATGGAATGTGAGGTGCAGAAATGGCTTCAGAAGTATATTTTGCCCCGCTCAGTGATGGCGCATCGGCGGTGCAGCAGGCAAAGGCCACGGCGAAAGTCTATGATGCATCAGGTTTCGGCAGGGCTCTCCATGAAAGGGATTTTGTGGCAATCAAGGTCCATGTGAGCGAAAAGATGTCCAAGACTTACATGAGGCCCCAGATCATAAAGAAACTGGTGGACAAGGTCAGGGAGTGCAAGGGAAACCCCTTCATCACCGAGACCTCAACACTTTACAAAGGCGAGCGCGAGAATGCCGTGAAGCACCTTCTCCTGGCCCACCGGCATGGCTTCGGTATCGAGAAGACCGGGGCACCCTTCATCATGGCCGACGGGCTCCTGGGAAACACGGAAGCCGAGGTTGCCATCAATGGCGAGCTATTTGACAGGGTGAAGATTGCCGGCGAGATTATAAGTGCTGACGGCCTCATTGCCGTGGCCCACGTGACGGGCCATCTTGTCTCGGGGCTGGGCGCCTGCATCAAGACTCTGGGAATGGGCCTGGCGAGCAGAAAGGGGAAAATGAGGCAGCACTCGGCAATGAAGCCTGAAGTCAACAGAGAGCTCTGCCGCTTCTGCCGCAAGTGCCTGCGCTGGTGCCCCCGGCAGGCGGTAAGCGAAAAGGGGGGAAAGGCTTTCATTGCCCTCAGCCGCTGCATCGGCTGCGGAGAATGCCTTGCCGTCTGCCGTTATGACGCCATCAAGTACGACTGGGGCAAGGAGGCGGGCTTCATGCAGAAAAGCATGGCCGAATATGCCCTGGGTGTCATACTGAACAAGAGAGAGAAGTGCCTTTTCATCAACCTCCTGACAGGTATGACACCGGAATGCGACTGCATGAACACCGACGAAAGATTCGTCGCTGATATAGGCGTACTTGCCTCAACAGATGCCGTGGCCATAGACAAAGCAACGCTTGACCTCACCGCCAGGGCCTTCGGGAAAAGCGTGGCTGAGCTCTCCCATCCCAAGCAGGACGCCTTGATTCAGATAGCCCATGGGGAAAAAATCGGCCTGGGCTCAATGAGCTACGAGCTCATCAAGATCTCATGATATCACTCCGGGGGCCGATGGACGCGGCCATGCCCATATGGTATAATGGGGCTGAAAAATAACTATCAATGGTGCAGGTAAAAACCCTATAAAGAGCACGAGAAGAAGAACTGGTCGCGGAAGGAGCCACAATGGGACTGCTTGATGCCCTCTTCAGGAAAAAAGAGGTTGCCGTAGAGGAGAAAAAGCCTGCTTTTACCGAGAAGAGAAAGGCCCCTCGCACTTCCATAAGTGAATCCACCTTCATTTACTCTGCCGGCCGCCCTCCCGCCCAGATAAGGCTCACCGAGATCAGCATGAGCGGCGTGAGATTCGAAGCGCGGGAGCCCTTCAAACCGGGTTCAAAGCTTGAGCTCGCTCTTTACGCCGGCGGCATAGTCGTCAAATCCATCATCACCGTATTGTGGGAGCGCAAGGACCTGGCAGGCTACACCTACGGCGGCGAGTTCGCCGGGAATGACCCCAAGCAGCGGGCCCACATACAGAACTACATCAAATCAGTGGTGAAAAGCTGAGGCCTTCCGCTTCCCCCTCTCTATTGACAGCGCTTCCGGTGGCGGTTATAATTGGGCTGCCGGTGGTGAAGGAGCGGGATACTTCGTCGGAAAAACGGCCTGCTCCGCCTGTTCCCCGGCATCAGTATATAGATATCCCTGTGCTTTTCAGGGGAAAGAAGGTGGGACAATGGCAAGGATGAACAGGAAAGATCCCGCTCCTCCCAGGACCCATGAAGGGGCCAGGGCGGTAAAAATCTCCCCCGAACTTGAGCTCCGCCGCTCGGTCCTCGCCACAATGCTCTGGGAAGACCAGTTCTACGAAGAGGGCGAGAGCATCGCGAGCCGCGTACAGTCCCTCGTGAGCAGGGTGGAGCCCGAAAAGGTCGCGGCGCTTGCCATTGAAGCCCGCATTCAGATGAAGCTCCGCCATATGCCCCTCCTGATAGCGAGGGAGATGGCCCGTTCCGAGCGCCACAGGCCCTTCGTCGCCAAGGTCCTCGGGGAGATAATCCAGCGCGCCGATGAGCTTGGCGAGTTTCTTGCCCTTTACTGGAATGAGGGGAAAAAGCCTCTTTCAAAACAGGTAAAGAAAGGGCTCGCCCTGGCCTTCCCCAGGTTTGACGCCTACCAGCTTGCCAAGTACAACCGCGGCGGCCTGGTGACCCTCCGCGACGTGATGTTCCTGGTGCACCCCAAGCCCCGGAATGACGAACAGGCGGAGATATGGAAGCGCCTGGCAGGGAAAACCCTGGAAGCGCCTGATACGTGGGAGGTGAACCTTTCGGCAGGCAAGGACAAAAAGGAGAGCTGGGAGCGCCTTCTCAGGGAAAAAAAGCTCGGCGCCATGGCGCTTCTCAGGAACCTGAGGAATATGCTTGAGGCGAAAGTTGACGAAGAGCTTGTGAAGGATGCCCTGGAGCATATCCATGGGGAGAGAGTGCTCCCCTTCAGGTTCGTCTCGGCAGCGCGCCACGCTCCCCAGTGGGAGGGCTCCATCGAGAAAGCCATGCTCAGGAGCCTGGAGGGGGCCGAAAAGCTGCCTGGGAAGACAATCCTTATCGTAGATGTCTCAGGAAGCATGTACTACGGCAGGGTGTCGGCGCACTCCGAAATGGACAGGGCAAAGGTTGCCTGCGCACTTGCCGTGCTTGTGCGGGAGCTCTGCGAAAAGCCCGTTATCTATGCCACGGCGGGAGATGACGGCAGAAGGGTGCATGCGACAGAGCGCGTTCCTGAAAGGCGCGGTTTCTCACTCTCTGACGCCATTTATAGCCTCACGAAGCCCCTTGGAGGCGGCGGGATTTTTCTGAAGCAGGTCATGGACTATGTCTATGAGAAAGAAAAGGACGCCGACAGGATAATCGTGATTACCGACGAGCAGGACTGCGGCATAGCCAAGGGCGATGAGCCGGCGGGAGCAAGGGCTTTCGGCAGGCGCAACTACCTGATCAATGTAGCCTCTTACAAGAACGGCATAGCTTACGGCACATGGCACCACATTGATGGCTGGTCCGACGCGGTGCTCCGCTACATAGGCGAATTCGAGAAGCTTCCCCTCGGAGAGCAGGAGAGCTTCCGGAAGGAGAAAAAGTAACCTTGGACCTTTCAGCAGGACTTGACTATGGAGGCTTTCACTCGGGCTTCATCGCCGTAGTGGGAAAGCCCAACGTGGGGAAATCAACGCTTGTGAACGCCCTGGTCCAGCAGAAGGTGGCCATCACCTCTCCCCTGCCACAGACCACACGGCACAGGATAATGGGGATAAAAAACGGGAAGGGCTGGCAGATGGTCTTCGTGGACACCCCTGGCGTAAGGAAGCCCAGGAGCGAGCTTGATTCCTTCATGGAGAGAATCTACCGCCAGGAGAGCTATGAAGCCGACGTGATCCTCTTTATGGCTGACGCCTCAAAACCCTGCGATGATGAGGACGGGCAGGCGAAACGAATCCTGAAGGCCATCACCGCAGGGGGAAAAAAGCTTTTTCTCCTGCTTAACAAAGTGGATCTGGTAGCTGCCGAGGCAATCACCGCGTGCCGTGAGAAATATAATGAGCTTGCCTCTTTCATGGAGTCTTTCGCCGTTTCCGCCCTCACCGGAACAGGCCTCGAGGAGCTTGAGAAAGTGCTGCTCACGCACCTCCCCGAAGGCCCCTGCTATTTCCCCGAAGGCACCTCGACGGACCAGTCCATGGAGCTCTTCGCCGCAGAGCTCACCCGGGAGAAAATTCTTTTAAAAACCCGCCAGGAAGTGCCCCATGGAGTCTTTGTGCACACCGAGGAATTCCGCGAAGGCAAAGCAGCGGGCAGTCTCTATTTCCGGATCATCATCTATGTTGAAAAGGAAAGCCACAAAGGCATCATCATCGGCAAAGGGGGGAGGCTCCTCAAGGTGATAGGAACGCTTGCCCGCGCTGAGCTTGAGAAACACACGGGGAAGGAAGTCTATCTCGACCTCTGGGTCAAGATCAAGGAGAAATGGAAGGATCGCAGGGATCTTCTGAGATCATGGGGCTATGAATAGATCTGCCGTCAGTATATTAACAATTTTTTTATTGATTGGACCCGCAGGGGGAGGTATACTGAAGGGAGACCCGGAGAGGACACAGGCAGTCATGGAGATATCAAGGGTAGAGCAGAGCATTCAATGGCATCAGGCAGGGGCTTCCACCCCGCAGCCAGGCGGCGGCGATGAGCTTCTCGCGGGAAAAGATACCGTCGAGATCAAGAATTCGGCCAGGGCTCCCGCTGAAAAAAAAGTGATTGACGGCATCACTACTTACCTCACGGGGAGCAGGAAGGACGTCACCACGCCGGCAGAACCGGGCCTCTGCCTGATGGGCGGGAGCACCGAAGTGGACGGCGCAATGAGATGGATGATAAAGAAATCCGGCGGCGGCGACTTTGTGGTCATAAGAGCCACCGATTCAAGCGACTACAACGATTACATCTACCGCGAGCTGGGCGGTGTGGACTCCGTAGAGACCCTGGTAATCGACAGCCGTGAAAAGGCTGACTCTGCCTATACGGCTGAGACCATCAGAAATGCCGAAGCCCTGTTCATCGCCGGCGGCGACCAGTGGAACTATTACAAGTACTGGAACGGCACCAAGGTTGAAGATGCCATAAACCACCTCGCCGGGGAGAAAAAGGTGCCCATAGGAGGCACGAGCGCCGGCTGCCACAGCATGGCCGGCCTTTTTTACTCCGCCGAGAACGACGGCGTCACTTCATGCGAGGCCCTCCAGAACCCCTTTCACGAGAAAGTGACGCTCAGGGCGGATTTTCTCGCCATGCCCGGGATGACCCACGTCATCACGGACTCTCATTTTCACAAGAGGGACCGGATGGGAAGGTCAGCCACTTTCCTTGCAAGGATGATTGAAGAGCGTTACCCGCAGGATCCTGAAAAGCCCAGGGTGATAGCCCTTGACGAGAAGGCTGCCGTCACCGTCGAGGCCGACGGGACGGGAAAAATCTGGTCAGGCTCCGAAAACGACAAGGAGGGCTGCGCCTACTTCCTGAGCGCCCACGGAAGGCCCCAGGTCCTCAGGGAAAATACTCCTCTCACCTTCAGCGAGAACAGGCTGGAGGTCTATAAGATAAGGGGAAGCAAGGAGGGCCAGGGCCATTTCAGGGTCCTGGATGACGGCTCCCTCGGGGACTTTGAGGGCGGCGGCGCCCACCCCGTCAACATAAAGAACGGCCTTTTCGAGAAAGACCCTTACTGAACCGCCCGGCATGCTACAGCTTTTTAAGCTCCTTGCCTATTGACCAGGCTTTCCCCGCGTATTCACCGACCTGCCAGTAGCCATTGTCTGGCATGGTGAGCACAAAGGGGTTGATTTTCTTCACATCAGGCTTCCCCTCTGACAGAAAACGCTCCTCGGAGTAAGATTCCGTGATCTCAGCGATGAAAAGCTCATTTGAGGGAAGCTCGACCACTTCCACGACCTTGCATTCCATGGCCAGGGGGCATTCCTTTACCATGGGTGCAAAAGGAAGGTCACCGAAAAATGTCTGAAACATGCCGGACTTGTCAGTCTTGGCGCCTGATACAATGCCAGTGTAATCCACTTCCCTTATGAGATCGAGGGATGGAATGCTCAGTCCGAACTGTCGGTGCTCCTTTATGCCCTTGTTGGTGTGATGGACCTTGCCCAGGGCCACGCCGATCATGGGGGGGCTGTAGTTCACCCTTGAAACCCAGCCCACGGCCATATAGTTCACTTTCCCCCCCACCATGGTGCCAAGCACCACCATGGGCATAGGATAAGGAAAGGCATGCTTACCCAGTTTTATCTTGTCCACAGAAGATCCCCCTTTCTTGAAATATGGGGATCAGTATTCCATCTCATCCAGTAATTCCCCTGGAAGGCCCAGGAGCGCATCTTGCAGGCCCCATTATCATCTCAGGGCCCTCATGGAACCACTTGCCGGCATGATGATGACTCCTGCCTCTCCCGCCCCTATCATGGAAGCGGACGGCAAGGCACCTCTGTGCCATACTCAAGAGTATACTGTGCGTCATTATAAAACTGCATGGGGGATAGAGAGATGAACACGAAGACAAAAGGCTCCGCGAGAAGAGCCCGGACAAGTGGGGAAATGACCATATCCAACGATTTGATAGCCCTCGTACTGCTCGTTGCCGCCCTCCTGGGCCTGATGGTGACGTCAGTGAACCATATCCTTATGCCCGGCTCCCATGCTGGCAACCGTTCAATGAAGAGCCGGGAGCTCAAGGCACGAATTGCGGCGCAGGCGATTACTGATACGCTCTCATCAACGGCCCCGGCCAGGAATGCACGGGACCTGGTGAGCATAAAGGTCAGATCCACACCGCCGCCTCCCGGGGAAGCCGCCCTTTCGACGATATCACTCACCTCGGCAAAGACACAGGAAATTTCTTCCAGGACCACTGAAACCACTCCCCCCTCACCCTCATCAGCCGCGTCCTGCGAAACTGCCGTACAGGCCTGCAAGGTGCGTCCCACCGTGAGTGAGCCTTCATCATCAATTGTGGAAGCGAAAAGCGACCTGCCACCGCAGGCAGGGACAAAGGATGCCCGGAAATGCTCTTCGCCCCAGGCCGTGGCCGTAAAGGCCGCCCCTGAGAGTAAGCCCCCCCCGAAGGAAAATGTCCAGAATATCAGAAGGGGCACCATGAGAGTGAATGCTTATACGGTGGTAAATGGAAGCCACCGGTACTGGGTCTCCCGGGTCGATGTGAACGAGTGGGGATATACCAGCAAGTACTGGTGGAATCAGTGGTACACCGACACAGGCGACCCTTACAAGGAGCTTTACTGCAGCGGTGCCGCCATCGGAAGTACCTATGTCATCAAGGTGACATGGAAAAGCTCAAACAGCGACAAGACAATCACCAACTCCTGGTACAGGAAGCTGGAGTCAACAGACCAGAAGGAGATAATCGATTCTCTCTATTGATCAACGGCGCCTCATTGAAAAACTATGATAAAAAAAGCCATTGCACTGATCCCTGTCCACAGGAAATGGATATTTGTGACGGGAGCTCTCCTTCTTTCCGGTGTCATTGCCTTCCTGGCAATAAACTTCCGCGTGAAGCGCCTGGGCCTCCACCACACCTGTGACGCCGACAGTGCGCCGGCAGCCCAGGCGGCAATTGTGCTGGGAGCTTACGTCGATCCCGGGGGAGTGCCCTGCCCCATGCTCGAGGACCGGATAATCACGGGAGTGGAGCTTTACGGGAAAGGCAAGGTGAAAAAGCTTGTCATGTCAGGTGACCATGGCCTCGATGACTATGACGAGGTGAACTCCATGCGCCGCATGGCTGAGGACCTGGGTGTGCCTCCCCGCGATATTTTCATGGACCACGCGGGTTTCTGCACTTATGACAGCATGTACAGGGCGAGGGATGTCTTCGGCATCAAGACGGCCCTTATAGTGACCCAGGAGTTTCACCTTGCCCGCAGCATTTATAATGCCCGCATGCTGGGAATTGACGCCCATGGCGTGAAGGCTGACAGGCGAAAGTATCCATCTGCGGAGCTTCAGGGACTCCAGATGAGGGAATCGGTAGCGCGGATAAAGGATTTTCTTAATGTGCACCTCGTGAAGCCCAGACCCCGCTTTCTGGGGAATCCCATCCCCATCGAGGGCGATGGCTCCGTAACCCATGACAGGAAAGATTAAAACAGGTGAAAACAAGCATGAAGGGCGTAAAGGCCATGGCCTGCAATGGTGATTCCCGGAGCGATCAGGACCGCCAGGGCGCCGAGAGGGCTGCGGTCCACGAAATTTCCCCTGGCATCTATGGCCGGTGATCCCGGCAGGCTGTCAAACATCACGGCATATGAAGGATTCTCCCCGTCGTAAAGGAGCCGCTCCGACGGGTCATCCTCGAGCTTTTCAGGCTCGTTGGTCTTCTCGTTGACGCGGTACTTCCTGCCGTTTCTCGCCTCGAATTCAAAGGTAAGGGCATAGACAGGCCTGTTGTTCACTGTCATATTGGTAGGCTCATTTGACACCAGCGCTCCCAGCGCCGGGAAGCCTCCCACCATCAGGCGGTTGGCTTTCAAGCCGCTGAGAAAGCCGAAAGTGACCAGGCCAAGGCCAAGGGAAGGGAAAAGCGCCACAAACACCACGGGCCAGGTGAAAGGCCTGTGGCGGAGCCCCTCAATTCTCGATACCGCAGGGTTCCTCTCTTGGAAGAGAACCGTCACCTCGTTCCCTTCCGAAGGATTCTCCGCCATGTGAGGGACATGTCCCCCCAGGGAATAGGAGACGCCCTCATGGGCTTTCCCATCGGGCCCGCTGAAGCGGAAATGGTAAGCCACGATTGGAGTCCCCGAATGGGATTCGCTTCCTCCCTCGGAAAAGCTTGTGTCCCTGATGGCCATGATCTGGCCCCTGGCCGTCCTGAAGCTGCCTGAGGGATATATGAGGCTTGTAAGATCGGCATTCATCACGAGGCCCCAGTAGAATATCATTGAGAAGCCGAAGATGATCCATGCGACTATATTCAATGAGCCGCCGAAAAGCAGCTTGATGAAGATGGTGAGCGGCACAGACCGTGGCGGCCTGGCGAGCTCATAGGTGTCTATCTTGCCCATACTGCCTCCCTCCGGTGGCTTTCTTGTCAAAAACGCATTGAGCAGCTTATATTCACAGAGCATACCAGACGGCATCATTATACCTGAGAGTATGATATGCGTCAGTATAATGAAACTTCGTGGAGAGAGGGATTTTCCCTCTCTGTGTGCCGCAGGGAAGACAGGCGGCGTAGGAAGAAGAAGGTATTCACTGCAGAAGCCGTGAATCTATCAGGTCAATCAAGGGAATGGAGGGATATCATGAAAAAAACCGCTCTTGCCGCGCTCCTGATCATGCTGGCTGCCCTGGCCCCGCAGCCTGCACCAGCCGATACTCCCTTTGATCTCACAGGATACTGGGAGACAGGAAATATCGGCACCTTCTACATAAGGCAGATCAATGACGAACTCTTCTGGTATGCCGAGGACGACCCTATCGCGCCCACCTGGGCCAACATTGCCCACGGAAAAGTGCAGGACAAGACGGTATTCCTTGACTGGATAGATATCCCCAAGGGCACGGCCTACTCAAAAGGGACTCTCGTGATTGAGATAAAATATCCCGACAGGCTGGTCCTGGTGAAACAGACCGGCGGTTGGGGTGGAGGCAAGGAGTGGACCCGCTCCAGGACTGATCCGGAAATATAGCCTTCAGAGGATGCTTTCCACGACTTTCACCATCGGGGCCATCGTGGCAATCACGACAAATCCCACCACAAGTCCCATGACGAGCAGAAAAAAGGGCTGCATCACCGATATGGCGACATCAAGAGCCTGCTCCAGGTTCTGCTCGCTTATGAGAGCGATTTTAGTGCACATCTGCCCCATTTTCCCCGACTGCTCTCCCACCTCGACAAGGTTCAGCATCAGAGGGGAGAAGAATTCCGTTTTTTCGAGAGCTTCCCTGACCGACTCGCCCTCAACGAGGCTTGTCCTCATGATCTCAAGCCTCTGCTGAAGAGCCACCGTGGTGGTGCCCTGCCTCGCGATCTCGACTCCCTTGATGAGGGGAATCCCCGCATCAAATATTATGGCAAGCGTCCGGGCGAAGTGGGCTGTCTCGGCGGTGCGCAGAGCCGTGCCCACGCCAGGAACCCTGTAAAAGAATGCCTGGAGCCTTCCGCGCCAGAGGTCATCCTGCCACAAGGTCTTCAACAACACTGCGGCTCCCGCGGCAAGTATGGGAAAAAGTATCATCACCACCGGGGAGCGTATCAGCGACGAGGCCATGATAAGGAGCCTTGTGGGGAAAGGAAGGGGAATCTTGAGGGACTCAAGGAACTCATAAATCCCCTTGAACATGAAGGCAGGCCCGACAACAAGGAAGAGCAGGAAGAGAAAGCCCACAAAAAGGGGATAGATGAGGGCAGACTGGACTTTCATGGTAAGCTCGCGCTCCTTTTCCGCGTGGATCGCGACTCTTTCCAGCATAAGCTCAAGCTTCCCAGACCGCTCGCCGATATCGATCATTTTCACATAGAGCTCGGGGAAGACCAGCGGGAACGAGGACATTGCGCGGGCAATACCCTGGCCGGACTGCACGAGGCGGGCGCAGCCGTTAAAAGCCCTTCGGAGCATCCTGTTCTCACCCTGATCGGCAAGAATCTGGAAGCTCCTTTGTATGTTTATTGAAGCTTTGTGAAGGGCGGCAAGCTCGCGGAAGGCTATTACAAGATCTGCCGATGAAGTGGCCGGAGCGGCGAACTCATCTATGAACTCCATTATCCTGCTCATGAAGGCGCCCTCTTCCCTTCAGGCACAGGCCCGGCAGGCTCCCCGAGGGCTCTTCTGAGGGAATCGGCGGCAGACTGCAGGTCCTCGAAACGCTTATCCCTGTCTTTCTCCAGCATTCTCATCACGACAGCGGCCACCTCGAGCGGGAGATCAGGGCAGAGGCTCGCAATTGGCACTGGATCGTCCGTCACATGCATATAGATAATGTTGATAAGCTCATCATCGACAAAGGGAGGCTTGCCGCAGAGAAGCTGGTAGGCGATGATGCCGAGGGAATACTGGTCGGCCCTGGCATCAAGCTTTTTCCCCGTGATCTGCTCCGGAGCCATATAGGTCGGTGTCCCCATGACCTTTCCCTTTACCGTGATGGTGCTGAATTTTCTGCTCCTTGCGATGCCGAAATCCATGACAATGACTCTCCCGTCATCTTCGAGCCATATATTCTCAGGCTTGAGATCGCGGTGCACGATGCCCTTCCCATGGGCATAGTGCACCGCTTCAAGAAGGGGAACAAACACTGAGCCGAAGGTGGCGAGGTCCATCCCCTTTTCCGGGATCGACGCCGAGAGCGCCTTGCCCCTGAGGAGATCCATGACAAGGTAAAGGGTGCCCTTTTCATCGCCATAGTCAAGCACGCGGAGAATGCAGGGGTGATTCATCGCTGCCGTGATGTGCATCTCCCTTTTGAAGCGCTCGCAGAACTCCTCATCACTGTTGGCTTCTTCATGAATGACCTTGATTGCCACGCTCTCTTCCTCCCGGAGGGTTCCCTCGGGCACGGCCCTGTAAACGGCTGCCATCCCCCCCGAGCCTATTTTCTCAACGAGCCTGTATCTCCCAAGGCGCCGGCCGAAAAGGGGATCGTCCACCTGGGACCTTGAGGCTATGGCTTCCCACAGCGCTGCCTTTTCAAGCCTGTTTTTCACTGAGCGGCGCCACGGGAGGATGATGCCGAAGACCGCAAGCGCAACCGACGCGGCGATGAGCACCGCGGCAACAGGATGCTTTCCTGCACCGTAATAAGCATCGATGAGAAGGGGAACTTTGGGCTCAAGCTTCATGGGGACTCCGTCCTTCGGGTACAGGTAAGCATCCCCATGGCCGGGATCGTTGAAGGCAAAGGCAGGAACAGGCTTTTCCATATATCGGTAGCCCCAGAGGTCAAAACCGATGGTGACATTCTGCCCCTCGCGGTATTTCTTCAGCTCCCATGGAAGGGGATGCCCCGATACGCCGATGGCCTGCCTGGATTCGCCGCTGCCGTAAACGTGCTGGAAGACACGGGCCCCGGAGGGGCTTGTGAGGAAAGTCACACTGCGGATGCCCTTATCAAGCACTTCGGCGCCCTCAGGCGGATAGACTGCATGGGTATCGAGATAGGAAGCGTCAAGCTCAATGCTTTTCACAAGGAAATCACGGTGCCTTATGGAGATGGTGGCAGAACCACTGGCTCTTACTGCGGCGGCATCAAGCAGCACAGGCGCGCCTGACAGGCCCAGGGGGATCTGGCTGCCGGCTTTTTCATAGCTCACGAAAAGGGGTGCGCCTTGAGGACTGGTATTCACGGTGAGGGAAAAAGCGCTTCCCTGAGGCGCTGTGAAGGCCGGGGTGCCAGGGCAGTGCCACAGGGCCAGGACAAAGATGATCATTATGAACGGGATGACAAAAAGGCAGGTACGAGCCCTCATGGTCTTCTATAATTCATTCCTGAGAGTCACATTCCTGGCGAGGGAGAACTTTTCCGCATCTTTTTTTCCTGTCCCCCCTCTCCTCTCGAGAGAAATGAAGACTTCAATGGGGGAAGAGAGGGAAAGGGAAGTGGTGAGGCTCTTTACCCTGAACTCCTTTACGTCACGGGCCAGGATTTTTCCCCTGAGGGCTGTCTCGCTGGCAATCTGGCTCATCATGGCGTTGGTCACCACCGTGGGCTTTATATCGCCCGATACAAGGCCCAGGGAAGGTGGCGACGAGGGCGTCCACTCCTTTCTGATAAGGGGGCTTCCTGCCTCTTTCCAGTAGTAGAGCACTATTGACTGCTTCCAGACCTGGAGACCGTCGCTGTTTACGCTTTCAACAGGGATGACGGCGAGATACACCGGGCCTGTCTCGGGGCTTGAGCCCGACGCCTGGACGGTGATGGCGGCTGTCACCGTGGATTCCAGGTCAGCCATCACCCTGCCAAGGGCAAGAAGGCTCTCCTGCTGGAGCTCCACGCGGATTGTGCCTGTCTGGGTGGCGCGAAGGCAGGGCACCAGGAAGGACACCAGCAGCGTGAGGAGCAGCAGAGTGAGGAACAGTGAGACTATGATCTCCGGCAGGGTGAAAGCCCTGCGCCTAATGCTCAACAGCCGATACATACTGCTCCTCGGTGATGGTATAGGATTTGTCTTTTTCCTGCCAGGTGGCAGCTGCCCTTATCCCCTTGAGATAGAGAGTGTTGGCGCCTGTGACGTCAAAAACCTCGAAGACGAGATGATATATGGTGCCGTCGTCACCGGGCCTGTCCTCGGAAAGAGGGGGATCATCAATCGTGCTGAAGGAGAGCACCCTTTTCCCCTCAAGCATGGACTGGGCGAAGGTGGCTGCCACGAGGCGGTGCTCAGCATGGCGGACCGCCATGAGAGTGCCGGGAAAGACATTGAAGAGGGCCATCATGATAAGGCTCAGCAGTGCAAAGGTAAAGAGGACCTCGAGGAGGCTCAGGCCTTTTTCCCGGGGCTTTTTTCCCGCCAAGGCGCCGCGAGCGTCCGCCATGCTCACAGCTCCCTCCAGACTATGACCCTCATGCGATCCTTGAGGCTCACGAACGAGCAGAGATCTTTCTTGATGAGGTTCACATAGGCAGGCGCCGGAGGGCCTTCAAGGTACTTCTCGGCAAAAGCCCTCACCGGGGCGCTTATCTGCGGTATGGGAGGAAACTTGTGATACCAGGGGGTCCTCGTGCCGTCGGTGCAGATCCCTTCAATGAAGCAGTTGATATCCGTGAAGGATGAGATGGTCTTGCTTGCGCCCCCGGTATCGTTCCATATCTCGTAATATATCGTTCCGTCAGCGTTTTCCCTTATGGTGAAGAGCTTCTGCAGGGAGGGATCACCGCTGCGAAACCAGTCTGTGATTTCCGGCGGCGGTGCCGGCTGCATCCTGGGCATGGTTGCCTCAAGAAGCTGGGCCGTCGTGATCATTCCCGCACCGGGAGCATTGTCGGGCACCACGTAATTTGGCATCACGATAAGGTTGCTGTTGGAGATGGTCACCGTTTTGTCCGTTGAAGGGGAGGTTCCGGCGGGCCTGCTGCAAATCAGCACGCCCGTGATATTTACCTGCTCAGCCTTGAAGCTCCCCTCGGTGTACACCACTCCCTGGAAATAGGAATAGTCCTTTGAGCCGGCGCCGCCTATGGTCATATCTCCCTTCGACAGCGTGACGGCCAGATTATCGGTCGCCACGTCGGAACCCCTGCTTACTGTCACCCTCCCGTCGCATACCACGGCTCCCGAGCCCTTGATCCCCCCTGCCACGTTGAGGTTTCCCGTCACGTAGAGAAGGGCGCCGTTCAGGCCCAGGTCGCCGCTCACATTGAGGGTGTCATTTACCTTGCAGAAGCCTTCGAGCGTCGGGCTTGAGAGATAGCTGGAAATGTTCTGGAGCTCACTTCTTGATGAGGGATCATACTTGGTGAAATCGAGGCACGGGATATCATAGGGATCCTCATGGACCCTCACTGCGCCGAGGACCTGCACTTCCGCTCTTGAATCAATGGAGATGTTGCCCGAGGTCTTCACATCGCCGGTTATTTTCCCCTTGCCGAAAAGGGATATGGCGTCATCAGCAGTGCTGTTTGCCACCATGTGGGCGGGGCCCAGGTTGTTAAGATCGAGGCCATGGCTCAGATCTGCTCCTCTCTCAGTGGAAGCGACGAGAAAATCACCCTCGGATTTGAACTTGCCCGAGGAGGCCACGCAGAATGTAAAGGGAGGCGCGGAAATAACGGCCTCTACAGTCTTCGTGACGCCCCTGCATGTGCCTGCGCCCACGAGGTGAATGCCGCTCCTCGGAACCACGGTGTTATTCCACCCGAATACCGATGAATCCTTATTGGAGATATTATTTGTTGAATAAGGGATCTTGCGGGTCGCTGCCTCGGACTGGCTGAAGGTGAGCACCGCCGTGGCGCCTTCCAGGGTTTCCGGCACTACTACCACGTCAGGGACGCTCACGCCTGTGGCATCGGCGGTAAGGATCTTTTCCAGGGCGAGCTGTATTGCCGCATCAGCGCAGTTCCGGGAATGGATCTGGTTCTCAAGGCGCTTCGCCACGTTGAGGTGAAAGATTCCCACGCCGGCGAGAACAAATACAAGCACAAGGGCTACTGCCACCACCATGAGCACCGTGGCCAGCGCGGCTCCCCTCGCAGCGCGAAGTCGCTTCACTTCGGGCATCAGTTCGGCCTCCCCCTTGACAGATATGGTCATTACCATTATAGCGGAAAAAGGGCAGAATTTCAAAGCGGAGGGAAGAGAGCCCTGCATAACTCGCAATGAAAATGCCTGTGGGAGATTGTGGACACAA